>CAZZDW010000037.1:0-29583 GCA_964652945.1 uncultured Phycisphaeraceae bacterium
GGTGGCGGGGGGGCGGCTGATCTGCCGGACGGGGAAGGTGTATCGGTCGTACCCGGCGGACCGCGTGCCGCAGATCTTGGCGGAGCTGACCACGCCGGGCGGCGGCACGATCGGCTCGGCGGGCACGCCGCCCCCGCCGCCGATGACCGAAGAGGAAAAGAAGCAGGCGATCGAGGGGGGGAAGTAAATCAGGCGTCGGTGTCTGGAGTGGACACCGAATGCCGAATGCCGGTTGCCGAATGCCGATCAATCACATCCAGCAACAACTCCGCGAAGACCTCCTTCGGCACCGGCCTGCCGTCGGGCGGCAGAGGGATCTCTGCACTCGCCGACACCAGCGTGGCCCGGATCGTCGGCGCGTCCATGGTCTCTAAGGGATTGGCCACGATGAGGTCGACGCCCTTTCGGCGGCGTTTCTCGCGGGCCGAGTCGAGCAGGCGGTCCTCGGGTTCGAGGGCGAAGCCGACGAAGAGTTGATCGGGGCGTTTCGCCGCGGCGACCCCCGCCAGCAGGTCCGGCGTCGGGACGAGCGTGAGGGTGATCGGCTCTTTGCCGCGCCGGATTTTGGTGGCACCCGCGGGGGGGAGCAGACCGGTACGTGGGGGAAGCTGCACGGTGTAGTCCGCCACGGCCGCCGCCATGACGAGCACGTCGCACGCCGAAACGTGCTCGGCCAGAAGCCGCTGGAGTTCGGCCGTCGTGCGGAACCGATGCACGCAAACACGCGGATCGGTAGGCGACAGCGCGGTCGGTCCGAGCAGCAGCGTCACCCGCCAGCGGGCGGTGTGTGCGCTGCGTGCGCGTCCCGCGGCCGCCTCGGCCAGCGCGATCCCCAGCCGCCCCGACGAACGGTTGCCGAGAAACCGCACCGCGTCGATCGGCTCCTGCGTCGGCCCGGCCGTGATGAGCAGGCGGCGGGGACCACCCTGTGAGCCGGGGCGGTGAGGGGGCGTCCCGGGCGGGAGTGATTGGATGGGATGCTGTGGGTTGGAGGCGTTCATCGAGAAGATTGTGTTCAAGTTCACCCACGCACCGGCCGCACAGGCGGGACGCCTGTGCCACGAAAGAAAACTCTTGCCAGCACTCAGTTTACGTCATCTGTGCCCGCACCGCTGCTCGTCTGACGCTACCATCCGTGCTGGCTGTGATCTTCTGTCCTGTTTCCTGATTTGACCCGGAACCCGAGCCCCGGACCCCGAGACCCGACTCTTCTCATGGCACGATCCCGCAAGAAAATCGGTGAGATCCTGGTCGCCTGGGGGATGGCGACCCAGCCGCAGATCGACGAGGCCGTCGCCAAGGCCCGTTCCACCGGCAAACGCACCGGCGAGGCCCTCATCGAGCTGGGCGTCGTCAAGGAAGACCAGGTCGCCAAGGCCCTGGCCAACCAGTTCGGGATGGAGTTCGTCGACCTCTCCGTCTCCTCCGCGGCGTCCGAAGTCGACCCGAAAATCATCCCCGAAGAGCTCATCAAAAAACACCTCATCCTGCCCCTCTCCAAGGCCGGCGGCAGGCTCCAGCTCATCATCCACGACCCGATGGACCTCGAACTGCTCGACATGCTCCGGTTCCGCCTCAACTGCGAGGTCGATCCGCGGCTGGCCGCCCGCTCACAGATCAAAAACTACATCGACACCAAACTCAAAGCCCCCGGCACCGGCGGCAACGTCGGCCAGGGCTCGCTCATCGCCCCCGAGCCCCCCAAGGACAAGGGCGTCGCGCCGGGGCAGAGCCTGGTCACCGAGTCGATCGACCGCACGATCGACCGTTCGGTGGACCGCTCGGTCGATCGGTCGGTGGACAAGTCGATCGACAAGGAGGCCGAGGACGCCCCGATCGTCAAGCTCTGCACGCGGATCCTGACCGAGGCCGTCAAGATGCGGGCCTCGGATATCCACATGGAGCCGATGGCCGACCGGGTGCGTCTGCGCTACCGGATCGACGGCGTGTGCATGGAGCGCGACAACCTGCCGAAGCGCATGCAGAACGCGCTCTTGTCGCGTCTCAAGCTGATGTCGGGGATGAACATCGCCGAGAAGCGCGTGCCGCAGGACGGGCGCATCAAGCTGCCGGTCGACGAGGGGACCGTCGACTTCCGCGTCTCGGCCTGCCCGGCGTACCACGGCGAGAGCGTGGTGCTGCGTATCCTGCGCGCCGACGCGGTGAAGATCGGCCTGATCAACCTCGGGTTCGAGGAGGACAACCTCGCGACCTTCAACCGCATCATCCGCCGTCCCAACGGCATCTTCCTGGTGACGGGGCCGACGGGTTCGGGCAAGACGACGACGCTCTACTCGGCGCTCGACGTGCTCAACACGCCGGACCGCAAGATCATCACCGCCGAGGACCCGATCGAGTACAACTTCCAGGGCATCAACCAGTGCCAGGTGAACGACAAGATCGGGCTGACGTTCTCGAGCATCCTCCGCACGATGCTGCGCCAGGCGCCCAACGTGATCCTGGTCGGCGAGATCCGCGACCGCGAGGTCGCCGACATCGCGATCCAGGCCGCGCTCACCGGCCACCTGGTCTTCTCGACGCTGCACACCAACGACGCCCCCTCGGCGATCACCCGCCTGGTCGACATGGGCGTCAAGCCGTTCCTCGTCGCCTCGTCGATCCAGGCGATCATGGCCCAGCGGCTCATCCGTGTCCTGTGCAAAAACTGCAAGGCGGTCGACGACAACCCGGACCCGAAGTACCTCGGCCTGGTCGGCATCAGCCGGAACGAGGCGGAGGGGCGGGTCCACAAGGCCGTCGGGTGCGACGCCTGCAACGGCACCGGGTACAAGGGGCGTCAGGGCATCTTCGAGATGATGACGATGAACGCCGAGATCCGCGACCTGGCCTTCGCGCAGGCGGCGATCACCGACGTCCGCAAGGCCGCCCTGGCCAACGGCATGCGCCCGCTCGTCGAAGACGGCAAGATCAAGTGCCTCAAGGGCACGACGACCCCCGCCGAGGTCGCGAGGTCGACGCAGGTCGAAGGTCTCGGCGAATAGCGGCAAAGAGCCGCCGCGGGAAATAGCAAAGAGCAAAGGGCCAAATAGCAAATGAAAGGCAAAGAACAAATAAACAACAGGCAATGAGCGGACCTTCTCGTACTGGTTCGAATTTGCTCTTTGGCTATTTGCTATTTGCCATTTGAGGATCCCCCATGTCCGGCATCCAGATCGATCGTCTGCTCGACAGTGTCGTCCGCCTCGGCGCCAGCGACATGCACCTGACCGTCAACCGCCGCCCCACGCTGCGACTGCACGGCCACCTCAAGGACCTCAACACCAAGGTCCTCGATTCCGAGGACATGGTCTCCTTGATGAAGGCGATCACGCCCGAGCGGGCCCAGCAGGAGCTGCAGGAGATGGGCGGCTGCGACTTCGGTTTCGCCTACGGCGACGCCGCCCGCTTCCGCGTCTCCATCTTCCGCCAACGCGGCGACCTGGCGATCGTCTGCCGTCAGATCCCCAACCGCCTCCTGACGTTCGAGCAGATCGGCCTGCCGGAGATCATCCGCGAGCTGGTCCGGCGTCCGCGCGGCCTGTTCCTCGTGACCGGGCCGACCGGCTCGGGCAAGACGACCTCGCTGGCGACGATGATCGACTACATCAACATGAGCTTCGATCGGCACATCGTGACGATGGAAGACCCGATCGAGTATTACCACCACCACAAGAAATCGATCGTCAACCAGCGCGAGGTGGGCAGCGACGTCCCCTCGTTCGGCGAGGCCCTCCGCCGCGTGCTCCGGTCCGACCCGGACGTGATCCTGGTCGGTGAAATGCGCGACCTGGAGACGATCGAGGCGGCGATCCGTGCCGCCGAGACGGGCCACCTGGTCTTCGCGACCTTGCACACCACCGGCGCCGCCAAGACGATCGACCGCGTGGTCGACGCCTTCCCCGTCACCCAACAAAACCAGATCCGCATCCAGCTCTCGACGGCCCTGATCTGCGTGCTCAGCCAGGCGCTGCTGCCGCGGATCGACAGCCCCGGCGTCGTCGCGGCCTACGAGTTCCTGGTCGTCACCCCCGCCATCGCCAACCTCATCCGCGACAACAAGACCTTCCGCATCGACTCGATGATCCAGACTGGGAAAAAGTTCGGTATGCAGCTCCTCGACGACCACCTGTGGAACCTGTACAGCAAGGGGGTCATCAGCGCCGAGGAGATGGTCGACAAGGGCAAGGACCGCGGCTCGCTCCGCGACAAGGTCCACAAGCTCGGCCGAACCATCGGCCGCGCCGACCTCGACCTCGACGACGAGGAAGGCAAGGCCTGACCCTGAAAAGGTTTGTTTGATAGCGTTTTATACGAGTCAATAAACCAGTGTCGTATTGGTTCTCGCGGCGTCTTTGCGGGTTGCAGGTGCAACCGGGGGGGTGCCGCGTGCGATATCTTCTTGTAGACTCAGCACGTTACGTGATGCGCAGCACGTAGGAGTGGATGATGGCGAGTGTGACCGTGGATCCGGCGGAACTGAAGGGCCGAAAGATTGGCCGCGTGCTGACCAAGCTCGGCAAGGTGAGCCGTGAGAAGGTCCACGAGGCGCTGGCCGTTCAGAAGACGCGCAAGGCGCCGATCGGGCAGATCCTCGTCGAGCTGGGGTACTGCACGGAGCGGGACATCCAGGAAGCCCTCGCCGGTCAGGCGGGCATGGCCTACGTCGACCTGTCCAAGAAGGAGCTGGAGGACGAGGTCCGCGAGTCGCTCGCGGCCGAGACGGTGCAGACCTACCAGGTCGTGCCGATCGAGTACAACCCCCGGTCCAGGCGGGTCAAGATCGCGATGAAGAGCCCGGACAACTTCCGGGCCGTCGACGACCTCCGGCTGCTGCTGGGGTTCAACGTCGACGCCGTCGTCGCCGACTCGGCCGAGATCGATCGGCTCATCAAGAAGCACTACTCCAAGAGCGAGTCGATGGCCGAGGTGATGTCGGCCCTGGCGACGGACGAGAAGTTCAAGTCGCTCTCGGGGCGGAGCGGGGCCTCGATCGACATCGAGGCGGCCCTCGACGCGGCCGACGACAACAAGGTCATCAAGCTGCTCAACCTGGTCCTCCTCCAGGCGATCAAGGACCGGGCCAGCGACATCCACTTCGAGCCCTTCGAGGACGAGTTCAAGATGCGGTACCGCATCGACGGCGTCCTGTACGAGATGGTCCCGCCGCCCAAGCACCTGGGCCCGTCGATCACCAGCCGCATCAAGGTCATGGCGGGGATGGATATCGCCGAGCGAAGGCTTCCTCAGGACGGGCGCATCGAGCTGACGGTGGGCGGGGCGCCGGTCGACCTGCGTGTGAGCGTGCTGCCGACGATGCACGGCGAGAGCGTGGTGATGCGCGTCCTCGACCGCTCCAACGTCAAGCTGAGCCTCGACCGCGTGGGCCTGCGCGACGACGACCTGGAAAAGTTCAGCCGGCTGATCAACAAGCCCAACGGCATCGTGATCGTGACCGGGCCGACGGGTTCGGGCAAGACGACGACCCTGTACGCGGCCCTTGCCGCGCTGAATGACATCGAGACCAAGATCCTCACCGCCGAGGACCCGGTCGAGTACGACATCGACGGCCTGTGCCAGTGCCAGGTCAACAACGAGACGGAGACGACGTTCGCCCGCCTGCTCCGCTCGTTCCTGCGTCAGGACCCGGACGTGATCCTGGTCGGCGAGATCCGCGACCTGGAGACGGGGATCATCGCGGTGCAGGCGAGCCTGACGGGCCACCTCGTGCTGACGACGCTGCACACCAACGACGCGCCGTCGTCGATCCTGCGTCTGGTGGACCTGGGCGTCGAGCCGTTCCTGCTGACGGCGACGATCGAGGGGGTCGTCGCGCAGCGGCTGGTGCGGACGATCTGCACGAAATGTAAAGAGGCGTACGAGCCGCGTGAGGAGGAGCTGATGGAGCTGGCCCTCATGCCCGACGACATCCGCGGCAAGCAGTTCTTCCGCGGGCGCGGCTGCGACAACTGCCACGGCTCGGGGTACCGCGGGCGGACGGCGATCTACGAGATCATGGTGATGAACGACACCATCCGCGAGATGGTGATGAAGAGCGCCAGCACCAACGTCATCCGCGACCAGGCCCGCAAGTTCGGCATGAGGACGCTCCGCGAGAGCGGCCTGCTGGCGATCTACGACGGGCAGACCACGATCGACGAGGTCGTGCGCGAGACGCTGGCGGAAGAGGACTGATTGGGGGGTTCCGGGTTCCGGGGCTCGGGTTCCGGGGTCCGGGTAAGACACCCGACAACGTGTTCGAGTAGGACGAGGAGCGGCGGACAAAAGCGGGTGCGGACGAACCGCGGGCGGCGCTGGCCGGGCCTTGACCCGGAACCCGAGCCCCGGAACCCGGACCCCGATCAGAGGATCAACCATGGCCACGTTCGTGTATGAAGCGTTGAACGCGTCGGGCAAGCCTCAGAAGGGGACGGTGGACGCCGGCACGCCGGAGGAGGCGATCCAGCGGATCAAGAGCCAGGGCTTCTTCCCGACGTCGGTGCGCGAGCAGAAGGCGAGCAAGAAGCAGCAGCAGGCCGAGGCCGCGGGCAAGCAGAAGCGCGCCAAGAAGGGCAAGGACCTCAACCTGTCCTTCGGCGGCGTGAAGGCCAAGCAGCTCACGCTCTTCACGCGGCAGCTCTCGACGCTGCAGGACGCGGGCCTGCCGCTCTTGCGCTCGCTGCAGATCCTCGAGAGCCAGCAGAAGCCGGGCAAGCTCAAGAGCGTCCTGCAGGAGGTCTGCGAGGACGTCGAGGGGGGCTCGGCGCTCTCGGAGGCAATGGCCAAACACCCCAAGGCCTTCGACCGCCTGTACACCAAGATGGTCTCGGCCGGCGAGATCGGCGGCGTGCTCGACATCATCCTGCAGCGCCTGGCCGAGTTTATGGAGAAGGCCCAGAGCCTGAAGCGCAAGGTCAAGGGCGCGATGATCTACCCGATCGCGGTCATCATCGTCGCGACGGCGATCGTGTCGCTGATCATGGTGTTCATCATCCCCAAGTTCGAGGAGATCTTCCGCGACTTCGGCGTGGCGCTGCCGATCCTGACCAAGATCCTGATCGACACCAGCCGCTGGATGGCCGGCGGCAACGCGGGGCAGAGCTACCCCGGCGCGGTGTGGATCCTCTTCGCCCCGCCGATCATCTTCTTCGGGATCAAGTTCCTGCGGAAGACCAAGCCGGGACGCGCGGTGCTGGACACGCTCTTGTTCTGGATGCCGATCTTCGGGCGGCTGACGCGCAAGAGCCTGACGGCGCGTTTCTCGCGGACGCTGGGGACGCTGATCGCCGCGGGCGTGCCGATCCTGGAGGCGATC
Source organism: uncultured Phycisphaeraceae bacterium (assembly GCA_964652945.1). Classification (GTDB taxonomy): domain Bacteria; phylum Planctomycetota; class Phycisphaerae; order Phycisphaerales; family UBA1924; genus CAZZDW01. The sequence goes on from CAZZDW010000037.1 coordinate 7,313, forward strand.
CTGATCACGCGGGACACGTCGGGGAACCACGTCTTCGAGAAGGCGATGGACCGGGTGCACGACTCGATCCGCGAGGGCGAGTCGTTCGCGCAGCCGCTGCGTGAGAGCAAGGTGTGCGACCTGATCGTGGTGAACATGATCGACGTCGGCGAGGAGACGGGCGACCTGGACTCGATGCTGATGAAGATCGCCAACAACTACGACGAGGAGGTGGAGGTCGAGGTGCAGGGGCTCATCAAGCTGATCGAGCCGATGCTGATCGTGGTCTTGGGCGTGGTGGTGGGCGGCATCGTGGTGGCGATGTTCGTGCCGCTGGTCGCGATGATCGAGTCCCTCACGGGCGGAGGTGCGGTGTGAGGCAGGCCGGCGGGCAAATCTGGTTTGGTGGCACCGATCGGGGGGGCCAGATCGGTGCGTGGGCGAACGTAAACCCGTGCGCCCGCGCTCGGCTCGGAGAGCCGAGCCACCAAAGGCGAGGAGGGAGAGGCTTCACGCTCATCGAGGTGGCGGTGGTGGTGATCATCATCGCGCTGCTCGCGTCGCTGGCGCTGGTGGCGCTCTCGCACGCGATGGCGACGGGGCGCGAGGCGGCCGAGCGGGCGGCGGTGAACGCGATGAAGCTCGCCTGCGAGCAGTTCCACAGCGACTTCGGCTTTGATGTGCCGCTGGTTGACGACAGCGTCGACCCGGCGGGCAACGGGGACAAGGTCGCGGTGCGCGACAACACGTTCCTGGCGTACGGCACGGCCGACTCGCTGGGCAAGCCGCACTACAGCGAGCTGTCGCTGGCGTACTACCTCACGGGCGTGTTGCCGGCGGAGATCGACGGCAAGGACGGGCCGGGGATGACCGAGGTCTCACGCGACGGCACGTTCAGCAAGAGCGGGCGCGTCTACGGGCCGTATACCGACGTGGAGCGCGACCGGCGTCGCCTCACCAACGAGCCGAACAACGTCCACCGCTTCCTCGACCGCTGGGGCAACCCGCTGCGGTACTACGCGTGGCGCGGTAAGCCCGATAATCGCGGTACGCCGGACAACGACATGGAGTTTTACGCGCCTCGGTTGCTGGGCGACCCACTTCAGAACATGGCGCTGCGCTCGGCGCGGTATGCGATCGTCAGCCTCGGGCCGGACGGTCTGACCGATGAGGGCCTCAAACCCTTCCCCGGTCTCGGCGGCGAGGTGGGCGGTGTTACCCAGGCGGGCGAGCGCGATCCCTCGGCCGACGACGACATCGTGGAGGTGGGGCCATGATGAACACGAGTTTGCAGCAGCGGGTGCGCCCACGCACCGGTCTGGCCACCCCAACCGGTGCCACCAAAGCCGAGCTATCAAGGGCGTTCACGCTCACCGAGCTGCTGGTGGTCATCATCATCATGGTGATCCTGGTGAGCATCGCGCTGCCGGGGTTCCGGGCGATGATCGATTCGTCGGAGGCGTCGCGGGCGCGGACGTCGCTGCAGTCGGCGATGCGGCTGGGGCGGGCCGCGGCGGTGCGGTCGGGCTCGGGCGAGGACGTGGCGGTCGTGTTCTTCTACACGCCCGACAGGTCCTCCGGACGGGGCGGGCGGTTTGCGATGGTGCCGTGCGTGAAGGTCGCGCAGCTCCGCGACGGCGGCGGCGACACGATCCGCGACGTCTTCGTGCCGATGCGGGCCTCCGAGCCGGTGCAGATGCCCAAGGGGTGGATGGTCCGCGCGTACGCGCCGGCCAACTCGTTCCGCAACCAGGAGTGGTACGGCGACAGCGCGGCGTACACCTCCTCCAACGCCGCCGACACCGGCAACTGGATCTTCCCCGAGACGGGCTTTTATAAGCACGAGGAGGGCGCGGGCGAGAGCCGCCAGACGTTCATGGTGCGCTTCGCCGGGGGCACGGGGACGCTGGTGACCAGCGGCCGCGAGGCGCTGGTGCTCGACCCGGTCGTCGCCGCGTCGTGGCGCCCGGCGTCGAACGCGCAGAAGTGGATGAACCCCGAGACCTACGACGACTACGCCGAGTTTGTCCGCGTGGTGATGCGCCGATCCGGCGACGTCGAGCGGCGGCAGCTCCTCGGCGACGAGTCGACCGACACGATCCTGGCGCGGCCGGTGATGCAGCTTGCGCTCTACGAGGAGCCGGCGCTGGCCTCGGCGATCGGCGGGACGATCGACGCCGACACGGGCTGTCTCTACACGTTCGACGAGTCGCAGGACAAGCTGCTGGTCGCGTCGCGCGGCAGCTCGACGCCCAACGCGGCGTACATCAACAACTGGATCTACGGCGACACCAACTTCAGCGGCGTCATCGACTCGGTGGAGCGGGGCGACTCGCCGCAGTCGATCCTGTACGTCATCGATCAATACCGCGGCCTGCCGATGGCGGTCAACGTCCAGCCGGAGGTGCAGTGATGCAGCGCAAACGAGCTTTCTCGCTCATCGAGATCCTCGTGGCCGTGCTCATCCTGGGGCTCGGGCTCCTGGGCATCGGGGCGCTCTTCCCCGTGGTCATCCGCGACCAGCGGCAGAGCCTCGACACGACGATGGGCGTGCTGGCGATCGACTCGGCCAAGGCGCAGCTCACCGGCGTCAGCCTCGGCTCGCTCATCACCGACCGGAAGAACACCGGCGTGCCGTGGTTTTTAGATTTGAGCAACGCCGCACATGCCGGCGGCGAGTTTTCGCCGACGTTCACCGGCACGATGCTCACGCCGCTGTGGGAGTTGCAGGAGAAACAGAACGGCCCGATGTGGGAAGAGGGCTCATCGAGCGTGCCGGGCTTCGGCTTCGGCGAGTGGTACGTGCCCCCTGTGCGAGAGAGCGAGGGCTCGGGCCCGAATTACACGCCATGGCCGGTGATAGTCGGCGTTGAGGACGGGAGCAATCCGGAGAAGCACCTCTCGATCCCGCTGACGAGCCGGCTGTACCCGTCGATCGGTGAGGGCGGGGGGGGGGCGTTGAGCGAGCCGCAGTACGTGTGGGACGTCGCGCTGCAGCGCGTGCCGTTGGATTTCAGTCGTGATACCGAGCGCGAGGTTGAAGAATGGGAGGTCGACGGCAACGGCAACGTCATCGTGGACGCTAACGGCGTGCCGGTTGGAACGGGCCGCGTGTCGCGAGGCCAGCGGGTCCGTGCGGCGATCTTCGTCCGCCGGCTCGACCCGCGCATCCGCCTCACCGGCAGCCTCTCGCTGATCGAGGCGCTCACCGACGAGACCGCGCCCGCCAGCGAGCGGCGCGCGCCCGTCGCGGTCGACATCGACGGCCTGCCGACGCTCGACGGCACGTACGGCGAGCGCCCCGTCGGCGACCTGTCTGAGGCGTATTCGCGGCCGATCACGATCGGCGTCGAGTTCCGCGAGTACCTCTCTTCGCAGAACGCGAGCACCGAGCCCCCCGTCCGCGACCGGCTCTACTTCAGGTCCGCGACGTACGCGAAGCCAATGTACGACGACCGCGTTCGGCTGGCCTCGCAGATCGGGCAGAAGCTCGTCGACAACCTCGGCAACATCTACACGGTGATCGAGTCGGGCGAAGAGGGCGGCCGTCGCTACGTGCGCGTGGACCCGCCGGTCCCGACGACGCTGACGCGCACGATGGCCGACGGGAACCCCGTCACGGTCAACGGCGACAAGTACGACGACGCGCTGGTGCAGGTGGTGTTCACGCCGCAGATCCCCGCGGCGGTCCTCGTGACGGAGGTGAAGTGATGAACGGACGCTTGCTTCATCAAGTGCCGCAAACGGGCTCTTCGGCCCGCTCGCTTCCGCTCGCGGCTCGTACGAGAGCCTTCACGCTCTTGGAGATGCTGATCGCCGTGGGGGCGGTGGCGCTGATCGCGGTGGGGCTTGCGCGGGTCTTCTCGGCGGCGGGTCAGACGGTGCGCGTCGGGACGAAGGTCAGCCGCCTCAACGAGTCGGCGGCGTTGATCGAGCGGCAGATCCGCGAGGACATCGCCGGCATGAGCCGCGGCGGGTTCCTGGTGATCGTCAACGAACGCGCCGACGAGTACCACAATCCGGACCACACCAACAACGGCCTGCCGATCGCGCTCTCGGCCGACGCGCCGGTCGAGACCACGCGGCCGCGCCGCATCGACCAGCTCCTGTTCTTCGCCGACGGGTCGTTTGTCAGCAAGCGGCAGGGGGCGAGCGCCGACGCGATCGCGACGGCCTCGCAGGCGCGGATCTATTACGGGCACGGCTTGAGCTGGGCCGACGACGCCAACACGCGGCTGATCGAGGTCGAGGATGAGCGGCAGTCCGACCGCAACGGGCCGCAGAACAGCGCGCCGGGCTTCGGCTCCCCGGGGCCGAATCAGTACGCCGCGGACTGGACGCTGCTCCGGCACGTCACGCTGCTCACGCAGCCCTCGCCGCAGCCCAAGCCGGGGTTCAACGCGCACGTGCGCGACGGCACGGACAACGACTACCAGATCGCCGGACAGCCCGCGTGCCCGAGCATCTTCCGCCTGCTGGAGGCGCCGACCAAGCCGTCGCAGACGGCGCGGTGGGCCGACGACGCGGTGCGGCGGCCGGGTTTCGCCTGCGGCGTGGTCGACATCGCCACCACCACCCTCGCCGAGGTCCGCGCGGTCGTGCTCGACGAGGTCTCGCCGAACCTCGTCGCGGGCAACGGCTACGTCTGGCGGCCGGATCTGGACGATCCCAGCGGCAGCGGCGCGATCTCGTTCCAGCCGACGCCGGGCTTCGTCTCGAACAACTCGTCGCTGACGCGGATGAAGTTCTGGATGAAGTACGCCCTGCCGACATGGTCGGACGGGCTGTACGCCAACCGGAACAACGGCTACCGGATGCACTGCGAGCGCGTGCCGCCGAACCTGCTGGGGACGCGCAACCCCCAGAACCGCGGCGCGCTCAACCAGGAATATCAGCGGGCCGACCAGATGATGCTCGCCTCGTCGAACTTCGTGCCGGCGTGCACGGAGTTCATCGTCGAGTGGTCGTTCGGCCTTGCGCACCCGCCGCGGTCGTCGCCGAGCGACGTGGGCGGCCCGCCGGGGGAGATTATCTGGCACGGGCTGGAGCGCTGGGTCGACGTCAACGGCGACGGCGTGATCGATCGCAGCAATGGCTCGCCCGACCGCGTCGTCGCCAAGCCGTATCTGGATGGCCTGCCGCAGACCGACCTGCCGCCCGCGGCGAGCGAGACGTTCGCGCGCGACTCGGCGGTGATGTACAACGGCCTGCAGCCGTACGACCCGGCGTACAACCACGCTCCGCCCCCCGACGGGAACACAAAAGAAGATATCGTCCCCAGCGAGCTGATCCACGGCGAGGCGTACGGCGACAACGGCCTGCCGCCGGCGACGCTGTACTCGTACTTCGGGTACCTCGACCCGACCTACCAGGGCGCGGGGACGCGCGACTGGCCCTGGCCCAAGCTGCTGCGGATCACGATGAGCCTGACCGATCCGGCCGACCCGACGACCGAGCGGACGTTCCAGTTTGTCGTGGAGCTGCCCGAGCGGCGAGAGGCGGCGCAGTACTGACCGCTCCGGCAGGCGGACAGATCGAAGTGGTGACGGGGAACAAAGAAGGGAAGTGGGGGGCGGGGGGCGGGGGGGCGCACACGCGGCGGGAGTCCGGCATGAAGACGCAGAAAACCTCCAACCCACACGCCGCCGCGCCCCGAGCCGCCTCGGCGGCGCGCGACCGCGGCACCGTGCTGCTGATGGTCGTCGCGGTGCTGGCGCTCCTGGCGATCATCGCGGTGGTGTACACGACCGTCGGCCGCGCCGACCGCTACGCCAGCGCCGCGCTCAAGACCGGCTCGCGGATCGACGAGCAGGCCCGCGCGATCGGCGACTACCTCAACGGCATCATGGCCGATGACGTGACGGCGACGGGCGTGCAGCGCCTCGGTTCCGGCGCCTCGGCGACCAACGTGCTCGTGCGCGAGTCCTACGACTACCCCTCGACCGACCCGCGGACGCGCGTCGGCTCGCGCGAGGCCGACCAGCTCCGCCTCCGCACCATGTACCCGGGGCTGATGTTCAACGCGGTGGGGACGTATTCCCGGCCGATTGATGCAACCGCGAATAACGCCTCCAACGGCATCACGGCCGACAACCGGCGGATGAGCGACCCGTGGCTGGCCTCGACGACGCCGGAGTACCTGACGTTCTCCGACGCCGCGGGGATGTTCACCGGGCCCGACGCCTACCAGGACCGCACCGACTGGGCGCACCTCTCGATCGTCTCGCCGGACGGCCTGCCGGCGAACCTGGGCCTGTTGCGCAACGATTTCGGCGTGCCGGCGGGTGTCGACGGGATCAGCGGCAAGATCTACCGCATGAGCCGCCGCACACGCGGCAACGTGCCGCAGCAGTTCGGCAGGCCCGTCGAGGTCACCTCGCGCCACGACGATTATGACACGTCGGCGACCGTCACCGGCGACTACTTCTTCCCCATCGACTGGTCGACCAACCAGGAGGGGCTCTTCCGCCCCGCGGTCGACACGCAGCACAACCCCGGCGACCCCGACTACCTGCTCAACAACTGGGCCGACGCCGACGGCGACGGCTTCCTCGACTCGGTGTGGACCGAGCTGACCGACACCAGCGACCCGCTGAACGTGAAGCGGATCATCCCCGGCGACGGCGGGCGGACGCGCTACTTCGCCGCCGTGCGGATCATCGACCTCTCGGGCCTGATCAACGTCAACACCGCCGGCGACCTCGTGGGCGATCCGACCACGCGCCAGGATATGCCGGCGCTCTCCCCGGCCCGCTTCATGGTGGGCGAGAACCCGTCGAGCGTCGATCTCCGCCGTCTGCTGACGATGGAGTGGGCGTACGACGAGTTCGGCGGGGCGTACGACGAGATCAACCAGCCGCGCGGCACGGGCGAGAGCGATTATTACAAGGCGTACGACCGCACGGTCGCCGACGAGGTGGGCCGTAGCGCCTACATGGGCATCCGCTACCTCCGCGAGCTCTCGCTGCTGCCGACGAGCCCGGACTTCACCGCGACGCCGATGTCGCTGGCGACGGCCTTCGGCGATAACCGCTCGGTGTGGTACTACGCCCTGGGCAGCAACCTGGCCGGCGGTAGCTCATCGGGCATGCCGGGGACCGGCGCCCTCATGGGCGTGCCCTTCGGCCCCGGCGACGAGCTGGAGCTGCGGACGTTCAACGGCATCAACAACCCGGACACGCGCTCGGCCCTCGAGGCCGCCACGGGCGAGCTGCTGGGCGACACCAGGGGCGATCCGTATGACCGTTTCGGGCCGCTGCGTGACAACCGCCGCCTGGCGATCGAGACGCTCGGCCGCGACGTCGACCCGCAGTCGGCGGGGGCGCGGGCCGTGGATTACCAGCGGGCGCTCTTGGGGTATCACGCGGACGTGCGGAAGTTTCTGACGACGCTGAGCAAGAGCCGGCGGATCCCCGCGAGCGTGCTGGGGCCGGCGGGTGCGGACGGCTCGGTGCTGACCCAGCAGGCGCTCAACGCGACGCCGCTGATCACGGGGGCGTACGCGTCGGCGGATCCGGCAACCGATGAGAAGAACAAGCTCAACGAACTGTTCCGGCGGTACGCCAACGCGCTGCTGCCGTTCGTGAACGAGCAGTTCGCGTCGGACGTGCAGGCGTTCTGGGACGCGGGGAATACCGACTACGACAAGTACAAGACGCTCAGCTATGCCAACAGTGCCGAGCTCGCCTACCGCATCGCGGCTCAGATGGCGATCAATCTGCGCGACTCGGCCGACGACCAGATCGACCCCACGCCCGTCTCGCTCGTGGTCGACCAGGATTTTTCGCCGGCGAACGCGGACAACTACCCGTGGACGGAGATGCGTCTCGGCGATAGCCAGCTCGCCACCAACTCGACCATGCTGAAGGGCTCCCGTCGTGTGAACCTCTTCGGCGTCGAGCCGCAGCCGTTCCTCGTCGAGGCCTCGCGGCTCACGTTCTACGTCGACACGCCGCCGTCCAACGGCGGCGACACCGATTTCCCCGACGCCAACATGGACGGCGCGCCCGACGATCCGAGTGCGATGATCACCATCAACGGCGACAACGACCCGATAAACCCGGACTACATCGGCGAGATGATCGCCTTCCAGGTCAACAACCCCTTCGACGTGCCGATCGATCTCTCCAACAACTTCGGCCCCGATCTGTACTACATCGAGTACGCCGGTCATATCTTCCCGCTCGTGCGGGTGGACAACGCGGGCGGCACGGCGGCGATCAAGCTCGACGCACGCGAGACCCGCGTCTTCTTCGCCGTCGCCAACCCCAACGACTTCAAGAACCGTCTGGCGGCGGCCAGCGGCATCGGCGCGGGCGATCCCTCGATCCAGAACTTCTTCGACAACTGGGCCAGCCGTCAGTTCGGGACCGACGCCGTGCAGACCGGCCCGCTCACCATCATCTCCAGCAGCAGCAGCGAGCGCGAGTTCAACCACATCGTCGATCCCAACCCCGTCGACCTCTTCCCCGACACCACCACGCCGGCCCGCGACGTCGTCTACCTCTGGCGCGTCATGCGGTCGAGCGTCACCGGCGACGACACGGGCACCATCAACAAGCAGAGCAACGACCTGATGCTGGACCGGATGCGCTCGCCCATCGACGACGGCTTCCATCTCGCCGATCGGCTGAGCGGCAACGAGGATATCGACGGCACGGACATCAACGACGACGACGCGGCCGTCGTGCAGTGGGCGTCGTTCTTCCGCCCCAACGAGCCGACGGGGGGGGCCGGGTGGGACTGGAGCAACAAGCACGGCGTGCTGCCGCCCTGGTGCGTCGAGGCCAAGGTCTCCCCGACGAACCTGAGCAGCAACACCACCTACACCGGGCTGGGCGTGAACGGCAACGGCAGCCTGAACGGCTCCGAATCCAAGAACCTCAGCGGCACCGACCGCGACAGCGGCTGGTACGCCGACATCACGGCCATGCTCACCAGCACGGCCGTCGTGAACGACAACCTCCACGGCAAGGCCGAGGACCGCACCGGCCGGCCCATCGACGACACGATGAGCCTCGACGACGCCGGGGCTCGCATGAGCTTCGAGAAGCAGGTCGTCCAGGCGTTCTTCGGCGGGCGGCGCGGGAGCAACGCGGGTGATCCCGTCGACGCGCCGGGGCTCTACCGCCGCAGCGGCGACCTGCTCCTGCCGCTGGGCATCGGGCCGTCGTTCGACCCCGAGTTTCCCGGAACCAACAGCTCGCAGGCATTGGATCGGGATACCCGCGAGCGGCAGTGGACGACGCTGAGCGAGGCGCTGGCGCTGGCGATGGATTACTACTCGCCGCAGGCGGGCGACCTGTTCGAAGGCTTCGGGCATCAGGATCTTTCCATGTCCAAGCGCCCCGCCCTCGACCGCGGCCACCTGGCGGTCGAGTGGTTCGTGCCGTTCTACGACGCCGATGCGAACGGCGTGTTCGATCTGGGGGCGGGCGACCAGCGTGTCGGCCTCGGCGTGCCGTTGGCGCTGGGCGTGCTGGATCAGATGTACCTCTGGCGGCCGACGGACGCCGCCGGCGGTCAGTTCGTGTGGGATTCGTCCCCGGCGTTCAACGGCCTGATCAACATCAACACCGCGCCGCTGACCGTGACCCGGATGCTGCCGCTCCTCTCGCCGACGACGAACACGGCCGACTGGGAGACGCTCTTCTGGGATCCCAACAACGATTCCAACGGTCAGCCGCGAGCCAAGCACGACGCCGAGGCCGACATCGCCGCCACGCTGATCGCCTACCGCGACAAGATGCGACTCGAGCCGCGCGGCGCCGCGGCCAACGAGTTCCTCGACTTCCGCGACACCAATGGGGGCAGTCTTGACAAGGACAAAGACTACCCCTTCACCGATCCGATTTATTCGCAAGGCCGGTCGCGCAGGGTCGATGTCGCCTTCGGTTTTCCTGACTACATGGGCCCTGCCGGTCGTGAGGACACCGGGCTCATGTCCGTCGGCGAGCTGTACTACGGAGCTCGCAATACCAACAGCGAAGTGACCACCGGCGGTACGCTGCCATACCCTTATTCCATCGACCGCCTCGGCGCTCACGACCCGGCCGACCCGCCCAGCGCCTGGCTCAGCACCAACCGCCCCGGCGTCGACAGCGTCAGCTACTACCCCAGCGGCAACACCGCCGACGACGACCAGGACGACCACGTCGCCGACGGCTACGACGAGAAGCTGCAGATCGCCAGCGCCGTGCTCAACTGCGTGAACACGCGCAGCGACACCTTCTGCGTCTGGTTCGTCCTGCACGGCTACACCCGTGAGGACGTCACCGACCTCGGCCCCGACGACCCGATGGTCCCCAGCGTCGCACGGCGCTACATGATGATCGTCGACCGCTCGAACGTCACCCAGGCCGGCCAGCGCGGCCGCGTGCTGCTCTTCCAGGAAGTGCCGTACTGATCCGCGGCGTCGACACGCTCATGCGAGACGCGAGCGCGAGCGAGCGTGCCGATGGAGGACGGGAAAAGGCGTTGCCGACCTTCCCGGACGGCCGCTCCGGAGGCGGCGTACGATCCGGCGTCCAGGGTGTAGCTCAGCTTGGTAGAGCGTCTGGTTTGGGTCCAGAAGGCCGCTGGTTCGAATCCAGTCACCCTGATTTCTCGATTCAAATCGACGCGTGGTGAGCAAGCGGACATCATGACGCTCAAACGGATGGACAACGTCCTCATCGTGGTCGACGATCTCGAGGCCGTCAAAGCGTTCTTTATCGAACTGGGCCTTCGGTTCGAGGGCGAGCAGGTGGTCGAGGGGCCGTTGGTGGGGGCGCTCATCGGGCTCGAGGATGTCCGGGCCACCCTCGCGATGCTGCGGACGCCCGACGGCCAGGGCGTCGAGCTGGACAAGTTCCACACGCCGAGCGCGGTGAGGTTTGGGCCTGTCAACGCGCCGGTGAACACGCTGGGCATCCGCCGTCTCATGTTCGCGGTCGAGGGCATCGACGCCGTCGTTTCGCGCATGCGCAACCACGGGGCCGAGCTCATCGGAGAGATGCGGTACGGCAACTCGTACCGGCTCGCCTACATCCGCGGGCCTGAGGGCATCATCGTCGGGCTTGCCGAGCAGCTCGGCTCGTGACCGGTTCCGCGTCGAGCCGCCGGCCGTCGCGCCGTCACGCCGACTCGGCCTTGCGTCTCCGCGCCCGCGTCTTCTTCCGTTTCGGGCGAGACGTTTTCGCCTCGACCCCCAGCTCATCGAGCACCTCGCCGACCGGCGTCTCCGGCCCCACGCCGAGCGTCTCGGCCATCTTCCGCGCGTCGACCGGCGCTCTCAGCTTGATGTCGGTGTTGTCGAAGAAGACGAAGACGTCGCGTCCCTTCTTCGCCGGCGGGGCTTTGCCGTCGATCCGCCTGGCATCACGCGGCTCGCTCCCCTTGCTCCACGAGCGGATCTTCTTCGCCCACGCCTCGATCTCACGCGGCGTGTACCCGCTGACATACAGCTTCCGCGAGCCGTGCAGCCGCACATACACCCAGTCCGCCGTCACGTCCTCGGCCGTGGGAAACCTGCTCGCTACGTCCGCGACGACCAGCGCCACGTTGTGCTCGCGCAGCAGCTCGACGAACCGCTCGGTCATGAAGCTCTCGTGCCGGAACTCGACCGCGTGCCGCACCGGCCGGTTCTGGTCGACCTCCAGGTACGCCCGCGAGGCCTCCAGCGACATGTGCCGCTTGGCCGTCTTCGCCAGTTCGCCCGTGTCGTGCGGCAACAGATCGAAGAACCGCGCGAACCTCTCCTCGTCGAACGGCATGAACGGCGGGAACTGCCACAGGATCGGCCCCAGCTTCTCGCGCAGGTGCAAGAGTCCCGACGCGAGGTAGTTCGCCAGCGGCTGCGCCGGCTCGCGCAGCTTCCGCATGTGCGTCAGGTACCGCCCCCCCTTGAGCGAAAACACAAAGCCCGGCGGCGTCTGCTCGTACCACGACTCGAAGCTCGACGGCCGCTGCAGCGAGTAGAACGTGCCGTTGATCTCCAGCGCATTGAACCGGCGGCTCGCGTACGCCAGCTCGCGCTTCTGCGGCAGCCCCTCAGGATAAAAATTCCCCCGCCACGGCGTGTACGTCCACCCCGAGATGCCCACGCGGATCTCCGCCATGCCGTATTGTGGCGGCGGCAATAGCGGCCACGATGAGCCGCAGCGGAAAAGAATTTTAACTTTCGCGAGTCGTTCGTCGTGTATCCTCCCGGCATGGTCCAACAGACGTGCCCGCCCGTGTCCGCCGAGACAATGCCGCTCCGTGTCGCCTTCGCCGAGTCGTCCCTGGGGCCGGTGCTCGTCGCCGCGACCAGCCGCGGCGTGTGCGCGATCCTCCTCGGTGAAAACGAGGACGAACTCGTCGCCGATTTCCACGGCCGATTCGGCGACGCCGGATGGACCCGCGTCGAGCCGGGCGACGATCCGCGGCTCGCCGCGTGGGCGCGCGCCGCCGTCGCGGCCGTCGATCATCCCGACCGCGCGCCGACGGACGACGAGCTGCCCCTCGACATGCTCGGCACGCCGTTCCAACGCCGCGTGTGGCGGGCGCTCCGCGATATCCCCGCGGGGCAGACGGCGACGTACACGCAGATCGCCGAGCGCATCGGGATGAGCGACCCGGGCGCCGCCGCTCGTGCCGTCGGCGGGGCGTGCGGAGCCAACCCGCTCGCCGTCGTCGTGCCGTGCCACCGCGTCGTGCGGGCCGACGGCTCGCTCGCCGGCTTCCGCTGGGGCGGGCCGAGCAAGAAAGCCGAACTGCTTGCGCGAGAAAACGCGGCGGGTGTGCAGGCCGGATTGTGGTGAGCCGAAGAAAGCAAGCGTGAGGCGTAGGTGGCATGATTGTTCAAGACGGCGCTGGACATTCGGGATTCAAACGAAGGCACGGTTCTGCGAATGCCGAATGCCGAACTCCGAATGCCGATTAACATCCCAGACACCGACGCCCCACGCCCCACGCCTCACGCCCCACGCCTTCCTACTGCATCAACCGCTTCAGCGTCGCCAGCTCGTCTTCGACGAAGTCCGGCGAGTCGATCGTCTCCAACACCACTTCGCGCAGCGTCCGCCGAAAACGGCGTTTGATCGTCTGGATCATCGCCGAGGCCTGGTCGGCCGTCCCCGCGCCGACCTTCTCGGCCAGCGTATCCAGCGGCAGCGGCGTCGCGCCCCGCACCGTCGGCCGCACGATGTTCCGCTCGAAGGCCTCCCAGTGCCGATCGAGCCCGTCGTTGAGGCACTCAGCCTCGACGCGTTGCAGCGTGAGCCGGAGCACCGTCGCGGCCCATTGCCGGTCGAACGCATCGGAGGCCCGCCGCGCTTCCGGCGACTCGTCCGCCGGCCCGCCCGCGCCCGGTCCGTCGGCGTCGAGCTCGCGCACCGTCCCCGGCAGCGCCACCGGCGTCGGGCCGCGGGCGACCTTGGCGCGGTGCCGATCGATCAGAAAGTTGCGGAGCGCTTGCTTGAGATACGACCGGAACCTCCCGCGTGACGGGTCGGCCTTGGCGACCAGGTCGCGGCCCAGCACGACGCTCTGCATGAACTCCTGCGTCAGGTCGGCCGCGTCGTGCTCCGTGTACCCTTTCCGCCGGATGAAGGCGTAGATCGGGCTCCAGTACGCGCGGAGCAGCTTCTCCAGCTCCGAGTGGTCGACCCCCGCGCCCCGCACGAGCGTCCAGCAGGTCGTCGAGAAGAAGGCGTTGGTCCCCACGTCGTGTATCCCTTGCGTGAGCCGCGGCGTGCGGCGGCCAAGCGGAGCTCCGCCCGGCATGGTCTACCTGGTGTTCTACTGTTGAGTGCGTCCGGGGCCTGACCGGTTCAATGCGTATTCTGAAAAAGTTTGTGAGACGGGGCGCGCCGCCCCGTTTATAAAACCACTCATCGGAGCCCGGCATGTTCGGACGGTCGAAATCGCTCATCGGGATGATCCACGTCGGGGCTCTGCCGGGGACGCCCGGCCATTCCAGGTCCGGCGAATCCATCGCCCAGATCGTCCGCCGTGCCGCCGACGAGGCCCGCCTGCTCGCCGGCGAGGGGTTCGACGCCCTCATCATCGAGAACATGCACGACCGCCCGTATATCCACGGCTGCCACGGGCCCGAAACCGTCGCCTGCATGACGCGCATCGCCTGGGCCGTCCTGGAATCGGCGGCGAAGGAGCGCGGGGCGGCGGGGGGGCTCCCCCTCGGCGTGCAGATCCTCTCGGGGGGCAACCGCGAGGCGGTCGCCGTCGCCCACGCGACGGCGGAGGCCAACCCGGCCCCGTTCATCCGCTGCGAGAACTTCGTCTTTGCGCACGTCGCCGACGAGGGCCTGCTCGCCCAGGCCGAGGCCGGGCCGCTCTTGCGGTACCGCGCGTCGATCGGGGCCGAGTCCGTGCGCATTTTCTGCGACATCAAGAAGAAGCACGCCTCGCACGCGATCACGGCCGACGTGCCGCTTGCTGACGCGGTGGAGGCCGCCGAGTTCTTCGGGGCAGACGGCGTCGTCGTCACCGGCGCCGCCACCGGCAAGCCGACCCGCGTCGAAGACGTCGCCGAGGCCCGCCGGGCGGTGGGGGGGGTGGGGGGAGCGGAAAGCACGGCCGGCCGGATCCCCGTCCTCGTCGGCAGCGGCGTCACCCCCGACAGCCTCGGCGAGCTTTTCGAGCACGCCGACGGGCTCATCGTCGGCTCGTGGTTCAAACACGACGGCCTGTGGTCCAACGGCCCCGATCGCGCCCGCGTGAAGACGCTCATCCAAGCGGCGGACAAAGCTCGATCGTGATCGCGCTTAAGTCAATCCGAGACGAGCCCGAAGCGCCAGCGAAGGCCGGCGATCGAACGCGGACAGCAACAAGAAACTCGATTGCTCGTGAACGGTTGAAACGAGCAGAATCCGTGTGCCCGCCCTTGCTGGCGCTGCGGGCTCGTTTTCACAGCGTTTTCGGGTCTGCTTGACGTCCCCCGATCGTGTATCCTCTCTAACCCATGCCCAAGCTCGGACCCGAACAAGCCGTCCCGGCGATCATGGCCCCGCCGCCGACGCGGGACAACCCGCTGACGCGGAGCCTGGCCGGCGTCTTCGGCCTGGTCGTCCTGGGCGTGATGGTCCTCGCCTGTCTCGGCAGCCTGCCGTGGACGATGGGCTCGGTCGCCGGCATCGGCGGCGCCGCCGCCAGCCCGCGCTACGACGTGCAGAACCGTGCCGCGGGCATCCTCCCGCCGACGTGGTGGCCCGCTGAGATGGACCCGGAGGAGGCCGAGCGCTACGAGGCGACCGGGCGTGCGCCGTACCTCTTCGGCACCGACCTGCTCGGGCGGAGCCTCTTCGTCCGCGTGCTCACGGGCGGCGGGATCTCGCTGATGATCGGCATCGCCGCCGCCACGCTGTCGGTCTTCCTCGGCACGCTCTACGGCGCGCTCTCCGGTTATGTCGGGGGCAAGACCGACGCCGTCATGATGCGCATCGTCGACATCCTCTTCGGCCTCCCCTACATCCTCCTCGTCGTCCTCCTGGCCGTCGCCAGCGACGCCGTCATCGACGAGTACGTCACCCGCCAGCACGCCCGCACGGACTGGGTCTACGCCCGGGTCGAGCCCAAGCTCCACGCCGCCGGCGACCAGGACGTGACCAAAACCGACCTCTGCGAATACCTCGAACAGCACGCCGACGAGGACGAGACACTCCGCGTCGAGGCGGCGAGGCTCTACCCCTCCCGCAACATCTCCCGCGGCACGCGGATCACCTACGACCTGCTCATCCTCATCGTCGCGATCGGCGGCGTCTCCTGGCTCACCATGGCCCGCGTCGTCCGCGGGCAGGTCCTCAGCCTCAAAAACCAGCCCTTCATGGAAGCCGCCCGGGCGATGGGCGTGCCGGTGCGGGGGCTGTTTCTCCGCCACCTGGTGCCCAACCTACTGGGGCCGATCGTGGTGTACGGCACGCTGACCGTGCCGCAGGCGATCCTGCAGGAGTCGTTCCTGTCGTTCCTGGGCATCGGCGTCCGCCCGCCGATCCCGTCGTGGGGCAACCTCGCGGCCGAGGGGCTCACCGAGCTCAACCCCTACAAGTCCCACTGGTGGATGCTGCTCTTCCCCTGCCTCATGCTGGGGGTGACGCTGCTGGCGCTCAACTTCGTCGGCGAGGGTCTGCGCGAGGCGCTCGACCCGCGGCGGGCCCGCCGGGGGTAAAAAACCGCCGATGTGCGCACGATCGCGTCGCTTGGTGTCAGGACGGCCGTCGATGCGACAGATCTCCCTCCGGCCGGTATGATCGGGGCCTTCCGTTCCCCCTTCGGCCAGCGCCGGCTCTCATGCCGGGTGTGGCCCGTGTTTCCCGACTGTCTTCGAGGATCGTGCATGCAGAACCGATTCGGTGTGAAAGACTTCGTCCTCTTCCTGTTGGTGTTTCTCCTGCTCATTATGGTGGGAATCGGGATTAAGCAGGACAACCGTACCTGGGGGCTGGTCAGCAGGCTTCAGGGCCGTGCCGACCAGCAGGAGCAGTCGATCTCGCGCCTGGAGCGGCAGCTCCACGACAGCCAGGAGTCCATCCGCGTCTCGCAGGACGCGATGATCGAGCTCTTGAGCAAGGGCGGCGGGAGTGGGGGGGGCGGGGCGGGCTCGGCCCAGCCGCTCAGCGACGAGGAGATCGCCCGGCTCAAGGCCGCCGCGGCCGGCAACGGGCCGAAGGGGCCGCGCGATGAGTCGTGGGCCCGCCCCGGCGTGCCCGTGCAGTGGCAGCCCGAGTGGACCTTCTTCACCGATCCGCGCGAAGAGCAGGATTTCCAGGCAGGCGGCAGCTTCACCGAGGCCCTCGAGGCCCAGCCCGCCAAGATCGTGCCGTACCTCGCCACCGACGTCTACGGCACGCGCGTCATCGACATGGTGCTCGAGAGCCTCGGCGTCTACGACGCCAACACGCTCAAGATGCGTGGGTGCCTGGCCGACGCCTGGCAGGTCGACCCCGAGGGGCTGTGGGTCCGCGTGCATATCCGCGAGAACGCCCGCTTCAGCGACGGCGTCCCCGTGACCGCCGAAGACGTGGAGTACACGTATAAGGGGTTCATCCTCAACCCGCTGATCGAGGCCGAGCGTGCCCGCTCGACGATCGACTCGCTGGAAGACGTCAAGGTGATCAACACGAAGACGGTGGAGTTTGTCTTCAACAAGCGGTATTTCTTGAACACGGATATCGCGCTGGGCACGGGTGTTCTTCCCAAGCATTTCTATGAGAAGCTGACGCCGGCGCAGATCAACCCGAGCACGGGGCTGCTCATGGGTTCGGGGCCGTACAAGCTTGAGCAGGTGAGCGTGCGGGACCAGTGGTCGCCGCCGGACCCGGTCAAGCTTGTGCGCAACGAGCAGTATTGGGGCGCCAAGCCGCCGGTCGAGCGGATGGTGTTCAAGACGATCAACGACGAGCTGGCGCGGCTGACGGACTACCGCAACGGCGATTCGGACATGATGATGCCCGCCTCGGCGCAGTTCGTGAAGATGACCGAGGAGACGCCGGGGTGGAACGAGCACAACTACAGCCTCAAGTGGGTCAACATGCGGTCCGGCCGCGGCGGGATCATCTGGAACTGCGGGCCGCGCGGCGGGCCGGGCGGCAAGCTCACGCCCTTCCACGACAAGCGCGTCCGCCAGGCGATGACCATGCTGCTGGATCGGCAGAAGATGATCGACGATCTGTCCAAGGGCATCGGCGAGGTGCCGACGGGCTTCTTCAACCCCGGCACGCCCGGCGACGACCCGAACCTCAAGCCGCTGCCGTATGACCCCAAGCGTGCCGCCGAGCTGCTCCGCGAGGCCGGCTGGTGGGACCGCGACGGCGACCGCGTGCTGGAGAACGAGCAGGGCGAGGAGTTCACCTTCGAGCTGACGTATGCCGGCGGCGGCGAGATCGCCGAGCGGATGGCGACGTTCATCGTCGACGCCTACGCCGCGGGCGGTATCCGCGTGGTCCGCCGGGCGATGGACTGGGCGGTGACGGACACGGTGCGCAACCAGCGCGACTTTGATGCGATGACGATGGGCTGGGGCGCCAATGCCCCCGAGTCGGACCCGAAGCAGATCTTCCACTCCGACTCGATCGCCAATCAGGGCGACAACTTCGGGCAGTGGAGCTCCCCCGAGGCCGACGCGGCGATCGACGCCGCCCGCAGCGAGATGGACCCGGAGAAGCGTGCCGAGCTGTGGCAGAAGTTCACCCGCATCATGCACGACGAGCAGCCGTACACGTGGACGCGGGTCTCGCCGACGCTCCGGTTTATCAAGCCCGATTTCGGCAACATCAACACGTACCCCAAGGGGCTTGAGCCGTGGGAGTTCTACAAGCGCTCGGGCGCCCCGGCGGCCCCTGAAAAGATGTAAAACCGGCGTGTGAGACGCGGCGTGCGGTCCATGACGAATGTATGGACGGGGCGGCACGCCCCGTCTCACCTGAGAAAGCGAGCATGGGGACATACATCCTCCGCCGAGTCCTGCTGATGTTCCCGACGCTGATCGGGATCACCTTCCTGGTGTTCATGCTGGTCGCGTATTTCGGCGGCGGGATCGGCGCGGCCCTCAAGGCCCAGGGCGGCGGCGGGGCGATGCAGTCGCAGAACCAGGCCGCCCTGCAGAAGGCCCGCCTCGAAGACCGCTACGGCCTCGACGACCCGTCGTACGTGCAGTATGTCCGCTGGCTGGGGCGGGTCTCGCCCGTGCAGTTCGGCCGGCGCGACCAGTACGGGCCCTCCGGCGAGCGGACGCGCCCCGCCAAGGCGATCAAGCCCCCGCCGCTGTGGGAGTGGTACGCCGACACCCTCCCCGAAGAGCCCCCGGCCGAGCAGTTCAAGGTCCCCGACGATTACTCGATCGAGCGCAAGCAGCAGGCCTACAAAGACGCGGCGTACGAGTACGCCACCGCGCGCGCCGGCTACATCGCCGCGGTGACCGAGCTCAAGCGGGCGATCCGCGAATACGCCGTCGCCTCGGGGCACGCCCAGGGGGTCCGGCCCGACGGCGAGCTGCGCACGCGGGTGCTCGAGGCGGTGACGCCCGACAAGAGCCTGCCGGGCTGGGCGGCGGTGCAGAAGCAGGGGGACGCGGTCATCGCCGCGATGCGCAAGGGTCAGACGGCGCGGGTGAAGGTGCTGGCGGCGTTTGACGCCAAGCCGTACCCGGAGGTCGGCGTGCCGATCATCCCCGGCGCGATCAGCCTGGCGCCGCCGGATTTCGGCGTGACGTTCTCCGGCAGCCGCCCGGTGCTCGAGGTCATCGGGCGGGCGCTGCCCTACACGCTGCTGCTCAACCTCGCGGCGGTGCCGATCATCTACTTCATCGCCATTCCCAGCGGCATGCTCGCCGCGGTCAAACAGGGCACCTTCATCGACTACGCCTCGGGGGCGCTCTACATCGCGCTGTGGTCGATCCCCGCGGTGCTGGCCGGCGTGCTGTGCGTGGGCTTCCTGGCCAGCAAGGAGTACGTCGGGGCCTTCCCCGTCAGCGGGCTGCTGGACCCCAACTACGACCGGATGCCCTTCCTCCCCGGGACCAACGCCTCCGGGCAGTACACGCACGGCGTCATCCTCGACACCCTGTGGCACATGTGCCTGCCCGTGCTGTGCCTCGTCTACGCGGGCTTTGCCGGGCTGAGCAAGCAGACCCGTGCCGCGATGCTCGACAACTTCTCGGCCGACTACGTGCGCACGGCCAAGGCCAAGGGCGTTGCGCCCAAGGACGTCGTCTTCCGCCACGTCTTCCGCAACAGCCTGCTGCCGATCATCACGATCTTCGTCTCGATCTTCCCGGCGATGCTCTCGGGCTCGGTGGTCATCGAGAAGATCTTCTCCATCCCCGGCATGGGCTGGATCATGCTCGACGCCATCAACCAGCGCGACCGCGAGCTGCTGCTGGCCAACACGTTCATGGTCGCGGGGGTGAACCTGGTGGCGCTCCTGCTGGCCGACATCCTGTATGCGATCGCCGATCCGCGCGTGACGTACAAGTAGGCCGCGGTGAGCCGGGGCGGCGCCGCCCCGGAGAACGGCCATAGGCCCGTGGCCGATGGCCGTTGGCAAGCAAAGACGACAGCCAAGAACGATCTCGACCCAAGACCCAAGACCCAAGACCCAAGCTTTAGAAAGGCGTGCAAACCGGTGAACGATCCTTCGTCGAACCCTCCTTCGGATTCTCGCCGCGATGAGGCGAGGTACGGGTCGCTCCCGTCGGAAGTGCCCTACGCCGAGCAGGGCCTGGGAGCCGCGGGGGGCGGCGGGGGCGAGGGCCTGCCCGCGCCGGCCCACTCGACCTCCGAGGCGATCACCTCGTCGACGTGGGAGGGCTCGGTCACCGGCGTCCAGCTCGCCCAAGGCATCGGCGTCCGGCAGGCCCGCGGCTTCTGGGCCGAGGCGTGGGCGCAGGTCATCAGCCGCACCAGCGCCATCCTCGCGATGACGTGGCTGGGGATCGTCGCCTTCTTCGCCGTCGCCGCCCCGTGGCTGGCCAGCGGGCACCCGCTGATCCTCCGCGAACTCGACGCGGGCGGCAACGTCGTCAAGACGACCTACCCGCTCTTCGAATACGTCACGCCCGGCGACATCGCGATCCTCGTCGGCTCGATCATCGGCGTCTGCTACGTCTTCCTGGGGCCGAAGAAGGGGCGAGCGGCACGCCTCGGCCACACCATCGCCGGCGCGGTCTTCGCGACGATCGCGGTGATCATCAGCAAGCTCATCGGCTCGGCGGTCTTCGGCTCGACGGCGTCGGCGTGGGCGCGCTCGATGAACGAGTCCGGGGCGACGCGGCTTATCGTGCCGGGGCTGGTGGGGCTCGCCGTGCTGCTGCTGGGGCTGGCGATCCCGTTCGTCGAGTCGCTGGGCAAGCGGCTGGCGGTGCTGGCGGCGGCGTGCGTGGTCGCCGCGGGCTCGACGGCGGCCGGTTGGAACGCGCCGCTGGAGCGGTTCGACTACGTCGCGCGGGAACGCCGCGGCGAGATCCGCGCGACGTACACGCTCATCCCCTTCTCCGCCTCCGAGCGGTTCTCCTCGCTGGACCGCAAAGAGCCCATGACCACCCTCGGCGAGGGGCTCGAGATGAGCGAGGGCGAGCCCGGCGCGGGGCGCGTCTTCGTCTGCGGCACCGACGCCTTCGGGCAGGACGTGCTGGCCAACCTCCTCGACGCCTGCCGCCTGTCGATCACCATCGGGCTGGTGAGCACGGGCATCGCCGTGATCATCGGCGTCACGCTGGGCGCGCTCATGGGGTATTTCGGCGGGTGGGTCGACATCGCGCTCTCGCGCGTCGTCGAGATCTTCATGGCGATCCCGGTGCTGTTCCTGCTCATCGTGGCCGCGGGCGTGCTGCCGCCGGAGTACCGCTCGACGTACACGCTGATGGTCATCATCGGGTGCTTCTCGTGGATGAGTTCGGCGCGGTTCACGCGGGCCGAGTTCCTGAAGCTGCGCAACCAGGACTTCGTGCAGTCTGCCCAGTCGGTGGGCCTGCCGCTGCCGCGGATCTTGTTCCAGCACATGCTCCCCAACGGCGTGACGCCGGTGCTGGTCGACGCCTCCTTCGCGATCGCCGCGGCGATCAGCGTCGAGGCGATCCTGTCCTACCTGGGCCTCGGGGCGGCCAACGAGGCGTCGTGGGGCAAGCTGCTGGCCAGCGCGGTCAGCTCGGAGGGGATCTTCAAGTGGTGGCTGGCCGTCTTCCCCGGCGCGGCGATCTTCCTGACCGTCTTCGCGTACAACCTCCTGGGCGAGGCGCTCCGCGACGCGATCGACCCGAAGCTGAAGAAGGCGAGGGTGTGATGTACCTACACGATCTTGTGGCACAGGCGTCTCGCCTGTGTCTACCGCGTCTACAAAGAGCGGACGTCCAGACGCCGCGGTTGTCCACGAAAAAGAACTACAAGCACAGGCGGGACGCCTGTGCCACACAAGACAGAGGATTGTTCGAGTGACCACCATTTCCGCCCAACACGCCGTCTCCGGCCGCAAGGCGCACGTCCCCGTCGACGAGACCAAGCCGCTGCTGACAATCCGCGACCTGGCCGTCTCGTTCGACAACGGCTCGGGCCCGCGCATCCAGGCGGTCGACGGCGTGCGCATGACGATCTACCCCAGCCAGACGCTCGCGGTCGTCGGCGAGTCGGGCTGCGGCAAGTCCGTCTCGGCGATGAGCCTCATGCACCTGGTCCCCCGCCCGCCGGGCCGCTTCGACCGCGGCGAGGCGACGTTCGTCACCGACAGCGGGCCGCGCAACCTCCTGACCATGAGCGAGCCGGAGATCCGCAAGATCCGCGGCAACGAGATCGCCATGATCTTCCAGGAGCCGATGACCTCGC
>CAZZDW010000038.1:0-28996 GCA_964652945.1 uncultured Phycisphaeraceae bacterium
CTCAAATCACTCTGCAAAGTCGCTTGGCTGCCCGAAAACTAAATACGGTTGGTATCACTCCCCTTCGCCTTCTTCCGCCGATACTCCAGGTTCCCGAGCTGCCCGCACGCGGCCATCTGGTCGCGCCCCTTCGTCCGCCGCC
Organism: uncultured Phycisphaeraceae bacterium; assembly: GCA_964652945.1. Lineage (GTDB taxonomy): Bacteria > Planctomycetota > Phycisphaerae > Phycisphaerales > UBA1924 > CAZZDW01. Next base: position 143 of record CAZZDW010000038.1, read on the forward strand.
GCTTGGCGAAGACGCCGCGGTCGAGCAGGCCGTTCAGGAACTCGATCACCGATTCCTCGCTCGGCGCTTCCCACGGCGAGTCTTCGCGCGGGTTGTACGGGATCAGGTTCACCAGCCCCGGCAGCCCCCTCCCTCCCCCATCACCCTTGCCATCCTCCGCGCCCCACACACCCCTGCCCTGCATGTAATCCGCGAGCTGCTGACAATGCTCCGCCGAGTCGTTGACGCCGGGGATGAGCACGTACTCGAAGCAGATCTTGGCCCCGCCATAGATCGGCCACGCCAGGATCGCCTCGCGCAGCGCCCGCATCGGCATCGCGCGGTTGATCGGCATGATCGTCGAGCGCACCTCGTCGCTGGGCGCGTTGAGCGAGACGGCGAGGTTCAGCCGGTGCCACCCGGGCCTGCGCACCTCCTCGCCGAGCTTGGCGAGCCCGTCGAGCCGACCGACCGTCGAGACGGTGATCTTGCTCATCGGCAGGCCGACGCCGTTCTGGTCGGTGAGCACACCGATCGCGCCGATCACCGCGTCGAGGTTGTCCATCGGCTCGCCCATCCCCATGAAGACGATGTTCTGGATCGTGGGGCAGCCGCCGTCGACGACGTGCCGTGCCGCCCACCACTGCCCGACGATCTCGCGCACCGTGAGCGAGCGGACGAGGCCCATCTGCGCCGTCTGGCAGAAGCCGCACCCCATCGCGCACCCGACCTGCGAGGAGACGCAGAGCGTGTGCGTGCGCACGCCCTTGCGCCCGATCATCGGGATGATCACCGACTCGGTCTCGAGCCCGTCTTCTCCCCGCGGCTCGCCCGCTTTGCGAGGCACGCGCTGCGTGAACTTCGTCACCACCCCCTCGGCCGAGTCGGAGCGGATGACCTTGACGATCTCGTTCGACGCCGCGAACCCGTCGCCGAACCCCTCACGAGCCCCCTCGCGGAACAGCCGCCGATACCGCTCCATCCCCCACGCCGCGCCGCCCGGCAATCCAAGCCGTGCGCACGACCCGGCGTATTCGCCCGCCGTCAGGCACAACGGATCAGGATGAGAAGCGGATTCGGGCATCACCGTCATTGTTCCATGGGCTTCGCAGCCGCACGCGGGTCCGAGAACCCGGCCGACTCATCCCCCCTCTTCAAAAACATACCGGCCAACACCGGCCGGCCCTTCAGTCGCACGCCGCACAAGCCGATCCATTTCCCACGCCCCCCGGTGTTTTCATCGGCGGGGAACAAGGACTATACGGAGCCAGAGAGAGCCGCTCCGCTGGGAGAGAAACCCGAGAGCAAGCCCGCCGCTGTGACCGCAGCAAGGCCGGGCTTGTTTTCGTTTGAATGTGTTCGTCTTTGGGGGCACCGATCTCCAGATCGGTGCGCGGGCGCACCTGCCCACCGACCGAAGGGCTGAACCCCTCGGCTTTCAAAAGAAGTGGCCTCACGCGGCAAACTCAGCCGCCTCGTGCTGCATCGCCGGATCCTGCTTGAAGTACGCCGCGAGCTGCGCGTACAGCGCCGGGTGGTGCTCGCGCAGCGCCGTCGGCCTCTCGAAAAAACGCTCCACGCTCACGGCGAAGAACTCCGCCGGGTTGGTCGCGGCGTACGCCCCCAGCACCGTCGCCCGCCCGGCCTGCAGCTCGCGCCGGTGCCGCGCAAACTCCGCGTTCCACACCTTCGCCCACTCGGCGTACGCCGCTCGGCTCTCCAGCCGCGGCGCGCCCTCCATCGAACCCGACTCGGCGTCGAGCTGGTGCGCACACTCGTGGTAGATCAGGTTCCGCCCGTCCCGGTCGTCGGCGACGCCGGCGAGCGTGTCGCTCCACGAGACGATCACCGGCCCGCCGCCCAGCGGCGACAGCGACGCCTGCCACGACTCGCCCGCACGCGGCTGCAACCGTTCGTGCACGACCCCGCCCGGCCCCTGCCGCGTGCTCACCGCCGTGTAGCCGCGCGGGTACACCAGGACCGACGTCAAGAGCGGGAAATAGTCGGTCTCGCGCCCCAGGAGCAGCACGCACGCCTGGGCGGCGATCACCACGCGCATCTCGTCCGTCACCACCTCGCCCGCACACCCCTCGAAGTCTTTCTCCGCCAGAAACACCTGGATGTGCCCGTGCAGCTCGGCACGCTGCTCGGCCGACAGCCGCCGGTACGCCGCGACGCGCCGCCAGAGGATCGCCTCCCACTCACGCTTCAGCGGCCGTGCTTTGAGCCGGCGACGCCGGCGGGACTTGAAGAACATGGGAACAGTCTTCCGAAACCCGGGGGAGTTCTTGCACCGACGCGATGGTTGGATGCACGAATCGGGTTCCGGGTTCCGGGGCTCGGGTTCCGGGTGAAGACATAAGCTTGAACAAAGCCGCCGGGAATGGCGACGGAATCTCCGCACATGGTTTATTGATGCGATCGCTTCCGCTCACATCGCGCGTCAACGATTAATTCCAACCCGGAACCCGAAAATCACCTTCTTCTCGGACCTTCCCGCAGCCGCCGGATCCGGTGCAGGAAGACGTTCATGAGCCGCAGGTACAGCTCGGGGCCGAGGGCCTGGTCCTCGTAGCCCACGTCGATATTGGGGTTGTCGTTGACCTCGATGACGTACACCTTGTTGCCGACCTGCTTGAGGTCGACGCCGTAGAGCCCGTCGCCGATCTGGGCGGCGATCCGGCTGGCCGCCGTCACCACCCGCCGCGGCGCGTCGTCCACCGGCATCGCCTCCACCTCGCCGAAGTCGCGCTCCCCGTTCTTGTCGCGCCCGACGATCTGCCAGTGCCCCGGCACCATGTGGTACTTGCACGCGAACAACGGCTTGTTGTCCAGCATCCCCACCCGCCAGTCAAAGTCGCTCGGCAGCCACTCCTGCGCGATGATCAGGTCCGACTTGGCCAGCATCGCGTGCGTCTTCTCCAGCAGCTCCTCCGCCGTCGAGACCTTCACCACGCCCTGGCTGAACGACGAGTCCGGCGCCTTCAGCACGCACGGCAACCCCACGCGGATCGGGATGTCGTCAATATTGTCCTTATGCACGATCAGCGTCCGCGGCGTGTTGATCCCCGTCTGCTCCAGCAGCTCCGCCAGGAACACCTTGTTCGAGCACCGCACGATCGACTCCGGGTCGTCGATCACCACCAACCCCTCGGCCGCCCCGCGACGCGCGAACCGGTACGTGTGGTGGTTCACCGCCGTCGTCTCGCGGATGAACAGCGCGTCGAACTCCGCCAGCCGGCCGTAGTCGTCCTTCGAGATCACCTCCGCGGCGAGCCCGATCTCCTTGGCCGCCTTGATGAACTTGGGGATCGTCTTCTGCGTGCTCGGCTTGTCCTCGACGTCCGGGTTGAACAGGATCGCCAGGTCGTACTTGGCGTGCGTGCGCTTCGTCGAGATCGAGCGCTTGGACGCGAAATATTCCTGGGCCGCCTCGACGACGAAGGGGTGGTGCTCCTTGGGGATGTCGCTCGCCGAGATCGTCCCGATCGACTGCATCGTCCAGTGCCGCTCGGCGTTGCAGACAAACTCGGCCCGCATGAGCGGCGCGGGGAACTGGTTGAACAGCCGCATCGCCAGCCGGCGGTACCGCTCGGCGAGGTTGCGCCCGAAGTAGATCGACAGCGTGAACGTGCTGGAGTGCAGCCGGCTCATCGCCTCCTGGATGATGTCGTCCAGGTCGTCGCTGGCGAAGCGCATCATCGACAGGCTCTTGAGGTCCTGGATGGTGGTGATGTTGGGCATCGGCTTGTGCCCGCGCGCCTCGGCGAGCAGCGAGACGTAATACCCCAGGCTCTGGTAGCGGTACGACTTGCACAGATTGAAAACCTTGGCCCCGCTGAGGTCGGAGTAGGCTTTTTCGGTGAGGTAGGCGCGGGCCGAGACGACCAGGACGCCGGGGGTTTGCAGGGGCCAGCTGTTGGGGTTATTGACGACGATGAGCGTCGACATCTGCCGCGGGCTTGTTCGGCCCGCCTCCGTCCTGCTTCTTCTTGGGATGGGTGGCCGTGGGCTCGACGATCAGCAGGTTCCCGTCGTGCGTGAGGATACCCAGCAGAATCGAGCACCGCAGCCGCTCGATGTCCACGGCGTACAACTGGCTCCTAAACGCCGGGTTGTTCTCCATCGGGTCGGCCACCAGCACCGACTTGTCGTGCCGGTCGTACCCGCAGAGCACCACGAAGTGCCCCTGGGGGTCGCCCTTGATGTCGTCGCTGTCATCATTCGGCCCCCACTCGCGGGCCGAGCGGTACAGGTAGGTCGACGACAGCCCCGTCAGGATCGGCGTCCCCCGGCTCAGGTACTTGCGGATCAGCGACGGCGTCAGGTCCTCGAAGGCCAGCGTGCCCCCCAGCTCGATAAACTCGATGTACGCCTCGATGACGTGGGTGTACTCCGGTTTGGCCGCCATCCGGGCGGCCAGGCGCCGGTGGATCTCCCCCATGCTCAGGCTGAACCACGTCGGGTCAAACACCTGCAGGTTGTACGAGTACAGCTTGGCCGAATACCCACGCTGCAGCGCGTGGATCGCCAGCAGGACGGCCAGCGTCCCCCCGTGGTCCAGGCGGCGGACCTGCTTGATGAGCTCGTCCAGCTCGATCGGGTCCTCGTAGTAGTTGTAGAGCGCGTGCAGGCACGTCGGGCCGCACGTGAAGTCGTCCGGCTGCGCGAGGATCGAGAGTTCGAGTGTGTGGTGAGGCATCGCCCCGTCTGGATTCCCCGGGCTTGGCGCGGGCCGTGGCAACCCGCTCGCCCTCGGCGACGGCGTCGGCCGCACCGATGGTCCGTCAGTATAACCGGCCGCAGCGCAACGCAGCCGGGAGGCGGCGGCGGACCGCCCTCCCGGCTGGACAAACCCATCCCGCATTGTCGGCCCGACCGGGGTCAGTCCTTCAGCACTTCCATCCGCGAGCCGTCGCTGCTGATCCGCACCGTCGCCGGCAGCTGCAGGTAGGTGCCGGCCCGCGACGCGTCGCTATCGGACCCGTGCCGCTCGCTGTCGACATACACATAGGCCGTGTGCGGATCGAGCACCTCGATCACGACGTTGAAGACGTCGCGGTATCGCCCCTCGACATAGCCGGTGGTCCACGCGGTGTTGAAGATGCGGAAACACTTGCCGAGATCGCACCGCGACGAGCCGGAGGTCGCCTGCAGCCTCGAGCCCGGCACCCGCACGACCAACTGCTCGGACGAGCCCCCCACCCGCACCTCGTCGGCGCCGAAGTCGCCCTCCAGCCGCAGCCGATCGGCATCCTCGGCCGAGAAGCCGTCGTACCGGGCGGCCATCTTCTCATAGGGGAAATCCACCGATCCGGCCCGCACGGCCGAACCGGATTCGCACCCGATCAGCACGGCCGACGCCGCCACCGCCGCCAAGACGGCGCCCACCACGCTCGCGGAACGTCCAGAGGTCGTATTCATCAGAGAACCTCCCGTGTTTATACTTCAATCAGCGCCCCCTCTAGACGTATGCGTCGCACCCCCAACCCCTGTGCCATTGGATCTTTTTAATTCCGAGCCCCCCGCTCTCGCCGCCGAGACGGCCTCGCACTTTGTTCGTGTCGCCGTCGAACGCGGCCTCGACCAGCCCGGCCGACGCAACCCCAAACCCGACGGCAAGCACGACGGCCTGACGTACGCCAGCCCGGAGCCCGTGCCGATCGGCACGCGCGTCGAGGTCCCCCTCGGCCGCGGCGACACCACGACCGGCGGCATCGTCATCGCCTCGGGCGGCCGCGAACTCCTCGACGGCTTCGACCCACGCCGCGTCAAGTTCATCCTCCGCGCCACCGGCCAGGCCCTGCCCCCCAGCCTCGTCGAGCTCGCCCGCTGGATGAGCGCCTACTACGTCTGCCCGCTGGGCATGGTCCTCGCCACCATGATGCCCGCGGCTGTCAAAAAAGCCGTCGGTCAACGCACACGCACCCTGCTGGACTTCGCCCCCGAACAACCGGACTTTCACCCGGAACCCGGAACCCGGAACCCGGAACCCGCCCCGACCCCCCCACTCACACCCTCCGCGAAGAACGCGTGGAAGGTGTTGCTCGACATCCCGCGCAGCGAGTTCCCCATCGCCGCCGACGCGCTGGCCCTCCGCCTCGGCCTCCCGACCGTCGGCCCGCTCAATCGGCTCGTCAAAGCCGGGCTGCTGGTGAAAGTCCAGCGTGACGAGGTCCACGCACGCCGCGAGGTCTGGGATGCCGTCGCGACAACCCCCGCCGCCGCCGCGGCACGATCGCTCCCCACCCTCTCGCCCGACCAGCACCGCGCCGTCGAGGGCATCGGCGCAACGCTCGACGCCGGCTTCTCCGTCCATCTCCTCCGCGGCGTCACGGGCTCCGGCAAAACCGAGGTCTACCTCCGCCTCATCGAGCGCGTCCTCGCCGCCGGCAAACAGGCGATCGTGCTCGTCCCGGAAATCTCGCTCACGCCGCAGACCGCCGGGCGGTTCCTCGATCGCTTCGCCGCCGTCACCGGCTCGCCGAGCAGCATCGCCGTGCTCCACTCCGGCCTCACCGCGGCCCAGCGGCACGCGCAATGGGCCGCCATCGCCGCGGGCACGGCGCGCGTCGTCGTCGGGGCGCGCAGCGCGATCTTTGCCCCCATCACCGGCCTGGGCCTCATCGTCGTCGACGAAGAGCACGCGACCGATTACAAGCAGGACCAGCTCCCCCGCTACCACGGCCGCGACGTCGCCGTCGTGCGCGGCAGCCTCGAACGCTGCCCCGTCCTCCTCGGCTCCGCCACACCCTCGCTGGAATCATGGGCCAACGCGGCGCCGATGCCTTTGGTGGCACCGCTCTCCGAGCGGTGCGTGGGCGGACCTGATCACGAGCGCCAGCGCTCGGCTCGGAGAGCCGAGCCACCAAAGACAACTCCCACTTCTTCTGCGAAATACTCCCTCTGGGAACTCCCCACCCGCATCAACACATCCCGCATGCCCGCCGTCCGCATCGTCGACATGAACCTCGAACGCCGCGCGATGATGCAAGCGCCCGACGCCAAGTTCCTCGACCAGATCGGCCCCACGCTCGCCCGCGCCCTCCGCGACAACTTCGACTCGGGCGGCCAGGCCATCCTCCTGCTCAACCGCCGCGGCTACGGGTGCTACCTCTCCTGCCCCTCCGCATCCTGCGGCTTTATCCTCCGCTGCCACGACTGCGACGCCTCGCTCGTCCACCACAAGGTCGCCCCAGGCCGCGAGCTGCGCGCCGGCGAGCTGGTCCGCTGCCACCACTGCCAGGCCCAGAGCCTCCTCCCCGCCGGCTGCCCGACCTGCGGCCGCCCCTTGCGCACGCTCGGCCTGGGCACCCAGGGCGTCGAAGAAGAACTCCGCCGTAAGTTCCCGATGCTCGACCGCGACGACGCGCTCGTCCGCGTCGACGGCGACACCATGTCGAGCGCGACCGACTACTTCCAGGCCCTCACCCGCTTCCGCCGCGGCGAGGTCCGCGTGCTGCTGGGCACGCAGATGATCGCCAAGGGGCACGACTTCCCCAACGTCCGCCTCGTCGGCGTCGTCAACGCCGACACCGCGCTGAATCTGCCGGATTTCCGAGCCGCCGAACGGACCTTCCAGCTCGTCAGCCAGGTCGCGGGGCGAGCCGGCCGCGGTGAACACCCCGGCCTGGTCATCGTGCAGACGTTTTCGCCGCAGGCCGCCCCGATCCGCCACGCCGCCAAGCACGACTACGTCGGCTTTGCGACCGAAGAGCTGGAGATCCGCCGGGCTGCCGCCCCGTCCTTGCCGCCGATCGGCCGCATGGCGCGGATCGTCGTGCGCGACGAAGAGTTCGACAAGGCGATGAGCAGCGCACAACGCATCGCCGACTTTCTGCGTGCGCAATCGCCGCGCGAGTCGTCAACCTCGATCGACATCCAGGGCCCCGCCCCGTGCGTCCTCTCGCGGCTGGCGGGCTACTTCCGCGTCGGCGTCGAGCTCATCGCGAGCGGCCCCGCCGCCCGCCCGGCGCTGCAATCGCTCCTCGCTTCGGCCCGCTCGGCCGGGCTCGTCAAAAGCGACTCGCGCACGGCCGTCGACGTCGACCCGATCGCGCTGATGTAAACTTAATGTGTGAACACAGAGGTCACGGAGGATCACGGAGAACAGCTTTGAAAGGTTTTTCTCCTCTGTGCCCTCCGTGACCTCCGTGTTCAAAAGAATCAACTCGCGTCCTCCGCTCCCCTCCGCACCTCCGCGTTCTCAGAACAAGCTACGCCCCTCCGCGGATCGCCGCGATGAGCTTTTTCAAAAGCGCCCGCGCCACCGGCCCGGCCCTGCCATCGCCGATCGTGCGGCCGTTGAGCCGCGTCACGCTCGTCACCATCGAGATCGTCCCCAGCAGCATGACCTCCGTGGCCCGTGCCAGCTCCTCCTCCCGCACCATCCGCTCCACGATCCGCGGCTCCGCCCCCCCTCCCCCCCCATCCGCCAGCAAAATCTCCCGCGTGATCCCCTCCAGCATCGGCCCGCTCTCAAGCGACGGCGTCACGATCTCCACCTTTCCGCTCTTCTCCGGCAGCACCAGCACGACGTTCGTCGCCAGCCCCTCCACCACGCGGCGTTCGACGGTGCCGCGTGCTTCGTCCACGATCGTGCGCACGAAGACGCCGTCGTCGGCGCCCTCCTCGGCCGCCGCCAGCGCCGAGAGAACGTTGCCCATCAGCGAGACGGACTTGAGCCGCCCCCACGCCCAGCGGATGTCCTCGACCGTAACCGCTGACTTCTCCGCCGGGCCGCTCCGCTCCTGCGCCTCCAGCGAGGGCTGCGGCGTCGCGCACGCAAACACCGTCGGCTGCATCGCCGAACCCTTCACCGGCACACGGCTCCGCACAGGTTCCCCACCCCCCCACACCGGCGTCCCGCGTGTGATCTGCACATACACGAACGCGTCCTTGAGCCCGCTTGCCTCGGCAAGACACACCGCGATGTCGCCGATCTGCGCCGCGTCCCACGCGATCTGCGCCTTGGCGAGCCCTTCACGCAGCCGCCGTGTGTGCCCGGCCAGCCCGACCACGCGCCCCCCGCCTTTGCCGTTCGGCACGACGCGCAGGCCCTCGTACACGCCGTCGCCGAAGATGAACCCACGGTCGAAGACGCTGACGCGGGCCTCTTCGCCCGGCACGAGTTGTCCATTGAGGTAAACGATCACGCGCTGAGGGTATCCGAACCCTGGTACCATCGCCGGTATGCTCGACCTCGCCGGCAAGCGCGTCACCGTCATGGGCCTGGGCCGATTCGGCGGCGGAGTCGGCGTCGCCCGCTTCCTCGCCTCGCCCCCAAACGACTGCCAAGTCCTCGTCACCGACCTCGACCCGCCCGACAAACTCGCCGAGCCGCTGAAGCAGATCGACGACCTCGTGCGCACCGGCCGCGTCACGCTGCGCCTCGGCGGGCACAACGTCAGCGACTTCACGACGACCGACCTGGTCGTCGCCAACCCGGCCGTGCCCAAGCCGTGGGAAAACCGGTTCCTGCGGGCGGCGACCGCCGCGGGGATCCCGATCACGACCGAGATCCGCCTGCTCGTCGAGCGTCTGCCGAATCGCGCGCACACCCTCGGCGTCACCGGCTCGGCGGGCAAGAGCACCACGTCGTCGATGATCGCGCACGCGCTCGCGAAGCATCAACCTACCCGCCGCGTCCACCTCGGGGGCAACATCGGGGGCTCGCTGCTTTCCTCGCTCGACAGCATCTCGCCCGACGACTTCGTTGTCCTTGAGCTCTCGAGCGCGATGCTCTACTGGCTCAGCGCGGGCGTGGGGTATCCCGAGGCACAGGGTTGGTCGCCGTCGGTCGCCGTGCTGACCAACATTGCGCCGAACCACATCGACTGGCACGGCTCGGTCGAGCACTACGCCGCCAGCAAGCACGGCATCTGGAACTATCAGGACGCCGCACGCGACCGCGTCGTCACACCGATGCTCGAAACCGATCCACTCCTGGGCGACATCCCCCGCGCCAGGACGACCTTTCTCCCCACTGGATATGAGCGCCTCTTGCTCGATCCCTCGCTGAAACTCGCCGTGCCGGGGCTGCACAATCGAAAGAACGCGGCCCTCGCCGCCGCGGCGTGCGCACTCGCGCTCAACCGTGGCACAGGCGTTGCGGAGGCGTCTGTGCACAACGGCGAACACGTTACCGAATCGGCCCGCGTGCTCTCGCGCCGCCTCGCCGGCTTCGCCGGCCTGGCGCACCGCCTGCAACTCGTCGGCGCCTTCAACGCCGTCGGCTACTACAACGACAGCAAGTGCACCACGCCCGACTCGGCGCTGCTGGCGCTGAGCGCCTTTTCCGCCGAGCAGGGCGGGCCGGGGCTCGGGCGCGTCCACCTCATCGCCGGCGGCTACGACAAGGGCTCGGACCTCTCGCCGATCGGCAAGGCCGCCGCGTCGCTCGCGGCGCTGTACACCATCGGCGTGACCGGCCCGGCGATCGCCGCCGCGGCCCGTGGCACAGGCGTTCCGCCTGTGCTCCCAAGCAACGTCTTCGAATGCGGCACGCTCGACGCCGCCGTGCGCGAGGCCGCCCGGCGCGCCCGCCCCGGCGACGTCGTCCTGCTCAGCCCCGCGTGCGCGTCGTGGGACCAGTTCACCAACTTCGAAGCGCGGGGCGAGGCGTTCGCCGCGCTCGCCGCCGAGTTCCACCAACACCAGGCGATCGCCCCATGAACCGCCGATCTCGCCCCATCCGCGCCGTCGCGTTCATCACCGCCTCGCTTCTCGGCGGCTGCCACGCACCACCGCACGAAGCATCCCCTCCCCGCGGCCCCGAAGCGCCGCCGCCGACACCCGCGCCCCCACCGCCGCGCGGGACTGAACCGCCGCCCCCCGACGCGCCGCGCCCGCCCGTCCCGTCGTCCGAACCGCCTCCGCCCCAGTCCGACCCCGCACTCGTGCCCGCCGCGGGCTTTCGAGAACTCTTCCCCGGCGTCCGCGCCGACCTCGCCGAGCGCGTCGTCGAGTTCGACGGCTTCGCCGCCGTCTTCGCCCACGACCCGCGCACGCCGCATGTCTACCTCGAACAGGTCGCCTGCACGCGCAACACCCGCGAGCACGAGTCGCTCGTCGTCACCGACGTCCGCCCCTCGCACATCCACGCGGCACTCCTCCTCATCGGCCTCACCCCCGGCCATCCGACGCGCTGGGAAGTCGTCAACAACCGGCTCACCGCGACGCCGCCCGCGGGCGACCGCGTGCGCATCGAGCTTGTTTACACCGATGAAAACGGCGCCGAGCACGCCGTCGAGCCGGCCGCGTGGATCGTCAACGCGAAGACCGGCGAGCACTTCCCGGCCGCCAACGCCGAGCACGGCTGGGTCTTCGGCGGCTCGCGCATCGTCGAACGCCCCCCCCCGACTCCCGACGGCGAGCCGATCACCATGTACGACGCCGACGGCGCGGGCACCGTCATCGGCCTCACCTCCTTCGGCAGCGAGGTCGTCGACTGGTCGACGCCCATCAGCCCCGAAGCGCAGGTCACGCCCCCCGAGTGGATCATCGACACCAGCGTCTACCCGGATCTCCACACGCCGATCGTCGTGCGCATCCGTCCAGAAAAATAGAACAAACTCCCTGAACAAGAAGCCCAGGGACCGTGTCCCTGGGCCGAACACGAACACTCACTCCGCCGGCTCGACGTGCACGAGCACGTCCATCACCCGCGGCAGCTTCCGCTTGATCTCCGCCTTCGCCGCACCCGCGATCGCGTGCGCCACCTTCACGCTCACCTCCGGGTCGACGTGCAGGTGCATGTCGAGGTGGTACCCGCGCCCGCTCTTGCGGGCGTACACCTTCTCCACGCACACCACCCCCTCGCGCCCCTCGGCGATCCGCTTGGCCTCCTCGGCGATGCCCGGCGAGGTCGCGTCGAGCAGTTCGCGCATCGACGGCCGCGCCAGCCGCCACGCCGTCGTCAGGATGATCCCGCTGGCGATCAGCGCCGCCGCCTCATCCGCCAGGACGAGCTGCGGCACGCCGAACAGCCCAGGCCCCCACACCGCGATCGACACCCCCACCACCGCCGCCGCCGAGGTGATCGCGTCGGCGCGGTGGTGCCACGCGTCGGCGCGCACGGCGTCGGACCCGTGCGCCTCGGCGGTGCGCAGGAGGAACCGGAACAGCCCTTCCTTGACGAGGATGACGAGCACCAGCACGCCCAGCGTCCACGCCGCGGGTGCTCGGTGCGGCGTCATGATCTCGTGCACCGCGCCCCACGTGATGAGCCCCGCCGCGACGCACAGCATCACGCCCACCGCCAGCGCCGCCACCGTCTCGGCGCGCCCGTAGCCATACGGATGGTCTTCATCGGGCGGGCGCGCCGCGACGCGCAGGCCGCGCAGGACCACCAGCGAGCCCCCCGCGTCGGCGATCGACTCCACCGCGTCGGCGATCAGCGCGCTCGACCGCCCGAAGACCCCGGCCAGCAGCTTCACCACCGCCAGCACCAGGCTCGCGATGAGCGCCAGCACCGTCGAGCGTTCGAGCCTGGCCTCGGGCATGGGGGCATGGTACCGTCCACTGTCTTTGGTGGCACCGATCTCCAGATCGGTGCGTGGGGGAGCTTGAAATCAGGCGTCAGGGGTGAGCCCCGGAGCCTCGACATTGTGCGGATACTTACGCTCGCGTCAGCGCGTCAGCGGGATGGTTTTTTCGCCGCTGTCGGGGTCGACGACGGTGAGGTCGACCGGCTGCCCGCGGACGAAGCCCTTCTTATAAAGCTCGACGAGCAGTTCGACCATCTGGCGGACCTGCGTGCCGGCAACGCCGGTGATGACCTGTCCGGGGCGGATCCCCGCGCTGTACGCCGCGGAGCGGGTGACGACCTCGGCGACGACCAGTTCGCCGTTCTCGGATTCGCCGAAGCGGGTGACGCCGTATTCGGCGAGCTGCTCGGCGGTCTCCTGCAGTTCGGCCCGCGAGGGGGGGAGCACGTCGAGGAGGACGGACTTCTTCAGCTCTTCGCCCTTGCGCCACAGCGTGAGGTCGAGCGATTCGCCCGGGCCGCGGTTGGCGATGAGCGCCCGAAGGGCCGGGATGTTCGCGACGGCCTGCCCGTTGATCGAGGTGATGATGTCCCCCGCGGCGATGCCCGCCTTCTCGGCCGGGCCGCCCGGCGCGACGTCGGTGACCGCGATGCCGCGCCCGTGATACCCCGCGTCGTTGAGGGCCGCGAGGTTGAGCTGGTCGTCGTTGGTGTGGACGATGCCGAGGAAGCCCTTGACGGCGACGCCCCCCGAGATGATCTGGCTCACCACCGGGTCGATCGTCGAGAGGGGAATGGCGAACGAGATGCCCGCCGACTGACCCTCGCTGTCGCCGTCGCTGCCGCGTGCGTTGGCGATCGCGACGTTCATGCCGATGAGCTTCCCCTCGGCGTTGACCAGCGGCCCGCCGGAGTTGCCGGGGTTCACCGCCGCGTCTGTCTGAATGAAGTTGGTGTACCCGTCCTCGCCGATCACGGCCATCGGGTCGCGCCCCAGCCCGGAAACGATCCCCTGCGACATCGAAAACTTGAACCCGAACGGCGAGCCGAACGCGAAGACCGTGTCCCCCTGGTGCGGCTCGTACCCCGTCGCCAGCATGATCGGGAACAACCCCTCCTTCACCGGAACCTTGAGCACGGCGATGTCGGTCTTGGGGTCGATCCCCGTCACCTCGGCCGGCACCTGCCGCCCGTCCTGGAGCTGCACGACGATCTCCGAGGCGTCGCGCACGACGTGGGCGTTGGTCACGATGTGCCCCTCGGCGTCGTAGATCCAGCCGGAGCCCTGGCTGGCGCGGATCCACCGCCGCCCACCCATTGCGCCCATCCCCCGGCCGCGCCCGCCGGACCCGACCTGCTCCACACCGATGTGCACGACCGACGGCTCAACCAGATCGGCGACCGCCCGCGTCGCCCGGTCGATCCGGTGCAGGATGTCGTCCTGGGCCAGCGTCTGCTGGGCCAGATGGATCGTGGCCTCGGTATTGGCATAACCGATCATCCGCACCGCCTGCGGCGCGGCGACCAGCGTCACGAGCGTCGTCAGCAGCACCACCACCGCAGGCCCGAACGTGATGAACTTTCTCATGGTCCCGTCAATCCCCTTTCCCGGCTCCGCCCTCCCCCACCCCGCCGCCCACGCCCTTTTATTCCCCATCAGGGGCCGAGCGCTCTTGCGCCCCGGTTCTTTTATACGGCAGTTTCCCCCGGCGGTTTAACCCGCCCACCGAGGCCGCATTGCCTTTGATTCCGCAAACCTCGAACGGTTACCCAACTTGCCGTCAGAGCTGGCGGAACCGGTCCGCTTCGCCGGGCTTCATCGTGTAGGGCTTGCCCCCGATCGACCGGTCGCCGACGCGCTGCACCCAGGCCCGGGCCGCGGCTTCCAGGGCCGTCCCGAGAGCCCCCGTCGGCTCGGCAAAGCGGGGCGGGTGCTCGCTCATCCCGATCAGGTCCTGCAACACCAGCACCTGCCCGTGGCAGGCCGTCCCCGCACCGATGCCGATCAGCGGCACCGAGGTCTGCTCAAGGATCTTCGCCGTCACCTCGTCGGGCACCGCCTCGACGAGCAAAAGCGAGCAGCCGGCCTTTTCCAGCGCCACCGCGTCGCGGACGACCCGCCGCGCCTCCTCGGCGGTCTTGCCCGTCGACGAATACCCCCCCGCCAGGGCCGCCTGCTGCGGCTTGCTGCCGACATGCCCGCAGATCGGGATCCCCGCCCGCACCATCCGGGCCACCAGCGGCCCGTGCGTCTCGTCGGCCTCCAGCTTCACCACGTCGGCGTGCCCCTCGACAAGGAACCGTCCCGCGTTCCGCATCGCCTCGTCGTCGCCGGCCTGATAGGACATGAACGGCATGTCCCCCATCACCACCGTGCGGGGGGCGCCGCGTTTGACCGCCGCGGTGAGCGTGATGAGAAAATCCAGCGGCACGTCGACCGTCCGCGAAAAGCCCAGCACCATCTCGGCGGCGGTGTCCCCCACCAACAGCACCGGCACCCCGGCCCGCTCGAGCCACCGGGCCGTCGTCGCGTCGTAGCACGTCAGGCAGGCGAAGGGACGGTTCGCCTCGGCCATGCGCCTCAGCGTCTGCAACGTGACCGCCGGCTCGCGCGAGGACGGCGGCTGGTGCGCACATTCGTCGGTACTCACGCCAAAATCATAGGGTTCGCGATCGGATGAGGGCGATCGGGGTTGCTCTCAAGGCCCGGATGCCGTAATACTGTGCGTCTCAACAGGTTGGGGGGGGTCGGATCACAGGCCGCGGGCTTTGGTCGGGTTCTGATTCCGTCCGCCGCCGCCGCTCGCATCTCGCACGCCCGTTTCAAGGGAGCACTCCGCATGTTGGCAACCCTCTCACGACGACTCACACTCTTGCTCTGTCTCTGCTGCTTCGTAGGCCTGGGCCTCGGGGGCGGCTGCGAAGAAAAGACCGGCGAGAACGCCGGGGGCTCGAACACCAAGACCGACCAGGGCAAGGGGGGCGGCGGCGGAGCGGGCGGCGACACGATCCTCGTCGGGCACTACGGCTCGATGACCGGCAAGGAGGCGACCTTCGGCGTCTCGACCGACAACGGCGTGCGGCTGGCGCTTGAGGAGATCAACGCCGCGGGCGGGCTCGACGGCAAGAAGATCGAGGTCACCACCTACGACACCAAGGGCGAATCGAAGGAAGCCGGCAACGCGGTGACGCGGCTCATCACGCGCGACAACGTCGTCGCCGTCATCGGCGAGGTCGCCAGCACGCTCTCGCTGGCCGGCGGGCAGGTCTGCCAGGAAAAGAAGGTCCCCATGATCTCCCCCTCGAGCACCAACCCCAAGGTGACCGAGGGACGCGACTACGTCTTCCGCGTCTGCTTCATCGACCCCTTCCAGGGGTACGTGATGGCCAAGTTCGTCAAGGAGGATCTCAAGCTCGACAAGGTCGGCGTCCTCTACGACCAGTCGCAGGCCTACTCCAAGGGCCTCCGCGAGGAGTTCACCAAGGCCTTCACCAAGATGGGCGGCGAGATCGTCGCCGACCAGGCCTACTCCAGCGGCGACCAGGACTTCTCCGCCCAGCTCTCGACCATCAAGAACGCAAACCCCGGCGCGGTGTACGTGCCGGGGTATTACACCGAGGTCGCCAACATCGCGATCCAGGCGCGGCGGCTGGGGCTCGACGTGCCGCTCTTGGGCGGCGACGGGTGGGACAGCTCGCAGCTGTTCAAGATCGGCGGCGAGGCGATCGAGGGGTGCTACTACTCGAACCACTACGCCGCGGACCAGCCGACCGACGAGGTGCGCGAGTTCGTCGAGAAGTACAAGAAGAAGTACGGCGAGACGCCCGACGGCCTGGCGGCCCTGGGCTACGACGCGATGTACGTGCTGTATGACGCGATGAAGCGATCGGGCAGCCTCGACCACGAGGCGCTGCGCGACGCGATCGCCGCGACCAAGGACTACCACGCCGTCACCGGCGTGATCACGATGGACGAGAACCGCAACGCCCGCAAGGCGGCCGTCGTGGTGCAGGTCAAGAACGGCGAGCCGGTCTTCGTCACGCAGATCGACCCGGAGTGAGCGGCGCGGCCGCGGAAAACCGCCGCCGGGCGGTGGAGAAAAAACCGGCGGCGGGTGTTTCTTGAGCATCTTCGGCGGGCCTCGTCTGTATGCTGGTTCCCGCGCGTGCTCCGTGATCGATCCGCTTCCTTTTTGCGCCTGATGGAAACGTTCTTTCAAGCCCTGGTCCCCGCCCTTGCCGTCGGCAGCCTCTATGCGCTGATCGCGCTGGGCTACACGATGGTGTACGGGATCCTGAAGTTCATCAACTTCGCGCACAGCGACATCTTCGTGCTGGGCGCGTGGGTCTCGCTGACGGCGGCGTGGTGCGCGGGGTACGCCCAGGACGACGGGGCGGGGACGCCGATCGCCGAGTGGGTGCTCGCAGCGATCGGGGCGGCGTTTGCGCTGGGCGTGCTCGTGTGGGCGATCGACCGGTTCGTGCGCCCGTCGATGAGCATGAGGTGGGCCGCCCGGCTGCCGACGGGCAAGCAGGCCGCGACGCTCGGGCTCGTCGGCGGCTGGGGGGGCGTGTGCGTCGGGCTCGTCCTGCTGGCCCGCGCGATGCACGGCCGCCTGCCCGAGGGCGTGCAGTTCCTCACCGGCGGGCTGATCCTGATAATCGCGATGCTGGTGTGCGGCTTGGTGGGCTTTGTGCTGGAGCGGCTGGCGTATAAGCCGCTGCGGAGCGCGCCGCGGCTGAACGTGCTCATCACGGCGATCGGCGTGTCGCTGCTGTTGCAGAACCTGGGGCAGTTGCCGTGGATGTTCTCGACCCGGCCGCAGCGGATGCCGGAGCTGATCGAGCAGTCGACGGCCCTGTTCCATATTTCAGGCGTGGGCGTGGGGTGGGTGGACGTCCTGGGCGCGGGGACGGCGGTCGTGCTGATGGTCGGGCTCGACTGGCTGGTCTACCGCACCAAGCTGGGCAGCGCCATGCGGGCCGTCTCGTTTAACCCCGCCCACGCGGCTCTGATGGGCATCCCGGTGGACCGGGTGATCTCGTTCACGTTCGTGCTGGGGGCGATGCTGGCCGCGGCGGCGGGGTTTTTGTACGCGCAGAAGTATCCGGGCCTGGGGCAGACGGCCGCGCCGATCTGGGTGCTGCTGGGGCTCAAGGCGTTCGTCGCCGCGGTGATCGGGGGGATCGGCAACATCCGCGGGGCGATGGTCGGGGGGCTGCTCATCGGCCTGCTCGAGTTTTTCGGGCGGACGTACATCTCGACGAAGGTGGCCGACGTGTACGTCTTCGGCCTGCTCATCGTGGTCTTGCTGGTGAAACCCACCGGCCTCTTCGGAGCGCCGGACCGAGAAAAGGTGTAGTGCATTGAGGAATGGTCTGGGTGGGGCGGGCGTCCCGCCCGCCCTTTTGAGTGCTGGAGATATCCGATGGGCGGGCGGGACGCCCGCCCCACCCAAAGACAAGTTGTTCACGTAAGACATGCACGCCGATCGAGTTTCCAATCTTTCCCGCGCTTCTCGCCCGCTCTCGCTGGCGAAGGGGTCGCTTGCGCCGCTGGCGATCATCGCGGCGGCGATCCTGCTGCAACTTCTCGTCCGCCCGTGGATGGTCGCGCTGCCGGGCGGGGAGTTTTACGCCAAGCTGCTGCTGGACATCGGCGTCAACGTGGTGCTCGCGGTCTCGCTGACGATCGTCAACGGCTTCACCGGGCAGTTCTCGATCGGGCACGCGGCGTTCATGGCCGTCGGGGGCTACACCGCGGCCGTGCTGGTCTACTACGGCTCGGCGCTGGCGTTCGGGGGCAACGACTTCGCCAGCACCAGCGCCCACGCCGGCGTGCTGAGCACGATGCTGACGGAGCGGCCGTCTGGTCTTGCATGGTTCACGATGGGCGACGGGCTGTTCGTCCTCTCGCTCTTGGCGGCCGCCGTCACCGCGGCCGGGTGCGGCTACCTCGTCGGCCTGCCGTCGCTGCGCCTCCGCGGCGACTACCTGGCGATCGTCACGCTCGGCTTCGGCGAGATCGTCCGCGTGCTCATCCAGTCGCAGACGCGCGACGTCGTCGACAATCACGCCGAAATCGCCCAAACGCCCGTGCTGGGCGTCGGCCAGCTCTTTCACGACGTGGGGCACAACTGGGGGACGCTGATCTCCAGCGGCTTCGACTTCGCCAAGACCGACTGGAGCGCCCCGCTGTGGCTGCGCTCGGGCGCGTCGCTGGGGTTCTCCGGCCTGCCGGCGTACACCAGCCTCTTCTGGTCGTGGCTGCTCGCCGGGCTGACGATCCTCGTGGCGCTTCGCCTGAAGTACAGCGGGCAGGGGCGGGCGATGCTGGCGATCCGCGAGAACGAGATCGCCGCCGAGGCGATGGGGGTGTACACGACGCGCTACAAGGTGCGTGCGTTCGTCATCGCGGCGGCCCTGGCGGGGATGGCCGGCGGGATGTACGCGCACACGTCGGGCGTCACGCTCAACGCCGGCGAGCTGGGGTTCCAGAAGTCGTTCGAGATCATCATCATGGTGGTGCTCGGCGGGCTGGGCTCGATCAGCGGTGCGGCGATCGCGGCCGGGCTCATCACGATCCTGCCGGAGATACTCCGCGAGCCGGCGAGCGTGATCTCGTTCTGGGGTATCGCGATCTTTTCGGTCGCGCTGCTCGGTGTGCTCGTCTTTGCCCGAAAGAAGTTCCGGGCGGCCTTGACCATCCTGGGGTTCGCCGTCGCGTGGGAGTGCGTGTACCGCTACGCGGAATGGCAACAGGTCGACCTCTCGCAGTACCGCATGGTCTTCTTCGCGCTGGCGCTGGTGCTGATGATGATCCTGCGGCCGGCGGGCCTCCTCGGACTCAGCGAGCTGTGGGACCTCCTGCCGGCGTGGATCACGCGCCTCTGGAAGAAGGACGACAACACGGCAAGCGCCGAGATGTCGCACATCTCGCGCCGGATGAATACGCCGAAGGAGAACGACACCGACCCGGCCGAGTCGCGGACCGATCCGAAAGGAGCGCCGCTGTCATGAGCCGTGCGAGCGTGCAACAACCGATGCCCCCCGCGAAGATGGGCGGCGGCAAGGGACTCGATGTGTCGGGCCTGGGCATCTCCTTCGGCGGCTTGCGCGCGGTCAACAACGTCTCGATCCGCCTCGACCCCGGCGAGCTGGCCGGGCTCATCGGCCCCAACGGCGCGGGGAAGACCACGCTGTTTAACCTGCTCACGGGCGTGTACGCGCCGACGGAAGGGTCGATCACGCTCAACGGCACGTCGCTGATCGGGCTGAGGCCGTACGAGATCGCGACGGCCGGGATGGCGCGGACGTTCCAGAACATCCGCCTCTTCGGCGATCTGAGCGTGCTCGACAACGTGCGGATCGCCTGCCACTGCCGAGCGGCGTGCGGGCTCCTGGGCACGCTGGTGCGGAGCGGACGCTTCCGCGACGACGAGCGGCGCAGCCGCGAGAAGGCCGAAGAACTCCTGAAAATCTTTGGGTTGCTGGACCGTCGGCACGTGCAGGCCCGCAACCTCCCCTACGGCGACCAGCGGCGGCTCGAGATCGCCCGCGCGCTGGCGACCAACCCGACGGTGCTCTTGCTCGACGAGCCGGCCGCGGGGATGAACACGCAGGAGAAGCGCGAGCTGCGCGACCTCATCCGGTTTGTGCGCGAGAAGTTCTCGCTCACCGTGCTGCTCATCGAGCACGACATGGGCCTGGTGATGGACGTCTGCGAGCGGATCACGGTGCTCGACCACGGCGAGGTGATCGCCGTCGGCTCGCCGGGCGCGATCCAGAAGAACCCGAAGGTCATCGAGGCCTACCTCGGCACGGCCGACGATGATGCGGTCGGCGGAGAGGGGGAGCGGGCATGAGTGATACCCCGACGGGCGCGCCGATGTTGGAGATCAAAAACCTCGACGTGCGGTACGGCGCGGTCAAGGCGCTGCACGGCGTCTCGCTGACCGTGAGCCGCGGCGAGATCGTCACGCTCATCGGGGCCAACGGCGCGGGGAAGACGACGACGCTCCGCACCATCTCCGGGCTCGAAAAGCCCGTGGGCGGCGAGATCCTGTTTGAGGGCCGGTCGATCGTCGGCACGCCGCCGCACGAGATCGTGCGGGCCGGGCTCGCGCAGGCGCCCGAGGGCCGCGGCATCTTCGCCAACCTCAGCGTCGCCGAGAACCTCGAACTCGGCGCCTACGCCCGCAGCGACCGCGAGCAGATCAAGCAGGACCGGGCCAAGGCCCTCGACCTCTTCCCGCGGCTGCGCGAACGGCTTCACCAGAACGCCGGCACGCTCTCGGGGGGCGAGCAGCAGATGCTCGCGATCGCGCGGGCGCTGATGGCCCGGCCCAAGCTGCTGCTGCTCGACGAGCCGTCGCTGGGGCTTGCGCCGCAGATCGTGCAGCGGATCTTCGCGATCATCCGCGACATCAACGCGAGCGGCACGACGATTTTGCTGGTGGAGCAGAACGCCGCGACGGCCCTCAAGGCCGCCCACCGGGCGTACGTGCTCGAGGTCGGCTCGATCGTGATGAGCGGCGACGCCAAAGAACTCGCCAAGTCCGACGAGGTGCGCAAGCACTACCTGGGGGTGTCGGAGTAAGGAAAAGGGAGCAGGGAATAGGCAGCAGGCAGCAGACGTGTCTTTCCTGCTGCCTGTTCCCTACGCCAATATCCTTCCCCCATGTGGGACACCCGCCTGCTCACCGACGCGATCGCCGAGGCGCTCAAGGGCGAGGAGGCGCGGCTCGGCGTCGAGCAGGCCGTCCACGGCATGGACTCGCGCGACGAGCTGGCGCTGCACCCGGTCCTGGCGGCCGGGCTCGCGGCCGTTGGGCTCGGCGTGAGCCGCGAGGTGGAATACCCGCACGAGTGGAAGAAGAAGGCGAGCAAGCAGCGCGAGCAGAAGAAGCCGCGTGTCGACATCTTCACCGGCGAGGTGCTCGACGACGAGCACGGCGGCGAGGACGAAGATGCAGACGCCCTCCCCTCCCCCGACGACGCGCTGCCGCGGTGGCGCGAGCGGCAGCGGTGCGACCTCGTGCTGACACACGAGCCGGGCGTGCGCGTCGGCGACCCGGTCGTCACGGAGAGAGCGCGACGCGCGATCCGCGCCGAGGGCGCGGGCACGCTCTTTGCCCCCGCGGCACGCGCGGACGCGGAAGCGCTGCCGGAGGTCGCGGCGGGGATGGTCGCGCCCGAGGACGCCTTCTGGCTCGAAGTGAAGATGGTCTGCCAGTTCTCGAACGTGTCGCGCGACGGCGAGGGGATGGGCGTGCCGGGACCGAACATGTCGTACGGCTCGCAGCTCGTCCGCGGCGTGACGACCGACGCGAAAAAGCTCTCGCGCGACGGCCGCATCACCCACGGCGGCGTGGCGCTCCTGCTGTTCACCTGCGACGAGCAGACCGCCGAGCACGACCTGGTCGCGCTGCTGCACACCTGCCTCGACAAGGGGCTGCCGATCCAGTCGCCGACGACCGAGCGGCTGGCGATCATCGACCGCATCGGCAACCGCTTCTGCACGGTGGCGGTGGTGCCGGTGAGGGGAAGTTGAAGTGGCAAAGTGGTCGAGTGGCAAAGTGGCAGAGTGAGCCGGTATGAAGTTCAACACCACTTTGCCACTCTGTCACTTTGCCACTCTGCCACTTCTCTTACGTCTTACGCCGGTTGCACCGCCGACGTGCTTGGCCCCCCCAGCACCGCCGGGATGTCCAGCACCGACGCCGTGCGTTTGCTCGGCGGGCGGAGGCCGAGGAGTTCTTCGATCGCGTCGGCCGCCAGCTCGCCGGCGCGGCGGCCGTCGAACTTGCGGCAGACCTCCGCCAGCCCCGCCTGCTGGTCCTCGGCGTAGCCGGGCTGTCGCATCAGGCGGATCACCTCGATCGCCATTTCTTCGCCGCCCTCTGGGCCGAAGGAGGGGATCCGCTCCGGGATCACGTCGCGCCCGGCGATGAGGTTGGGCAGCGTGAAGCGGTCGAGCTTGAGCAGCAGACGGCTGAGCTGCACGAACAGGCGGCTCGGCCGATACATCGCGACCATCGGCCTGCCCTGGCGGGCGATCTGCAGCGTGACGGTGCCGGAGACGGTGAGGGCGTAGTCGCACCAGCGGACGACGGCGTCGGTGTCGCCGTGGACGATCGCCAGGCCCTCGGGCCAGCCGCCTTCGGATTTCTCCGCGAGTTTCCGCAAAGACTGGGCCGTCTGGGGCTTGGTCGCGGCGACGACGCCGACGGCCTGCTTGAAGTCGGCCCGCAGCCGGCGGAACGCCTCGAGCTGGATCGGGAAGCACGAGCGCATCTCGCTCGGGCGCGAGCCGGGCATGAGCGCGACCTTCGGCGAGCCCTGCGGCAGCGCGGCCGCACGCCGATCGAGCCCCGCGCCGTCGATCGGCGCTTCAAAGAGCGGGTGCCCGATGAACCTCGCCGGCACGGCGCGGGCCATGAACCACTCCTCCTCGAAGGGCAAGAGGCACAGCACCATGTCCGTCAGACGGCGGAGCTTCTTGATCCGCCAGGTCGCCCACGCCCACACCTGTGGCGCCACGAGGTGGGCCACGCGGATGCCGCGTTTCTTGGCGAGCTTGCAGACCGGAAAGTTCGCCCCCGGCGAGTCCACCGGCACAACCAGCGCCGGCTCGTGCTCGTCCATCCACTTGCCGATGCGGCGGTTCATGCGGAGGTGCTCGACGATCTTGCCCGGGCCGGGGATGCCCATGACGGCGTTGTCGCCGGTTCGCTCGACGATCGTGACGCCCCCCCCCTTGCCCATGTTGCCGGCCTCGGCCATCTTGTGCCCCCCCCAGGCGCAGATGGGCAGCTCGGCGGCGGAGTGGCGCTTGCGCAGCTCGGCGATGACGACCGCGGCGTGGTCGTCGCCGCTGGGCTCGAAGGCGGTGAAGAGGAGGGGGCGGGAAGGCATGGCAGTGAAGAGTAAGCAGTGAACAGAAGGCAGAGGCCATGGGCCATTGGCCGAGGGCCATTGGCAAGACGCGTGCGCTGGGGTCGGGGGACCGAGGGGCTGAGCCCCTCGGCTTTATGAATGAGACTTTCTCGATCTCTCGCGTTCACCCAAGGCGATCAGGGCCTCATCGTCGCGTGGTATTTGCGAATGCCGAATGCCGGTTGCCGAATGCCGATCCGTCAGAACCCCGCCGCCGCCAGCCACGCGGAGGGCTTGGCTTCCAGCGCCCCGGCCACCGCGAGCAGCGACTCGACGCTGGGCAGGTGGCTGCCGCGTTCGATGCTCGAGAGCTGGCTGACGCTCACCTCGCTCCGCTCCGACAGCTCCTTGAGCGTCCAGCCCATCTGGGCGCGGGCGAGGCGGATCTGCCGGCCGAGTTCCTGGCGGAGGCGGTCCTGCGGCCGTTGGCCCAGCCCGAGGGCCGCCGCGGCCTGGGCGAGCGTCCGCTCCAGTTCCTCCAGCGAGAAGGGCTTGGCCAGATAATCAAAGACGTCCTGCTTGAACGTCTGCCGCATGGATTCGAGCGATGGATAGCCCGTCACCACGACGACGCACAGGCGGGGCCAGCGCCGGCGCAGCTCGGCGAGCACCTCTTCGCCCGACGATCGCCCCATCTTGATGTCCAGCAGGACCACGTCCGGCCCGCCGCCGCCGCCGCCGGCAGAGCCGCCGCTGCTGGGCCACGCCTCTTCGCAGACGGCGTACAGCTCGTCCGGGGTCGCGCACGTGCGCACGTCGTGCCCCTGCTCCTCGAGCACCGTCTGGATGTACTGCCGAAAGTCCGCGTCGTCGTCGAGCGCGACGATCGAGAGGGGCGGCGGCGGAAGAAGATCCTCGTGCGATTCGTCGGCGGCACTCATCAACTTCCTCCGTCATGCGCTGATGCACAGGCCCCCCGCCGCCCGTGCCACGGAATACGTCCAGTTTACAGGTGATCGCCGGCCGGTGTTTCACCGCTTTGTACGGCAACCGCCGAGGCCCGCGGCAGGAGCACCTCGAACACGGCCCCTTTGTTCTCCGCCGGCGGGCGGTTTCGGGCGAGGATGACGCCGCCGTGCTCGTGGACGATCCCCTCGGCGACGGCGAGCCCGAGGCCCGTGCCGCGTGCGTCGAGGCGGGTGGAGACGAAGGGCTGGAAGAGGCGTTCGAGCGCCTCGGGGGCGATGCCGGCCCCGTCGTCGGTGACGGTGACGGACGCCCAGTCGCGGCCGTCGCGGGTGAGCGTGGCGGCCGCAACCGCCACGCCGCCCGGCGGCTGCGCAGACGCACGCTCGGCGTGCGCATCGACCACCGCGTCCGCGGCGTTGCGCAGCAGGTTCACGAAGACCTGCAAGATCCGGTCCGGGTCGCAGTCGATCAACAGATCGCCGGGGACCGTGTTGGAAAACGCCACGTCGCGCACCTCGCGGTCGAGGCTCACCAGCGTCCACGCCTCGTTGACGATCGGCGCGAGCGGCTCGGGGCGTCGCGTCGAGGGACGCACGCGCGCAAAGTCGAGCAGGCTCTCGCTGAGCCGCTCGATCCGCCCGACGACGCGGACCATCAGCTCGGCCTCGTCGGGGGAGACGCCGTTGGGCTTGCCGTTGGCCGCAGGCCCCTGCTCTTGCACAGGCGCCCCCCCAACGCCTGCGCCACGGGAAACCGAGCGGCGGACGCGCTCGACCATCCCCTTGAGCACGGCCAGGGGCGTGTTCAGCTCGTGGGCGATGCCCGCCGACATCATGCCGAGGCTGGCCAGGCGGTCCTGGTCGGCGAGGTTGCGCTTGGCCATCTCGAGCAGGTGGTTCTTTCGGCGGAGGTCGTTGGCGACCTCTTCGAGCTGGGCCAGCGCGCGGGCCAGGTCGGCCTCGTGCCGTCGGAGCTGGCTGAGCGTCGAGTTGTGCGAGCGCATGATCTCGCCCATCTCGTCGGCGGGGATCTCGGCGTCGGGGATCAGCTCGGCCTCGCGACGGCCGGCGCGGGCGGCGTGATCGGCTTCCAACACGGCGCCGATCGGGCCGTAGACGTGCTGCGGCAGAACGAAGATCTCCAGCGCCGCCGCGACCAAGCCGTAGACGGCCAGCAGCGCGACGGTGACCAGGAAATACAGCCGTCGCACCGCGGCACGGGCGTTCTCAAGGCGGACCGTCAGCACGATCGCGCGGTTGTTCGCGGCGTCCCACAGGCCGACGGTCGACGCCCCATCCGTATCAAGGACGACCCCCCCACCGCCGCCACTCTCCGGTTCGGCCGATCGGCCGGCGGCTTTGATCCGCTCGAAACGGGCCTGGTCGGTCGGGTCGGCGGGGGCGGGACCGTCGCCGGTGAGGATGCGCAGCTCGACCTTGGCCCCTTCGGGGAGCGAGGCGGGGTTGATGCCGGCCATCGACGGCCCGCCGCCCGCGACCATCGCCGCCAGGACGCGGGCCTCGTGGACCTCGGCCTCTTTGACCACCTGCCCGATCGCCGGCCACAGGGCCAGGGCCAGCACGAAGGCCAGCACCAGCGAGAAGCAGGTGTGCAGGAACATGAGCTTCTTGCGGATGCGCATGCCCGCCAGCAGGCCGCCGCGGCGCGAGGCGGCGTCGTCGGGCTTGGAGATGAGCGACGAACTCGCCATCGTCTTATTAAAGCACGAAACCACGGCGGTACGAGACGCGAGCGGGAGCGAGCGTGTGTTTTCTTCTTTCATATCTTTCCGGGGGCATGCTCGGACTGCGTCGCCGATCGTCGCCAAGACACCTTTGGGGGGGGTTGAAACACGCTCGCACCCGCTCGCGTCTGGTATGAGAGAGGCTTACGCTTGGCGTTCCGCATGACGAAGAAGCCCAAGAAACCATCGCGAGCCCAGCCGCACCGTCCCGCGTCGAGCGTCGCGCCGCCGCTGGGCGACGCCGCCCGGCACCTGGCCTGCCGGGCGCTGGCGCGGCAGGCGCGCCGCTTCCCCGACCTCGACCTGCTGGCCTTTGAAGTCGCCAAAGACGAGGGCGGCGCGAACACCATCTCCGCGCTCGACGAGGCGTTCGCACGCGCGATCCACGACGCGGCGATCGAGCGGTGGCTGACGCTGGAATACCTGCTGGACCGGCGCCTCAAGCAGCCGATGCGCGAGCTCGAGCCGCGGATGAGGGCGGTGCTGCTCGCGGGCGCGGCCCAGCTCGTGCTGCTCGACAAGGTGCCGGCGCACGCGGCGATCAACCACGCCGTCGCGTGGGCGAAGAAGGTCATCCGCCCCGGCGCGGGGGGCATGGTCAACGCCGTCTTGCGCCGCGTCAGCGAGCTGGTCGGCGAGCGCACGCGCCGAGATGAATATGGGGACGGGCGTGACGAGCTGCCGATGCCCGACGGCTCGGCGCTCGTGCTCAGCGAGGCCGTCCTGCCCGAGAACGAGCTCGAACGCCTCAGCGTCGCGACGAGTGTGCCGATGGAGCTGCTGACGCACTGGCTGAGACGTGCAGATCGTCAAGCCACAGGCGCCCCCCCAACGCCTGTGCCACGGAGTTGTGTCGAGCGGGCGCTGCACACGCTGGTGGAGCCGCCGGTGGTCTTCAACACGATGCACGCTCGGCCCGACGTGCCGCTGCACGAGGCGCTGGTGCCGCATGGCGTGCCGGGGCACCACGTGCTGATGGATCGGAGCGTTTCCCCGGCGGCCGTGCTGGGTGAAAGGCGGGGGCGTACGGATATCTGGGTGCAGGACGCGGCGTCGTCGGCGGCGGTCTTGAGCGTGCGCGACTTGAAACCCCGCGTGATCGTCGACGCCTGCGCCGGCCGGGGCACCAAGACGCGCCAGCTCGCGGCCGTCTTCCCCGAGGCGGCCATCATCGCCACCGACGCCGATCAACGCCGGTTCGCGGACCTTCAACAGCTCTTCAAGGGGCACGACCGCGTGCACGTCGTGCCGTACAAGACGCTGCGGCAGCGCGTCGATGAGATCAGCGAGGGACGCGGCGCGGACCTGATCCTGCTCGACGTGCCGTGCTCGAACACGGGCGTCTTGCCGCGGAGGCCCGAGGCGAAGTACCGCTTCGGCGTCTCGCACATGAAGTCGCTCATCGATACCCAGCGGCAGATCATCGCCGACGCGATCCTGCTGCTCCGCGCAACCGGCGGCGGCGCTCCGGCCGAGGGCGATCGCAAGGGGCCGGCGATCCTGTACTCGACGTGCTCGCTGGAAGATGAAGAGAACCAGGCCCAGGCGGCGTGGGCGGAGAAGTGGCACGGCTTCCGGCCGCAGCGCGAGCAGCGGACGCTGCCCCGCGGCTTGCCCGGTGAACACCGGCACGACGGGCCGCCCGGCGTCGCCTACCACGACGGTTCGTACAGTGTTCTTCTTGCCTGAAGGCATGTGGCCCTGGGCAGAAAAAACACGGTCCGTCTATTCTCCGGCGGACCTGCCCTTCTGTTCACTATTCTCTGCTTACTGTTCACTACGTTTTTGCCGTCCGCCCGGACGCTGCCCGCCGAGCCGGGTACACTCCCCGACTTTTCGCTTCTGGCGCGAGCCCTTTGAGCCGAGAGAACACGGATGCGATTGTTGGATCTCATCAGCGTCGACTGCATCAAGGCCCCGCTGGAGGCCGAGAACAAACAGGCCGCGATCAACGAGCTGGTCGACCTGCTGGCCGAGCACGGCAAGGTCCACGCCCCCGGCACGCTCAAGGACGCCGTGTGGACCCGCGAGCAGACGCGGACGACCGGCATCGGGCAGGGGCTGGCGATCCCCCACGGCAAGTGCTCGGGCCTGGCGGGCATCTCGGTGGCGATCGGCAAGCCGAACCAGCCGATGGATTTCCAGGCGATCGACCACAAGCCGGTGCGGCTGATCATCCTGCTCGCCTCGCCGCCGGATCGGACCAGCGACCACATCCAGGCGCTGGCGGCCCTGGCCAAACTCATGTCGATGGACGAGTTCCGCACGCGGGTCTACGAAGCGGAAACGCCGGAGGAGATCCTCGAACTCTTCCGCTCGCACGACGCCGCCCAGACGGCGTGATGTTTGAAATAAGCAAATGGCAAATCGCCAAAGAGCAAATTCAAACCATCAACTGAAAAACGTGCGTCGGATTTGCCCTTTGGCAATCTGCTATTTGCTATTTGATCTTTTCCGGAACCCCTCCGTCGCCGAGGCGGCGAGCGTTTCCAGTCGCGACAGGCAGCGGTCGGCCTGGGCGCGGAAGATCATGTACGGGAAGAACGTGATGATCGCGATGATGAGCCCGAAGGCGGTGGTGTAGAGCGCAACCGCGATGCCGCGGGAGACCTCGGCCGGCTCGATGGCGCGGGAGATCCCGCCGCCGAGCAGGCGGAACGAGTCGATGATGCCAACGACGGTCCCGAGGATGCCGAGCATCGGCGCCAGCGTGACGATCGTCGAGAGCGTCACGCTGAACCGCTCGATCCGCGGCCGGACCTCCTCCACCGCGTGCATCGCCGCCCCCCCCACCCCC
>CAZZDW010000039.1:0-28870 GCA_964652945.1 uncultured Phycisphaeraceae bacterium
GGCCATCCAACATCGATCAGAAAACCCCCGCATCACCGATAATGCGTTTGCCCTGCCCCCGGCCACGACACGAGTAGACCCCCGGCCGAAGGGTGCTAGACTTCCCCTCACCGTCCTTCCCAGGGCGTGTCCGGGTTTTTCCGCCCGGCCCCGTCCGCGGCAGGTCCGGCCGCCCTCCTAGCTCAGTTGGTAGAGCAGCTGACTCTTAATCAGCGGGTCGAAGGTTCGAGTCCTTCGGGGGGCACTTGAAAACGCCTCTGGGAAGCTCCCAGGGGCTTTTTTATTGGGCGTTGGAGGTGGCCAACTCGCACTCATTTTCGGCGGCTACGTCACGGCTACTTATCAAACGAACGTGAAGCAATGATTCAACCTGCAAGTTGAGGGAGGGAGAACAGGGCCGAACGATCGTTCAGACTTCGCGGCATCTCGTCCCACGTTCGACCTTCAAGCCCGCGGCCTGTCCGACTCTTGACCACTCCGCCCCACTGCTTGAAGAAGAACGCGACGCCAGTATCAAGACACTGGTCGCGGATTTCTGTAACCCATGCAGGGTCCATCGGACGAGCACCCGGTCCCGACTCGCCACCAACGATCACCCAATCAATCCCCTGCAAGTTGAGTCGCGGAAGCGGTCCAATCAATGGTTCCAACGACAGGAACTTGACGTGTGCGTGTGTCTCACGCAAGTGGTCGATTCGGAATGTGAACTTCTCGCTCTCGACGCTTACGCCCATCCAAACCTGCGGACGCCAAGCCAACTCCCGGTCCAGTTCGGATATTCGCTCGGCTCGCTTCGTGAGGACTTGATACTGGTGCCAGTGCGCTCGATCCATCACGTCGAACACCTGCTTGATGAAGGATAGGGGAACATCTTTGTGGAACAAATCGCTCATGGAGTTGACGAAAATGCGACGCGGAGAACGCCATCGGAGGGGAATCTCCAGCATATGCGGATGCGTGGTCAACTTGAAGCCGTTCGCGTAGTTGGCTTGGCCCATCGCTTTGAGCCGCTTCGCCATTCGTTCCGCATAGCAGTGCTTGCAGCCAGGGCTCACCTTTGTGCAACCCGTAACCGGATTCCATGTCGCGTCCGTCCATTCGATGTCCGATCCAGTACCCATTTACGCACTCCTTTGCTTGGGAAACCTGACGACGACATGATCCGCCATTGTGTTTTTGCGCCGTTTTGGTGTGCCCTGACCGATTGCGGGATCGCAGACAACCTTTTTGGCTTCCTCCATCTTCTTCAACGCTTCTTTGTAGTTGGGCATGATGTACCGGCGTCCGACATTGTGCGGCCAGTAGACATCTTCAACCTTGACAGACTTCCCGGCAAACTCCTCCAAGAGCATTCCTTCGAGCGCATCTAGGGGCCGGTTCAACTCAAAGAGCACTGGGAATCGTTCGTCCGCAGGGTTGTATTCCAACGTCGGGACCCCCTGCTCGTGAGTCGAACTTTCCTTTGCCATGATGCCCTTCATAATCTCATACCCAAGCCTGTGTTTGCTGACGAACACGAGATGGTGACTTGTTCGTGTGCCCTTGGCGTCTCTGAATCGAAAGGGCAGAACAAACCGCTCCGCACCGTCTTTGAGCGCTTCGCATAGTGCTTCGACGATCTCCAACTCTCGATCCGTCGGATTCAGTTTGTCCAACTTGCCCCTTAACTCATCGGCCCGTTCTTTCCCAAAGAGGCAGTTCATGTGCTCTTCGACGATGGGATTGGCAAGCCCCATGTTGATACGGTTGTAGTTGAAGAAAAAGATACAATCGCACCCCCAGTCTTTGAGGACTGAGTTCACAAGATCGAGCGAAAGTCCCTTGTAGCCCCAAGGATCGACGAAGAACAGAGTGGGAATCAGGTTCATCTCGGCGAAAGCCTTCACCATCTCCGTTCCAACTTCATCGTTCATCACCATCGGCGCATGCTTCAACTTCTTGACGTTGGGCAATCCATTGATCGAAGTTTCGAGAGCCTTCGCATGGTTGTCGTTCTTGTCGTTGAAGATCGACACGAGCATCCGACACATATCCGGGTCTTCGATCGCTTGCTCAAGAACGAGCAATGGCGTCGACGCGGTGCCGTCCTTGTAGCGACCGGGACCGGCGAACAGATCGAGGTATGCGATCTTGTCGCCGTTCTTTTTCGCCGTCGGAATGATGACCTTGGCCCAAGCCCAGAAGTACTTGGCGATAATGGTCGCCTTCACTATGGACTGTTCCCCAGATTCGTCGAAGAACTGCTTAGCCATGCGGCACCCTCTGTGTGATTGGATGATGTTAGGAACCATCCTTGGTGCCGTCCACCTTTTAAGAGAGTACACGAAATCGTGTTTCGACTCCGCTCGGGCGATTATTTGCAGGGGCTCACGCCACCACCGGCAGGTGGTCTCCCCCTCCCGCGTCCCGCATCCTGTTGGCAACCGCTACGAACTCCGGCTTCCCCGACGCCACGAGCGCGTGCCACGCGGCATCGAGCGCCATCGTGCGGAGGGTGCCGATCAAGCACGGCCCCATCCGCCGCAGCGCGAGCGTCGCGGCCTCGGCGAGGGAGTCGTCGCTGATAGTTCCCAGTCGCTCAGGCTTGGCGTGGTACGAAGCCCCACACTGGAGGATGGGGTAGCCCGGCCCCTCGTCGAGGAACTCACGGACGCACGCCTCCGCGTTCGGCCGGACGTGCGAGAAGGCTTCCCGGTCGTCGATCACCCAGCGGACCTCGCGCAGCACCTTGCGGGCGAGCCGTTTCTGGGTGATGCGGATGACCGCGAGGGTGGCGAAGTCCCAGCGGGGGTTGCTCATCGTCCACCCCCATATCGCCGACGTGCGGCGTCGGCGGCAGCGCTGCCGAACTGGGCCTCGAACTCGAATTGCTTGGTCAAATTCCAGGTCGCGCCGGGCTTGAAAGGCGAGTCATCGCCCAGGCTTGCGCCGGGCATCATACTGCGCGGGGCGTGCGCCTGAGCGCCGACGCTGGTCGGCCACCAAAAACCTCTCTTCGCCTTCAACTCTGAGTGAACCCACGCGGGGGGATCAACGCCGGGGATGGTGTCCTTCGCATCCTTGCGCGTGCGAACCTGCCCGTCTTCGGCAAGGGCGAACAGCGGCGTGGCCAGCAAGAGGAAGTCGTCGACGTGCTCGGGCCGAGCGCCCGATTTCTCGAATGCCGATCGGAGCGATGATTCCACTCTCTCCGAGGCCCAGCGAGCTTCGATCTCCTCGGCTCGCTGCGTCGCTTCCTGGGCGGCGGCGGTGAGGGCAGCCACGCGGTCAGCGGCGACGCCCCCCGCGTCGGCAAGTCGAGCGGAAATCGCGTCGTCGTCGGCACCATCGCCCAGGGCTAGGCCGGAGGTGATGCGGACGCGGAACGCGCGTGCTGCGTCCCGAGTGGATTTGTGCTCCGATCGCTCGGATTCGAGCGCCTTGCGCAGCTTCTCGACGGAGGAGGTGAGTTCCTCGACGGTTGGGGTGTTGTTGTTTGCGTCGCTCAAGCGGCACCCCCAGTCTCCAGGGCGCGGAGGGCGGCTTCCTGCTTCGCCTCGCGCGTGTCACCTCGACCGACGATGCCACCGAACCGCTTCGTCGTAACGGTTTCGGCACGCTCGACGATCTCGCGGACACGGCCCAGGCCAGAACGGAGCGCCACGAGCGGCCCGGCGAACTGTTCCTCGGCAAGGGGACGGAGAATGCGCACCTGCTCGGCGTTGAGGCCCAGGGCGAGCGGAGAGCACGACAGCGCCGCGCTTGCGGCTTCCCTGTCGCCGCCTTGGATCGCGGAGCGGAGCGCTTCAACCCGGGCGGTTGGTGTGCCCAGCGAGCGGATATGGGCGCGGATGTCGCCCGCCCGCATCGCCGCCGTCACCGACTCCCGCGCCTCCGGCACGCCGATCGCCGCGTCGATCTCGCTTCCGATCTTCGTGCGGTGCTGATCGAGCGCCTCCCTCGCTGTGCTCGCAGCCTTGGTGATATCCGCGAGACGCTTCTCCGCGCCTGCCCGCATCCGCTTGGCCGCCGTGGGGTCGGTGATACCGAGGAGCGCCTTCTCCGCGTCGGCCAACGTCGCAGACGCTGATTGCATGATGTGCATCGCAGATCGGGCCGCGCCGTGCGCGGGATGCAGCACCGGCGCGCCCGCGGCGTCGTGCCCGATGACGAGGGACGACGTGATTTCACTGGCGTCCAGAATACTTGGGTCGAGCGACGGCGAAACGCTTGCTTGAACAGGTGGTGAAGTCGTACTCATTGAACGAAATTCCGGGGAACACTGTCCACGCCTCCGAGCACACGCATCGGATCGGTAATGGACTTTGAAACCCGCCCTCGCGCGACAAGCAGCGAGGGCGGGTGTATCGCTGAATCACACCTCGCCTCTTTCAACGCGGGGTGCGTGATCTGCCGAACTTCTCGGCTCTCCTTCGATATTCCGCGTGCATGCGGATCGCGGCGCGGATTCGCCGCGGATTCAGGAGGAGGTGAATCACCAGCGCCCCGAGAACGCGGTCGTTTGCGCAATCAAGAAGATGTTGGCAGGTCTCGTTGCGCAACTCCGAGAGGTGGATCAATCTTCGGCAATGAACACACCGCAAAAATCCGAAGATCGCCGCCGTTTCCCGCACGTTGGCTCGAAAGCACCGCGCGGAGGTGCGAACGCCGAACGCCGTCGGCGGTGCGTTCCTCGCGTGCGCCTCGGCGTCGAGGGCCGCGGCGAGCGTTCGTTTCGAGATGATGCCTGACTCGGCGATGTTGGTCGCAGCGTCGAGCCGTTCTGCAAGTGTCGATGGTATGTTCATAAGTGCGTGTCTCATTCAATCAACTGCTGATTTCCACCCCGGATCGCAGCGCCGTTCGTCCTCTATGCGTCGCGCATATCGCGTCAAGACTTCATCGCGCACGTCGTCGGGAAGTTTCGGCATCTCGATGATGGTGACACCACCCGTGGTGTGTCTGACGCTCGGCGACAGCGCGAGCGCGTCAATCTCCGCCGTCGTCGCCGTTCCCGCTTTCATCTTCGCCGCGATCTCTACCGCTTGGAGCTGCGTTCTCGCTGCCTGGATCAAGTCGGAGAGCGGGTCGGGTCGGGGGTTGGTCGATGACATTTGCGTTCTCCGGTTGCTTCGCGTCGCGGATTCGAGAGAGGAGGCGGATGAACTCCGCACGGTCTTCGCCTTCGAGGAGAAGCACGTCCTCCGCGGCGACGAGCACGCCGAAGCCGTCGGCGGGGCCGTGGCGGTGCTCGACCGTTCCGCTCATTTGAAGTTGGCGCTTTTCCGACCATGCGTCGGGGTCCAACTTTCTCGCCAAAAATTTGAGCATGTCATTGCGCGGCCTGCTGTCGCGCTGCACGCCCAGCAAGCGGCCCGACTTGTCGAAGATCGGCCTCTCGTCTACGGTCAGGGCGGCCTTGGCGATTTCCGCCTCAATCAAGCCCAAAGCGGCGTCGCGCGCGTCTGCCCACCGCTGTGCCCACTCGGGGTTAGCCCTCAGCGCGTCTTCGAGCGTCCGGCGTCGGCTCGGTCTGCCAGCGCCGTCCGTCGCGCCGCCCGCGAGCGCGAGGAGCGCTGCGGGTTTGCTGCCTGTCCTCGCGTATGTCTCACACGCGAGCGTAAACTCCTGCTCGCTGAGCGAGCCGCGTCGAGGAGAGTTGGGGGTCTTTGTGCTCATATTTACAAATACCTAACTATCGCGTCATTGTCATTTTGTTCGTTATTTGTTTGCATGAGTGCCCGCGTTATCGGCCCCTCTTTTTCCCCGACCCCCTCCGTCCGGTAACTCTGGCAGTTGGAGTCCGATAGCTTCCACCCCACCGAGGCGTGGCCGGGGCGTAGCCGCAGCGGGCGCTGGGTTGTGAGCAGTCGCTAACGTCCGGTAGGAATCGCGTTGACGGAGGCGTCGAGGCGGTTTCCGCGGGCGTGCCGAGGGTCCGCACCTTCCGCCGGGTGATTATGAATCGCCGAGCAGTGCGGGGGACGTGGTTATGGGACACGCACGCGCGAGAGTTATCGGGGCGACGCGGGCGGAACGCGGCCCCCCGCTGCCCAGGTCGCGGCGACGCCGCGGGGGATACAGGGGATCGAGGGTTTGTTCCAACCACCGTCAGTATGAAATGTGTATGTATTGAAGACATATTTTGAACTAGTTCGGAGTTAGAGAACCCCACTATCCCCCTTATCCCCCGCAGCGCGGTATAGATCAAGCTCGGTCGCCTCTTCACGACCCGCGGTATTCAGCTCTCCTCCGACTCGCTCCACGCGCCACCTTGCTCCGTTGTTCCCGTTGGAGGCTCGGCGAAGCACAAACCCGCCTGCCGGACGATCGACGAACTTCGCCAACTTCTTCCCGATGGAGAGAGCGTTAAAGGCCCCGCGCGTGCCCAGGTCCACCAACAGGCCGTAGAGCGGCCCCGCGATGAGTGCGGCGGATGCTTCGAGCTTCGCTTTCGCTTCCGTGAGCGTGAGGGCCTCGCCACCGAAGGCTCCCCTCCATGCGCGGAGGATGTCCGACAACTCGTCCCGCTTCGGATCGGTCGCGAATATCGCCTCCCTCGTCAGCGCCGGATCAGCTCGCCCGAGCCAGACAATCGCCCCCCGCACGAGCGAGTAGTCCTCAAAGCTCCCCATCGGGGGCAATTTCACCGGACGCCCGGCGACGTGGTACGCGCGGAGGATCGTGAGCGACGCAGCCACGAGTTGCGGGCGGCGCTGGCGAGCGAGTTGCCGAGGATCGAACGGAAACTCTCGTTTGTCGGGACGCTCCTCTCCCGAGTCGATGCGCCCCTTCACCGCGCGGCGGGCGAGATCGCCCGCGAGCTGCAAGTTGTTCCCCGTCACGAGAAACAGTGCGGCGGTCGGCAGTACGACACGCTCAGACCTTCCCAGGATGCGAGCCTGCACGCGCTCCTGCGTCAGCACCGAGCAGAGAAAATCACCACCGACCGGGCGCTCGACGTTGTCGATGACGATAACGCGGTCCGCGGCGCGGAGCGCGGTTGCGATCCGTTTCTCCAGCTCCTCGTCGCTCGGCCCCTGGCTCATCATCGCGGGAAGCGCCCCTGTTCCGATGATCGCTACTGTCTCGGCTTGTATCGTCTTGCCTGTCCCAGGCGTGGGCGAATCGTTAGCATGTGCCGGAACCGTTCGCATCGCGTCGCGCCCAACGGCGCTGAGTACCCCAGAAAGCGTGACGGAGTAGCTCGGAGTAAAGAGCGGCTCATCGCCATTCTCCCGCTCGTAGGGGAAAAGAGAAAACAGTTCGTCGATCTGCGCGAGGGCCGCGAGCGCGTCGTCTTTGCTGGGTTCATCCGCGATTGGTGGGAAATCCACGCCGCATGGATCGAAGATAAGGCCCGATGCCAAATCAAATCCGGGAGTTTGGAGTATCGACCCATCCCGGCGCATGGCCGGGGCGTTGACGACTCCGCGGAGGGTGGGAAACAACCACTCTCCCTGCCGATCCATGAGGTGACGCGCGAACTCCAGCGGAGGATCGGCGGGGACGTGCTCGCCCTTCGCGTTCAACCGAACAAAGGGCACAGCATCGGCGAGCTTCTGCGCGAGGTGGCGATCCGTGACTGGAATGATGACGGTCGCCCCCGCATCGCGGCGAACGCCGCCTGCGTCCTCGCTCTGTTCGAGACGCACGGGACGGACGAGTTCCCCGCCGCGTTCGTAGAACGGCGCACCCTTCGCCAGCAGCGCAGCCTCCGCGGCCCGAAGGTTCTCGTTCAACCGACCTTCGGCGAGGACGATCGCGCCCTCGGGCGGGAGCGGCTTCGCCTCTTTCGCGGCCTCCTTCAATGCCTTGCCGAACTGGACGCGGGAATATCGTTCCGGCGATTTTTGGTCGTATACGTGGGCGCTGATCGGCCATTCCCGATCGGTCACGATGCCGATCGCTTGGGATTCAACGAGGCTCCGCTCCTCATCGGTGCGGGCAGCGAGCGCTGCACGGGCGAAGTCGTTCAGCACGAACCAGACGGCGTGGCTCCGGCTCGGGAACCGATCAGGCTTGTCCGGATCAGCTCCGTTCGCGATGACCCGCTTGGCGAGGTCGGAGACGGGGAGAGCTTCGAGCGATTCCACCTTGATCGGCGGAGCATCGCTGGACTTAGCAGGTTGCGCAGAAACATTCGATTGCTCGACTTCGTAGAGCGGGGGCGGGAAGTCTTCAAGCCGGTAGCGTCGGCTCGTGTCCATGAAATCCACGGACGCGAGAGCGTCGGCTCGACCCGGTTTCTTCGGGTTGAGGCTCGCCCAATTCACTGTTCCGGGGAGGCGAGCAATTCGGTCGATGTTGAAACAGGAATCGCCGTGCGAAAACAACGATGCGATTCGCCGCCCGATCCCTTCGACACGGCGAACGATTTCAGGCGCGTCGTTCGGGTTCGCCCACTCGGGAACGATGATCGGCACCGCGAGCAGCCAGAACAGCCAGCATCCGCCCCCGGAGTAGATACGCACGGTCGGAAGTGGCAAGCCTTTCGCCGCGAGTGCTTCGTCCGTCGTCTCCGCTCTGATGCGATCCTGCTCCTCGAAGAGGGGCTTTGACTTGTCCGGGTCGAGATCAACGAAGACGGCGCGAATGGTGCCGATCTCCTTCTTTTTGGGCTTCTTGTGCATCACCACGCGCGGGAGGTTGACAGAAACAAAAGTATCCAACCGATCATTTGCGCAAGGGAGATTAGCTATGAACGAGGATCGCTCATCTCGCGTGTACCGCCGACCGAACGGTTCGCCTCCGGCAGGCGGAATGGACAATATGAGTTCCGACGTGTCCGGCGAGAAGGACTTGAGAAAGTCCCACGCTGCAACAGGATCGCATCGTAGCTGTAGAGAGAAATTATCCATTCCAATTTACCGGCGAGAACAACCCAAGTAGATAAAAGGAACGCCGAGCAGCAATGACGCGATTGCTCAAGCCTCCGCGGTCGCGGAGCCAACCTGAGTTGTAACGAGGAATGCGCGAATGTCGCGAGCGAAGTAGCGAACCAAACGACCACAACGGGTTGCCTTCGGACCGCGGCCACGCCACCGCCAATCCGATAACGTGTGCGGGCTGACGTTTAGCACTTGCGAAGTTTCTTCGCAGGTCAGCAAGTCATCGTCGCTGAACTGTCCGAGCGTGAGCCGCTCTACGTCACGTGTTTTTGCCGGGCGCATATTGATTTCTCCGTGTGGCGTCATCCACCTTACGGAGAAACAATACTTGCACGTGACTCGATAGTAAGGTCCAACTAGCGTCGAACTAGCGGCGCTTGGCTCGCCCTTTGCTCGGCGGCGGATCGTCACGCCTCAACTCCGCCAGGTCCCGCCCACAGTCCGGGAACTGCTGGAGAAAGTCGTCGAGGCTGAGCCGCCAAAGCTGGGCGGATATCCGCTCGCTGCCGATGAGGCCGTCCTTCTCGTCGTCGAGCACGTACCGCCGGTAGAACCGGGTGCCGGTAGAGAGGTGAGGAAAATGGGGATGCCGTCGAGCGGCGATGCGAGCAAATGATTCGAGGGATTTCCGTCCTGTTCTAGTGTGATGGAAGAGCAGGTTGTCGTAGTATTGGGCGCGGTTGGACAACCGCGCGCGGAGGAACATCTTTTCCTTACCCAGTCCGCGAAGTCGGTAGCGCCCGAGCCGCCGCTCCTCCTCGCTCTTGGGCATGAACTGGTCGTACCACGCGGCATAGAAGGCTTGCCAGCGAGCGGTATCGCTCGGGAACGGTCCCTGCTTCTTCACCACGTGTTTCATCACCGCGCGGGCAGCCCGCGTCAGCCGAATCTGCACGGCGTACCCGTCGTCGATGATAATGGGTTCCCAGATGGCATCCGGTGGGTCGACGTGAACTCTAGCCTGACCGGGCTTTCTCATGCTCGGCTCTCCTCGTTCTTCTTCGCGCCAAGCCCCCGCATGTACTCCGACGCCTTGTCCACCGCCTCCGCGATGGGGTCGATGCCGAACCGGCTCATGTACCTTTGCGTAGTCTGCTGCGACTTGTGCCCGAGTTGCCGTCCCACGATCGGCGCGGCCGCACCGGATTCGATGAGCATTGACGCTGCCGTACCCCTCAAATCATGTAACCGAATTGATTCTGGGTCGATCTCGGCGAGTTTGAGCACCCGCCGCCATGCCCGCTTCACGTCGGGGATTGGCGCTGAGCCGTCCGAGGTCGGGAAGACGTACACGGCCCCCTCCTGTGCCTTCTCCCGCCGCCGCTTGAGCAACTCGGCCACCTGCGGAGGAAGGACGGCGACGTGGGGCCGTCCGTTCTTGAAGTGCTCCGCCGCGATGCGCCAATGTCTCGCGTTCAAGTCCAAATCAGAGAACTTCATGCCGAGCACGTTCCCGGCGCGCTGCCCGGTGAAGAGGAGAACCTCGATCGCGTCGGCCTGGGCGAGGAGGTTCTCCCGCGGCGTGCCCGCCTCGCGATGGCCACGCTTCGTGCTCTTGATGACGCAGTAGTCCCGGCGGTACGCCTCCAGCGCCGCGAGGAACCGCGGCAACTCCTCGCGGGTTAGGGCGCGGTCCCGCTCGTGCTCGGGGAACCGCTCCACGTCCTTGCAGGGGTTCGGCGCGGACTTGCCCATCTTGAAGGAATGGACCGCGGACAGGAGGGCGATGACGCGATTCGCCGCGATGGGCGACTTCCTGCCGATGCGTGCGTGGAGAGCCTGGAGCTTGTCCGCTCGCATGAACTCGCTGAACGGCTCGCGGACGGCTCTGCCGAGGTGGTGGTCGAACGCCGCCTTCATCTTGTCGGCGGTGCGGCGCTTCCCCTTGATCCGCTTCGCGTAGTAGTCGGTCCACACGTCGCCCAGCGTTTCGCCCTTCGTGCGATCCCGGCGCGGGTCGTCGCCCCGGTCGATGACTGTCAGCTTCTCGCGGGCCAGCGTCCGCGCCGCCTTGACTGTCATGCCGGGCATCCGCCCCAGCTTGATCTTCAACACGCGGTGCCCGACGCGCTTGCGCAGCGTGAACGTCCGTACCCCGTTGGGCGTGACCCGGAGGATCAAGCCGGGTTGATTGGGGTCGGGGATGACCACCTCACCCGACGACGGCGGGGCCACGCGATGTAGCGTGTAGTCGGTGAACGGCGTGCGGGAACCCCGCGGCTCCAAGGTGGCGGCGGGTTCCGGCTCGACCGCTGCGGGAAACGCTCGACCAACTGATTCTCGATCGTCACTCGCTGTCATGGCTACGCCCTGGCTACGAAATCGACTCACGGCTACATCCCGGCTACACACGAGATCGCACGCGAACACTTGAAGTGTACGCTTAAAATGCCTGAAATCACAGTGTTTTCGTGCGTTCACGCATTTTGCCGTGTCAAGCCGCAAGGTCTGTGAGGGCGACTCTTAATCAGCGGGTCGAAGGTTCGAGTCCTTCGGGGGGCATTGATTCATTTTCCACCGGATCACACCCGGTCCCAACCCCCACCAATTCAGCGTGTTTTTGCGGTTTTCGGGTGTTGCTCTGTGCACGCGTAGTACCGCTTCGGCGCGTGTGTGTTGCCGGATTTGCTGCCGCCTTGCTGGGCCCCCCGAGACCCGCCGCCAGATCGAAATGGGCGTCGCGGGTTTGCAGGTAATGCTGAGCCGCGATCATCGGGCTGTGCCCCAGCCACCCGGCCACGACGTGGGCGGGGAACCGCTCGACCCAGTCGGTGGCACAAGAAGCCCACATGTTGTGGAAAAGCCGGGGCCAGGGCTTCTCGCCCGCTTTGGCGATGATCCGCTCGAACTGCGTCCGCAGGTTGACGCCCGGATCGCGGAGCCGAGGGATCACCGCTTCGGTTCCCGGCTCGGCTTGATCAAAGAGATTCTGGAGGATCGGGCGCAACTCAGGGGCAATCGGCACCACCCGCACCGCGTGCCCTTCGTGCCCGGCCGTCTTGGGGCTTCGCACGGTCATCCGGCCCTTGTCCCAGACAATGTCGCCCCACCGCAGCCCCACAACTTCGGACGGGCAGCGCAACCCCGCGAATCGCGACAGGGCGATGATCGCCCGCCACTCGTCATGGGGACACGCCGCCAGAATCGCCCGAATCGTTTCGGCGGTGACGTAGTGCGCCCGGTCAGGGTTCGACTGTGAACCGGCCCGCAGGTCGGCGAACGGGCTGGACGTGATGTACCCCCACCGCACCGCCTTCCGAAATACACCCTTGGCGATTACCACGCGCTTGGCGACGGTAGCTCGGGCCAGCACCTTCGCCGGCTCGGCTTTGTCGGCAGGGTTCGCCTGCGGCTCGGCGATGGCTTTGCGCCAGTTATCGGCGTGGGCCGGCGTGATGGACGCCAGCGGAATGGCAGCGCCTAGGAACAACCGCAAGCTGTCGGCGACTTGACGATACTTGTATTGCGTTGTCGGCTTCACCGCTACCGTCGCGTCGAAGCGTTCCAGCAGTTCGCCCAGTGTCACCACCGCCGCGGCATCCCGTGGTTGGCACAACCCGTGCGCGACCACGCGGGCGTACAGCACGTCGTCAATGCCGCCCAGCCAGCGCACCGCGTCGGGGTGGGGCACGCTCCCGTGCCGCTTGGCGATCACCAGATGCCCGATCGCCATACGCGCCGTGTTCGCGTCCGACTTCGGGCACTCGCCCAGTCGGATGGTTTGCTGTTTCCCGTCCCCATCACGGAACATGATTCGCGCCCGCTTGCCTTCCCATCCGATGCTTGCCATGTCTCACCGCCCCTTTCTCTTTACTGCCGCTCAAC
The DNA here is from genome assembly GCA_964652945.1 of uncultured Phycisphaeraceae bacterium. Taxonomy (GTDB): domain Bacteria; phylum Planctomycetota; class Phycisphaerae; order Phycisphaerales; family UBA1924; genus CAZZDW01. The sequence goes on from CAZZDW010000039.1 coordinate 12,696, forward strand.
TTGCTGTTGTCCTGCTTACGCGGCGATCACGGTCCCTCGCCGGCCGGCGTCGCGGCGGAGTTTGTCGAGGGCTTTGGCCGCCGCCGGGCTAGGTTCCATCTTGCCCCATTCCCAGCGGGCCACGGTCATCTTGGTGACGCCCACCTGCTCGGCGAGCTGCGTTTGCGTCATGCCGAGCGCTTCCCGCAACGTGCGGATGTACCCCGGCGTCGGAACCTTCGGCGTCCTGGTCGCAAGGGCCTGCACACGGTCGATGAGCCGTACGGCCTCGGGCTTGAACAGCACCTCGCCGTTTGCCTCCACACACCACTTGGCGGGCACGAGCACAAAGAGCGTTCGGCCGTCGGGCAGCCGAGCCGTGAACGGCACGTCGTCGACGGGTTGGCGGGTTGAAGCGCGGCGTGTGGTGCTCATTGCGAATCCTCCCAGAAAGCAGTCACGAATACCACGAGTTCCCCGGCCTCATCCCGACCGATCACGCAGACAAGCCCCATCTCGATGCCGTCTGCTGCCCGTCCGCTGAGAATCCACCTGGATCGGCCCTGATCGTCATAACCGTCTCCCCGCATCTCGACGGGCGAGTCAACCAGCGAGAGCACGTCGGCCCAGAGCACGCCCCTCTCGACAAGCCGGACGCGGAAGAGCTGGGTCAGCCGGATACGGTCGGCGGCCACACATCGCCGGATGGTCGAATGGGCTTGGCGAGCAGGGGTCATAGATGTTTCCAAGTATACGAGAGAATATGCGCACAATCAAGCCGTCCGCCGGTCCTCATTCAGAGAGCCGTTGCTATGTGCGCCAAGATCGCCGTTGTGCGTCAGGGTTTCACGCTTGGCGTCCTTTGGCTAGGCTGGCGCACTATGGGGCATCACCCACACCCAGCGGCCTTTCGCGGCGTACCCCTCTTTGGTCGCCACGACGTTGAGCACCTGCTTGGCGCGCTGGAGTGTCCGCAACGCGATGCCGTCGGCCTCCGCCTGGTTCTTCACTTCCACGGCGGGAACCGGGCCGTCGATCAGCGTGTCGCGGAGCCACTCCTTCGCTTCATCGAGTGCGGAACTGGTGCCGGACCCGCCGCCGGCGTGTGCCGCGAGGACGGCGTCGGCGGTCGCCGCGACCGTGCCTTCTTCCCAGACAAGCCGCGGCGGGTCGCCGTCGATCCTGAACGCCAGACCGTCCGCCGGGCGAGCGAGGTTGGACTTGCCGGGGAGGAGCAGCCGTCGTTCGTCATCGTCCGGGTCGCGCATCAGGTGCAGCACCGATCGGGCAATGCCGGTGAAGGCGCGCGAGCCGAGCACCGTATCGTCGGCGTGAGACGCGGCGCTCTTGCGCTGGTGCGCGACCAGAACGATCGCCACGCCGGTCTTCTGGGCGAGGAGTCCGAGCGGGGCGAGGACGCCGCGGACCTCGTTGTCGCGGTGCGCATCGGCGCTGCTGCCGAGGAAGCTCCCGATCGGATCGATTACGCAGAGACCCGGCACGTCCATCGCGGCAAGCGCGGCTTCGAGAGCCGGTAAATCCGCGAGCGTGAACATCGCCTCGCACGGCTTGCCGCCGGGCCCGATGCAATGAACGCCGCGGAGGAAATGCACGCGGCTCACGTCCGCGCCGTGCGCATCGAGCCGGGGGCGGATGGTGTCGGCGGGGTCGTCCTCCGCCGACACCAGCAACACCGAGCCTTGTTCGCAGGGTGAGCCGTCGGGCCATGCGTGCCCCGTCGTGACACGGGCGGCCCAATCCGCCGTGGCGAAACTCTTGCCCTCGCCGGGCCTTCCTACGAGCAGCGAAAGCCGCCCGCGGGGGATTCGGTTCTGCCATAGCCACCGAACCGGCTCGGGCGTTACGTCGGCCAGCCGCACAAGGACCGGGGTGCCGGTCTGCGGCCGCACCGGCTTGTCCGAGTTGTCCGGCTCAAACAGGGGCGCAACCGCGGCGAGCGACTCGAACGCCGCACGATCCGAACCGGCGACGACGGCCTCTCGAACGTCCTTCGCACCACCCGGCGGCTCGATGATGCGCACGCTCTCGCACTGCTCGACGAGCCGGGCGGCGATCTTGCTTGCGCCACGCCGGCCGGCTGTATCGGCATCGGCTACGAGCACGACATGACGGTTCTTCATTAGGTGAGCGAGCAACATGCCGCAATGCCCGGCCATCGGCACGCCGACGGCGTCGAAGCCCAGCGTGAGCAGCGCCGCCGTGTCCGACGCGCCCTCGGCGATGTAGACGGGATTGCTGGCAGTCGAACCGGCATACGCCGGCAACGGCCACGGCAGGATCAACCCCCGCTTGCCGCCCGTGCGGGAAGTCTTGCCGCCGGAGGCGTCTCGGTAGGCGGTGCCGATCTTCTCGCCTGAAGCGTCGCGCTCGACAATGGCCCATCGGTTGCCGTCGAGTCGGGCGATCTTGGCCCAGGCCTCGGCCGTAACACCCGGCGGCGGTTGAAGCGTGCTCACTCGGCCACCGCCTTCCGGCGCTCAACGTACCGGCGGAGGTCGGCCATGTCGAAGAGGCGGCGTGCCGCGATCTTGATCGACGGAAGCTCGCCGCGCAAGCGAAGGTTGTCGATGGTGCCGGGGGAGACGCCGAGCAGCCGTGCGGCCTCTCGCCGATCGACCAGCATGGGAGAGAATGTCGGAGCGACGAGCGCGTCACTTGGCACGCGGCACCCCGCCTTCCTGCCGCTCGGCGAGCGCCTTCTGCACGGCGATAAGGTCGAACATCCGCCGCCGCCCGGCACGGATGCACGGCAAGCGGCCCGCGTCGGCCTCACGCCGGAGCCAGGCGGCCGGAAGCCGCGTCGCCTTCGCCAACGCTTCTAATCGAATGTATTGTGCGTCCATGCCCACAGTTTGGCGGGCATATCGCGACTGTCAGAGACTATTTCCCATTTGCGGCCTTGTTGCGGCCTTGCAGCCTCTTTGCGGACTTGTTGCCCCACTTGGCCCACTTTTCCGCCATCGCTATCCGTTCGCGAAACGCGCCGTTGAGGGCGGCGTCGATCAATCGATCGACTTCGGTGGGGCTGTATCGGCGGTGGCTGGCGGCCGCGCCGGTTTCGGTCGTCACGATCCCCGCGGCTTCCCGAACTCGCCCGAACGTGTCGTTGCTGATACCGACCGCTGCCGCGAGATCCGCCATAGTCGGCACCACGACTCCAAGCTCGTCATCGAGTTCTGCGCGACGCTCAACTTCCGACCGAAACCAGACCTCGACATCATCGAGCATCTGTTGGGCCACCCCAGGCGGAAACTTGACCGGGTCAGGCTCGGTCACCTTGCGCCCCGGCTCGTCAAAGCACGCCAGACGATTTTCCCAAACCAGCCGCAGCCCCACGTCATGGATCATGTCGCCCGTATCCGCAGGCTCGGGAACACGCGGCCGGATGGCCCCCGTGTCCGCCAAGCCGCCGAGGCGGTACAACGCGATCGTGAGGTAGTCCAATTCCGAATAGCACGCCAGCGTTTCGGCGTCGAGCTCGTACGGATCGAGCGGCTGCGACCAGTCGGCCGGACGGGGCATTACCACCCACCAGGTAAAAGGAACATGGGTGCCGGCATTGATCTTGGTGTTGTAGTCGTCCGCCATCGACTTAGCCGCGGACTTGGCGAGGCCATGATCGTTGTAGGTTCGGCTCCATTCCATCGCCGAGAGCGCGGCGGCGGCTCCTCGTTGCTCGACATCCTTAGGCAAAGCTTCGGACCGCGGAAACTTCTTAAGTTCCTCCGCGAGCAGGGCCGGGCACAAGCCGGTGACTTTGTGCATGATGCAATCGTTTGCCGTCTCGGGCTGCGGATCTCGCAGCATCCCGCGCCGCAGCAGGTCGTAGGCCATATCGGCTTCCCGCGCATCGAGGGCTTTCTGTTCGGCCTGGCGGCGATCAAGCAACGCATTGAAATCGAGGAACGCCGCACGGAGCGCTTCAGCGAACCACGGGTGCTCATTGGCGAGCGCCCGAATACGCAACTGCACGGCCTTTAATCGATCCATATCCGTGATTTCTTCGGACATGCTTATCACCACCAGTTGGTGCGGCTCAATGGCTGAATGGCGAAGCCCTTTATCTCGCCTCATCTCATCGAGAGCCTGCTTCGCCTTCCGATGCTCCCGATTCAACGCGACGTGCAACTCGCCGACGTCCAGCTTTTCGAACGTGTTCAGCGCCCATAGAGCGCCACTCAACCAGCCCGGCCGGAACTCGGCCTCGATCGCTTCGCGCAGCCGTTCACGCGATACCCGTTGAGAAATGAGAAAAGAAGATGAGATACAAAGCGTGCTCAACACCCTCTCAAAGACACGATAGGCAAGGCCGAGAGCCGACCCTTCTGTAAAGTCCAGCGCACGGAACACGCCGCTCCTGTCGGCATCGTACAACTCATCCACATTGCAAATAGCCCTGCGATACTCATGCAGTTGCCCGATTGCCCCGCCCAAGCCCAGCATGAAGCCAACCATCTGCGGCCCGTTCGCGGACTCCACGTCTCGCACCATCGCCTCAACTTCGGCGCGGCTCAGATCCCTGCGCTCACCGTTGGTCTCAATCCATACGGTTTTGTTCTCTCGGAGCGCAACAACGGCCGGGTGCATGCCGCTCGATTGCAGCGTGAGCACGATAAATCGCACATACAAAATGCACTGAGCCGCCGCGGTATACGCTTGGAACAACTCGAACCATTCGTCCCGCCGGCGTTCCTTGGCCTCGTCTGTCGCCATGAGAACTTTCCGAGGGCTCACAATCCGTGAACGTTCTTAGTCCAGCGTCATTTCGTCCTTGACTGAATATCGATGCCCTTGACGCCGTTGCGTGTGGCGTAGAAATACTGCCGCCAGGCCGTGGTGCTCGTGTCGAAAGGATACTTGCCGGTCTCGTAGGGGTCCGTGTCCTTCTGGCGATTGAAGAGTTCTGAGTACTCCAAATACGTGATGAGCGGGTCGTACACGCCGCTCGGCCTGAATGTCGCCGCAACCTTTGCATCGGCGCTGTCGCCGAGCGCGTGCACGTCGGCCATGCGCACGGTCGCGACGCTGCCATCGACGAACGCGCACTGCGGCTTGGCGATCGGGTTGTTCCACTGGGCCGCTCCGGGCACGGCGCCCTTGGCCGTGCCGGAGGGCTTGTTCTTGACGGTCCAGTCGAACCGCTCGAAGAGCATCACTTTTTGCGAGGTGAACAGCACATCGCCGAAACGGTTCCGACGCAGCATACGCACGTCCTGGTTCGCACTCGCCGGCGTGCTCTTGAGCGGCTGGAACTTCTCGTCGGCGTACCGCTCGGCACCGAGCCAAAAGAGCGGCGGGAACCAATAGGAGCTGTCAAACACGGAAAGCTCGACGCCGTTGCGTGTCGTTGTTCTTTGGATTTGCAAACGCTGAGCCCGCGCGATAATCGCCGAATCCCGGGGGTCACGCAGATACGGCAGGCCCTGCACGAGCCCGTCCGACGAATAGTACGAACTCGCGTACCACGCCCAATCCGCGCTGAACGCTTCGGTGCAGCGCAGCGAATCCCTTGGGTTATAGGCAGAACTCCTGAGTCCGTTGACACCTTGACCACCTACAATATTGTGCCACGGCATGATGATCGTCCACCAATCAACGCTTTCACCCACTAAACCTAATCCGACATCGGGATATTTTTCGCCTGTCCGCCGGTCAAAGGGATTCACAAACGAATCCTTGAAATCCGCGGCGTAGGACGCCTGCACATGCGAGAGCGCGGCAAGATTGGCCGCGCTCATCGTCTTCCGGGCGGCCTCGCGGGCCTTGCCGAGCGCGGGGAGCAGGATGCTGATCAGCAGGGCGATGATCGCGATGACGACCAGCAGTTCGATCAGGGTGAACGCACGCCGCATAAGCGTCTCCGTATGCAATGTACCACAGGCCGAAGGGGCGGCCACGCCCGAAACCAGAAACCCTTGCCCCGCCGCGAAACGGGGCAAGAGAGGGGAAACGGCAGTCGTGTCCCGCTGCCGGCGGCCTTTCGGCCGAAGGAAAAGAGGAGGAAGTAGAGGAAAAGAACGTTCAGCAGCCCGCGAGCCAGGCGGTGAGGAAGTCGAAGATGTCCTGCACGGTCACGCCGTTGACATGGTTGAAATCGGCCGAGGGCGAGCCCGCGAGCCAGGCGGTGAGGAAGTCGAAGATATCTTGCACGGTCACGCCGTTGACGTGGTTGAAGTCCGCCGGGCAGCAGGTCGAGGCCTGGCCGGGCAGGCCGCAGGCGGAGTAGTCGCCCTTGTACGAGCCGCCGAGGGTGGCGCAATCGGCCATGCTCTTGACCATCTGGCACACGCCCGCCACGCAGCACGCGCCCGTCGGGGGGAGCGGGATGCGGACGATCGCGCTCTCGTCGGGGAAGTTGTTCGTGCGGCAGAGCGCGTCCTCTTCGGCCCGCAGCGAGACGCTCACCAGGATCGAATGGTCGTTGAGGAAGGCGACTCGGCCGGTATTCGTTCCGAACCCAAATATGCGAACGAACGAGCGGATGTACGCGCCGTCGTCAAAGAGGCCGTTGCCGTCGAGGTCGACGGGGTCGTTCTCGCGGGCGATGACGGTGAGGTTGTCGAGGACGAGGGCGGTGTCGGTCCACAGGTCCGAGCTCTCGATGTACCCGCCGATCACAAAGTGCCCGTCGCCGCTGGGCTGATAAGTAAAGAAGGTATTGGCAGGATTGAAATCCGACGCAACAGGGTTCTGCAGGTCGCTCCAGACCTCGCTCGAGCCCTCGAAGATCGGGTCGCCGGTCTTGAAGACCTGCGCCATGGTCGTGCCGAATCCCCGGATGACCACGTCTCGATCAATCGCTGATGCATCGTTGAGCATCCAGACGCCGTCGGCGCCCATTCGGATGCGGAGAGGTCTAGTCTCGCTAGGAGAGAGACCGTCGCCCTGGAATACACGATCGGCTCCGGGGAGAGGCGTTGTCGCGCCTTTGAGGATGACCGTGCCGTCGGCAACCACGACGATGTCGCTGGATTCGAATCCTGTGCTCAAATAGGCGGAATAGATCGAGTGCGTTCCGTCCGCGCTGAAGCTTACGTTGCCGGGCGCATTGGAGGCCGAAAGCGGGACCGAAGCACCGCTGGGCATAGTTACGCCGGGCTTGACGAAGAGCGTGTTCCCGTTGTCCGTGTAGAGCGAGCGTTCGCCGCCCGGACTGGAGTTGAACCAATAGGCCGCTTTACCGTTATCAAGAAGGGCTTGAGCGAGCGCTGTATTGCCGTAATTTTTACCTGGCTGGGTTGGGATTGGTGAACGTTCGCGGGCGAGGATGTTAAAATTCACGCCGTCCGAGGTGGTCACGACGACCTTGTCGGTCAAGGCGGACCCTGTATCATCACCGCTGAAAAGAATCGTGCCCGAGTTGTTGATACGAACGTTAGAACTATCGATGTTCTGCAAACGGACGCCACCGGGCATGGCCGGTCCGGGGAGGGTCGGCGAATCGCTCCAGACGATCGACTGCGGGGAGCCGCCGGTCTGTGAACGCAGAGCGATAGGCTTTCCATCGGTATTGTAAGATCCGCTCACCGTCCACCAGCCGCCGTTGGTGCTCGCGATGGGGTCTTCAAAGTCCTGGAACAAGAGCCCGCCGCCTCCGGGGATCACCGAGTTGGCGAGCGCGGCCTTCGTGGACAAGATACCCTTGATGGAGGCCGTCGTCGGCGCGACGGGCCGGATGTGCGTGCCGGCGCTCGCGCTGTTGTTGCTCGTGTTGATGTCGGCGGCTGCGGTCGCGGTGGCGCTGATGGAGACGTCGGCGTCGGGGGTCAGGGCGTTGAGTTGGATCTGGACGTCGGCGTACGCGCTGGGGCCGTAGCCGGGGATCGAGGGGAGGTTGAACGTGAGCTGCGTGGGCGTCGACGAGCTGGGCGCGGGCGATGAACCGGCGAACGATGCGCCGCCGCCCGGGCTGAGGTCGACGGTGAGCGTCACCGGGCCGGAGGCGTCGGCGCCGAAGTTGTCGATGTGGACGGAGTAGACGAGCGTGCCGCCGGCGGGCACGGCGCACTTCTCGGGGGCCCCCGCGCTGACCACGAGGTTGGTCCCGGCGGGGGGCGTCAGCAGCCCGGGCGCCCACACCGCTTCTGCGGCGGGAATGCCGGTCTGCGGCATCGCTTCATACGTATTCGTCGTCAGGTTGTACGCGATATCGGAGACCGAAACGGGCGTAAAAAACAGAGCACCTCCATTCACCAGGTACGCGCGGCCGTTGCCGAGCGCGAGCCCGTTGAATCGAAGAAACTCGTTCTGAAAATATTCGGCGGTATTCGAGATTGTGGGACCCGTGAGCGGCTTCTGCAGGTGCCTGATCGCTCTCGGACCGGAGGAGGTGAAGTTCGTGCTGATAGCAGCGGCCCCGTAAAACGAGTTGCTCTGCGGGTCAAAGGCCGCGCCGTACAACGAGTCGACGTTGTTCGGCCAGGTCCACAGGAGCGTCGAGTTGATCGTCGCCTGCACCGTGGTATCGAGCTCCCAGATCTGGCCCAGTGAATCAAAGCCGATCAGCTTGTTCTCGGCGCTGTCCCAGGCGAGCGAGCTCACGCCCGAGCTCATCGTGCTGGGCAGCACGCCGACCTGCACGGGCGTGAGCATGCCCGAGGGCGCGTACGCCGCCTTCCACAAGGTGCGAGGCGAGTTGAGCGTCACCCAGTAGAGCGTCTGCCCGGCGTCGTCGGCGGTCAGGCCGGAGACGCGGTGCCCCGTCACCAGCGTGCGCGGGGCGCTCTGCCCGCTGAGGTCGATGAGCGTGATCTCGGCGCCGGAGAGCGCATCCGTTCCCACGACGAGCTGCGCGGAAGCGGAGCGAACGCACGCGGCAGCCGCAACCAGCGCGGCAGCGCCCATGACAACATGCCTGGTACTGAACATCAGATCCTCCTTTGGGGGCTCTTCCGAGCCGGCTGAATGCAACGACGCCTCCGCGAACGCGGATCAGCGGCACGGAAAGCTCGTGCTCTTTTCAGACTAATCGACGATCGATGGCTCGTCAAGAATATTCATAAATAATATTGACAATCGGGCGGCGCGGCCCGATACTTGAGCGGCCGCCGGCACGCGCGCCGGATGATCCGGTGCGTGCGGATCGGGGCGGCACGCCCCGGCTCACAGAGAGTGCCGTGTGAATACGCTCTTGGTCATGCAGCCTGTCCCCCCACCCTCTTCGCGGCCCGGCAAGGGGCGGCGTGGTGCGTCGCCCGCCGGCGGTCCGAGAACCGCCGGCGGGGCGCGAGGCGTCGAGGATGTTCCGTCGCTGGAGGCCGATGCGAGGCCGGTGCTAGAAGGATTGTCGCGGGCGCTGTCGCGGCTTTTCAAAGAGATGCCGGAGCCGATCGAGCGGGCGCGGCACCTGCAGCGCGTGCTCGGCGTCGATTACACGCTGGCGTGGCGGGCGTTTCGGGTTGTCAGCGTGGACGATCCGTTGTCCGCGGCGGTGGACGTGCCGCTGCCGGGGCAGATGGAGCGGCTGCTGGCCGCGGCGGAAAAGCTGGGAGCCAAGACGGCCTCGATCGGGCGTGTGCGGCAGGCGTATACGGCGTTCGAGGAACTCGTGCACCGGCACGCCGGCGAAGGCGGAACACGAGGCCGCGGCGGCGGGCAGCGTGCCGGCGGCCGTGGAGCGTTTGATTCGCTCATCACCAATGCGATGACGGAATCGGGCGATAAAGAAGTCACCAGCCAGGATCTGGCGCACCGGCGCGCCGCCTTCAAGAGCAACAGCCATCTGTGGGGGCTGCAGTGCGGCACGCTGCAGGCCTGCGTCATTATGCGGCATGCCGATCCGAACACCATCGATGTCATCAATCTCACAGGGTACGTGCAGGTCCAGGTGCAGCGGCCCAATATGCCGCTGCGTCTGAGCGGCACGGCGGGCCTGTACACCATGAACAACCCGGATGTGCTCCGGAACCCGTACGCGACCGCGAACGATTGGCACCTGCTCGAGGAGTTCGGCAGCAAGCCCCCGCCGCGGCTTGTCGAGATTCGGGACGAATCGGGGATGCGAGGGACGCAGATCGAGTTCGACGGCGTCGGCCGGGGCGCCGCGGTCGATTTCTTCACCGCGGGCTCGACGAGAGGGTTTCGCGTCTCGGCGGAGAGCGGCCATCGCGGGTACGCCATGAGCAAGGTGGCCTTGGTGCCGGCGGAACTGCTCGTCATGGACCTGCTCGTGGAAAAGGGGCGATCGAACCCAGCGACGTTCAGCGTCTCCACGCACGGCGACCTGCGGGTGCTCGAGAGCCTGATCCGTGAGGTTCCGAATCTCAAACTGCCCATCAGCGAGGCCCCGCAGCAACTCGGGACGGATTTGGCGGCAATGAACACGCCGTCTCTGCCGCGGTACGCGGAGATGGTCGAGCATCTTATTGCGCAGATGGGATGGGCCGGCACCGAGTTTGATATTTATCGCTGTGTGGTTCGCTATCCGATCCTGCACACGCTCGTGCATTTGAGTGTGTCGGACAACAAACAACCGTAATGGCAATGCCGAACACACCTGTCCAAGCACTTTTAAAAAGGGTCATGTATGCATCGTTGTCGTTCCGTGTTGTTCGCTTCATGCGCAAGCGCGGTCATCATCGCCTTCGCTCTTCCGGCATTCGGGACAGGGCTGCAACCCTTGCCGACCAGCACAACTCCGGAAGAACACAAGCGGCCCGAACCCACGCTGAAAGTGGGCATGCCCGCGCCGAAGTTCAAGGTCGACAAGTGGATCAAAGGCAAACCCGTCGAAAGATTCGACCGCGGCAAGGTCTATGTGATCGAATTCTGGGATACCGGCTGCTTGCCGTGTCGAGCGCAGATCCCCCATCTTTCGCAACTCCAGAAGGATCATCCCGAGCTCACGGTGATCGGTGTGGATGCGCACGAGCACACGATCATCCAGCTTGTGGAACCTAAGGTATCCGAAGAAGAAAGACTCCGTACATTCGTCAAAGAACACGATGATCAAATCGCGTACACCATCGCGTACGATGAGCTGAAAGAGCGGAATGGTGTATACCAGACCTGGTGGGAAGCTTCGGGCGGCCGCGGCGTGCCGCATGTGTTGATCGTCGACGGCGAAGAGAAGATCGCGTTCATCGGTCATCCGTCTGAGGATGCTTTTAGGCAGGCAATCCTCGAATCACTGAAAAAAGCAGCGGCAATGAAGGTAGAGCCCGACAAACAGCCGGCGGCTGCGCCAGATTCTTTACCGGACGTGGAGAATGACCCCGAGGATGCGCCGATCGCAAAGAAGCCGCAGATGGAAAAGCTCGCCGTCGGCTCACCCGCGCCGGCCTTGTCCGGCATCGAATGGATCAAAGGCGAGGCTGTCAACGAGTTCAAGAACGGGCACGTCTATTTGCTCCAGATGTGGGACACCAATCCTGAGATTAATCTCAAAGCCATCCCTCATCTCGCCAAAATCCATCAGATGTACAAGCAGCAATTGACTGTCATCGGCATCGGATGCCCGATACCGGTTGCCGCCGAAAACGGCCTCCCTCAGATGGCAACACCAAAGGAGTTGCGTGAGTACGTCGACAAGCAGGCTGAGGCGATGCCGTATGTGGTCGGGATTGATACCCGCGTGCAGTTTGTCATGAAGTGGCTTGCGAGGACGAACGGAGCGACCAACGCCGCTTTTCTCATCGGTCCTGATGGCAAAATCGCGTGGATGGGACCGATCGAGCCCGCCGACGGCATGGTTGAACAAGCGATTGACGACGCCCTCAAAGCTGCCGTTGCTCCACAATAACCACCATTCTACATCTGGACGCTTCAAAGATCGCCGGCTACGTCGCCGGCGTTTTTCTTCTACAAGGGCGGCATACGCATTGCACAAGCCTGCGGGCTTACCGGCCATGGGATTTCTCCTCGGGTTGTGTGATAGCAGCCGTGGCCGCCGCCTTGACCATCGCCACGATCCCCGCCCGGATGGCCGGGAGAGGTCGGGCCACGCCGCGATCACAGCGGCCAAGTCAGGATCGATTGGCTGGCAAGGCTTCGCCGGCGGCGTCAATATGCCGCCGCCCGCTTGGTTGTTGCCGGATTTGTTGCCGCTTGAATCGCCGACGGCTGGATTTCCCGTCGAAACCCGATATTGTTCGAGTCCTTCGGGGGGCACTTTCTCTATGGGCTTCTTGAAAGCCCCCGATCGATGGAGCGTCGTATGGCAGTCCGCAATATCCATCTTGCTGTTCAGCCCGCCGGCCTCGCCGGCCGCCTGAGCATGTGACCGCCCCGCCGTGCGGGCGCGGTCGCGCCCGTTGACTTCTGATCTCACCATCCCACTCGTCTTCCTCGCCGGCGCATCGGCGGCCGTGGTTGCCATCTCGGCGCAACCCCCGTCGGCTGTCGAGGCATCTCCTCCACGGCCCAAGGCTCTCCCCGTGCCGTGCTCACTTCGCCGAACAAGGTACCGCGTATGTGCTATTCCGAAGGGCCCTTGCCCCAGAAGGTCCGGGCGGCACTCGGCTACGTCAGCCATCACCGGTGGCTGGTCGACCAGTCCGATCCGACCGTGCCGGCCTACGAGCTCTCGCCGCAGGAACGGCGGGTCTACGCGCAGGCGCTCCACGTCCTGAGCCTGTATTTCACGGGCGAGATGGACTTCGCCGACACACCACCGCCTCCCGCTCCGCGCGGCCGCGATGGCGACGAGCCCGAGCAGCCCGCTACGGTGCCCGCATGAACCGCCCCCCCCTCCCCCCCGCACGCGACAGCCTGCCGGGGGGCTTGGATTTCCACCGCTCTTGTTCGCATAAAATCAGGCCGGGCCACCGCAACTTTCTTCGATTCCGTCTATACACGTAAAGCCGTTGCGAACATGATCATCCAGACCCGAGGTACCCCATGCACCAACCCGACCGTGGCCGGCAGCACCCGTTTCTTGCGTGTCTCCTCGCGGCGTGTCTGGGCGGGCTCGCCGCTGCCGACGCGTTCGCGCAGCAGTACCAGCCGCCGCAGCTCGACACCTCGCCCAGGCCGCTCACCGCGGAGGAGGCAGCGACCGCCGCACGCCTGAGCGTGCGTCCGCACGAGATGGCGACCGGCGCCGAGAACGCCAAGGCCGGGCTGCACACCATCGAGGGCCTGCCGAAGTTTCTCGTGTACGTCCCCGAATCGTGCGTCGGCACGAAACGCGTGCCGCTGGTCGTCTACTCGCACGGCGGGGGCAACGACTCCTTCTCCGTGCTCAAACAGCAGCAGCAGTTCGCCGACGAGTACGGCATGATCCTGCTCCTCAACAACTCCGAGATCCCCGGGCGTCTGGACGTCATCGCCGACATCATCAGCGACCGGGCGAGCGACGGGGCCGCCCACGTCGTCCAGTCCAGCGAGCTGGGCAAGATCGAGGTGCGGCCGCTGCACAACTACGACGTCAAGAACATCGACGCCGCGATGAAGCACGTGCTGGCCAACTACGCGATCGACCCCGACAGGATCGCGATGGCGGGCTTCTCCGACGGCGGCAGCTTCACCTACTACCTCGGCTGCAGCAACCAGGACATCTTCAGCCGCGTCCTCCCCCTCTCGGGGCTCATCCCCCTCGCCGCCACCGGCGGGCCGATCAAGCCCGACACCCGCTTCATTCTCTGCGGCAGCACGGGCGAACAGCTCATCCCCATCGTGCTCCGCCGCTCGCAGATCCTGCGCGAGGAGGGGCACCAGGTCGAGAGCGTGCTGGCCCTGCGCCCGCACGGCGTCTTCCCCGCCAACAGCGCGTACGAGTGGAGCTGGCTCGCCGACAGCTGGGGCATGACGCCGCACATCCCGCTCCCCAAGCCCGCCGACCCCGAGTCGGACACGGCTCTCACCGGCGAGATCCTCGACAAGATGACCGCCTTCTGGGGCGTCTTCATGAAACAGCCCAGGGAGATCGTCTGGAGCGCCCGCATGTCGCACCAGAAACCGGTCGCCTTCATGCTCGGCGACATGCCGGCCACCGTCCTGATGATGGACACCCCCGCGATGGCCGCCGAATACCCGTCGGTCGCCGGGGCGCTCGAGAAGGCCGGGCTCACCGCCGAGGAGCACGACGCCTACCGGGCGGCGATCGTCCGTGCGCACTTCGCGCGACTGGCAAGCGGCGTCATCGGGCCGATTGATGAAACAACCGTGCTCGGCAAAAACCTCGCGTTCATCCAGGCCCACCCGGACATGTTCACGGCTTTGCGACAGACCGGCATCTTCATGGCGCAGTAGCCGCTCCCGCACGCGCCCCGCACCCGGCCGCTCTCGACGGCACCCACGATCGCGTGGGCTCCTACCGTCTGCGCGATGTCGACCGCCTCTTCCCGTCGGCCGGGGTTCCCGGCTCTGTCCGAGCACGCCCGCCACTGGGGCCTCGACCCGGCCGTCGTCTTCCTCAACCACGGCTCGTTCGGCGCTTGTCCCAAGCCCGTCCTCGACGCCCAGCAGCAGTGGCGCGAGCGCCTCGAACGCGACCCCGTCCGGTTCTTCGAGTACGACCTCGAAGCCCTGCTCGACGAGGCACGCGGCGAGCTGGCCCGCTTCCTCAACGCCGATGGCGGGGCGGGGGGGGGCGGCCGGGGCGACGGCCTGGTCAGCGTGCCCAACGCCACCCACGGCGTCAACACCGTCCTCGCCTCGCTCGACCTCAAGCCAGGCGACGAGCTCGTCACCAGCGACCAGGAATACGGCTCGTGCAACAGCACGCTCCGCCGCTACGCCGAGAAGACCGGCGCGGGCGTCGTCTGGGCCAACGTGCCGTTCCCGATCTGCTCACCCCAGGACGTCTTCGACGCGGTGATGGCGGCCGTCACGCCGCGGACCAGGCTCGTGCTGCTCAGCCACGTCACCAGCCGAACGGGCCTGATCTTCCCGGTCGCCGAGCTCGTGCGCGAGCTCGACCGCCGGGGCGTCGACACGCTCGTCGACGGCGCGCACGCCCCCGGCATGGTGCCGGTGGACATCGACGCGATCGGTGCGGCGTACTACACCGGCAACTGCCACAAGTGGCTCTGCGCGCCCAAGGGGGCCGCGTTCCTGTGGGCGAGGGCCGACAAACGCGAAGCCCTCCACCCGCTCGTCGTCTCGCGCGGCGCCTCCGCCGACCGCGCCGACCGCACGCGGCTGCACCTCGAGTTCGACTACCTCGGCACGTTCGACCCCACGCCGTGGCTGACGGTGCCGGCCTCGCTTCGTTTCATGCCGACGCTCGCGCCCGATCAAGGCGGCTGGCCCGGCGTCATGGCGGCCAACCGCGCCGCGACCCTCGCCGGGCGCGAGATCCTCTGCCGTGCGCTCAACCAGGCCCCGCCCGCCCCCGACGAGATGCTCGGCTCGCTGGCGACCATCCCCCTGCCCGACCGTGTCCCCAACCCCCGCACGCCGCCCATCCGCGACCACGACGCCCTCGAACAGGCCCTTCGGCTCAACTGGGGCATCGTCGTGCCGATCATCTTCCGCCCCCGACCTGGATCACGGCTCACCGACCCCGTCCCCCGCTGGGTCCGCATCTCCATGCAGCGGTACAACACGCTGGAGCAGGTCGAGTATCTCGCCCGTGCGCTCGTCGAAGAGCTGAAAAAGGAACGAGCGTGAGACGGGGTGTGTCACCTCGGAACACCGACGGGGCGATACGCCCCGTCTCACGGGATTCACCGTTCTACCATCTGCGACCATGTCCCACGACCCCGCCGCCGTTGCCGGTTTAGAGATCATCCGTGCCGCCGACCCGAAGATCGCCGACCTCATCGCGGCCGAGTCGGACCGCCAGGAGCACACCCTCGAGCTGATCGCCTCGGAGAACCACGTCTCCCCCGCGGTCATGCACGCGATGGGCACCTGCCTGACCAACAAATACGCCGAGGGGTACCCCGGGGCCCGCTACTACGGCGGGTGCACGTTTCACGACCAGCTCGAACAACTCGCCATCGACCGCGCCTGCCAACTCTTCGGGTGCAAGTTCGCCAACGTGCAGCCGCACTCGGGCGCGCAGGCGAATACGGCCGCGTTCATGGCGATGATGCAGCCCGGCGACACCTTCGCCTCCCTCGTCCTCAAGGACGGCGGGCACCTCTCGCACGGCATGAAGATCAACTTCTCCGGCATCTTTTATAAGCCGGTCCACTACCCCCTCCACTACGCGCCCGACCACGCCGAGTTCGAACGCATCGACTACGACGCCGTCCGCGCCGTCTGCATGGAGCACAAGCCCAAGGCGA
>CAZZDW010000040.1:0-28636 GCA_964652945.1 uncultured Phycisphaeraceae bacterium
AGACCCAAGACCCAAGACCCAAGACCCAAGACCCAAGACCCAAGACCCAAGACCCCGAACGCTCACCCGCGTACCATCCTCCCCCATGACACGAGACGAGATCTTCGATAAAGTCCGCGAGGTATTGGTCGACGCCCTGGCCGTGGACGAGGACGAGGTGACGCCGGAGGCTTCCCTGGTGAAGGACCTGGGCGCCGAGTCGATCGACTTCCTGGACATTGTCTTCAAGCTCGAGCAGGCCTTCGGCTTCAAGATCGGCCAGGGCGAGCTCTTCCCCGAGGGCGTCGCCCAGGACCCGCGGTACGTGCAGGACGGCCGGGTGACGCCGGAGGGGATCGCCGGGCTCAAGCAGCGGCTGCCGCACGTGGATTTCTCGAAGTTCGAGCAGGACCCGCAGGTGTCGAAGGTGGCCCATGTGTTTACGGTCGATACGGTCGTGAACTTTGTGCAGGCCAAGCTGGGGAAGTAAGTCGGGTTCCGGGTCTCGGGGTCCGGGGTCCGGGTTAGACCGAAAACATCACCGCGAAGGCGTTTCTGTCACCCGAGCCCCGAGCCCCGAGCCCCGAGCCCCGGAACCCGGAACCCGGAACCCGAGTTTCCCATGCGCTGGATGTGGATCGACAGAGTGATCGAGCTCGTCCCGCGTCAGCGGCTGGTCGCGATCAAAAACATCTCCCTCGCCGAGGAACACCTGCACGACCACTTCGCGGCAAGCGAAAAGGTGGCTGCGCTCCCCATCATGCCCGCGAGCCTCATGATCGAGGGCATGGCCCAGTCGGCCGGCATCCTGGTGGGGCACGCCGAGGATTTCCGCGAGAAGGTGGTGCTCGCCAAGATCAGCCGTGCGGAGCTGTCGCGCGACGCCGGCCCGGGGTGCACGCTGCGGTACACCGCCGAGATCGAGCGCATGGACACCGCCGGGGCGGCGACCCGTGGCACCGTCGAGCTCCTCGACCACGCCCGCGCCGCAGACGGTTACCAGCCCATCGGCCGCATCGACCTGATGTTCAGCCACCTGGACAACAGCATGGCCGCACCAGGGATGAACCTGCCGGCCCACAACTTCGTCTTCGGCGATGGGTTCAAAACCCTTCTCCGCACCAGCGGCATCGCAACCAGTTAGCAGCATCCCGCGAGACGGGGCGTATCGCCCCGTTCAGGCGTTTGTGCAACGCGCGGGGCGGCACGCCCCGTCTCACTCGCGCGTTATCGGTCCTGTGCGCAGATCCCGCACGTCCGAGAACGCGCGGGGGCGCAAAAACCGTCCGACGCGCAAGAACGCGCGCTCAAAAGACTTGTGCGCGCCGGTCCCAGAAAGTGCGGCGTGCGGGGGTCATCTGGACGATCGAGAGCATGGCACCGGCGCTGGGCGTGAAACGCCGGTGGCTCGCGCCCGCGCGTGACGGGAGCGGAGGGAACGGGGGGCGCAGCCGCGAGCACTGTGCCACGGCCGGTTGTTTTGCCGCACGCCAACGGACCACGCGGGGTCGACGCCTCGGCCCCGCACGAATACTGGAAGGAACGCTCATGAACGACCACACGAAAGCCACGACCGTCATCGGCCCCGACACGCACATCAAGGGCGAGATGCACTTCGACTCCACCGCCCGCATCCTCGGCTCGTTCGAGGGGCGGATCAGCGCCAACGGCGAGATCCAGATCGGCGAGGGCGCCGTCTGCAAGGCCGCCGTCGAGGGCGAGACGGTGATCGTCGACGGCATGGTCGAGGGCGACGTCGCCGCCCGCGACCGGATCACGCTCAACGCCCAGGCCAAGGTGATCGGCGACGTGGTCGCCACGACGCTCGTCGTCGCCGAGGGCGCGACGTTCATCGGCCACGTCCGCGTGGGCGCCGAGGCGCACAACCTCAAGGACGAGCAGCCGCCGCAGCAGAAGCGCCCGCAGGGCATCTCGGCGGCCCCCCGCCCCGTGCCCGCGCACGGACCGGTGAACACGCAGAAGCCGGCCGAGATCGAGCAGACGCTCGCCGGCCTGGAGGCGCGTCTGGCCGGCATGGGCCGCAGCCGCCCCGAGCCGGTCGCCAACGGCACGGACAACGGCAATCACTAAGAAGGCGTGAGGCGTCGGGCGTCAGGCGTCGGTGGCTGAAGGGTTACCGATCGTCAGATTCCGACATGGCCTTGCCCGCGGCCTGCGGCCTTTGGCCCGCGGCCCTCTAATCTTCGGCAGCGCGGAGCGCTGCGATCCGAGACTATTTCTGCCGGCGCGACTCGGAGAGCCGCGCCGCTCCCGGCCGACGGCATTCGCGCGTGCGAGCACTCCCGCGCCCTGCGTGCCGTGCGGGCTCTGACGCCGTGCTCGGTTTCACCACCCATCTCCGCACCGCCCCTGACCCGCCGTCGCGTTCGGTGCAGTGCTATCACTGCCGCCGCGCGTTCACCGTGCCCGCGCGGGCGATGTCGTGCTCGTGCCCGCGCTGCTACAAGCGCGTCACGATCGACGACCTGGTCGTCTCCGGCAACTGCTGGGCGGCACGCCTGCAGACCTGCGGCTACCTCACCGTCGAACGCCGGGGGCACCTGGTCGCCTCCGTCATCGAGGCGCGCGTCGGGATGCAGATCGACGGCTATGTCGAGGGGCAGATCGTCTCAGGGGGCAAGGTGTGGCTGGGGCCACGCGCCCGCATCCGCGGCGGGATCACTGCCCCGTCGCTGCACATCGAGCTCGGCGCGGTCCTCGACGGCGGGCTCTTCCGCGTCTCGCCCGACCAGCGGCTGCGGACGACGACCGAGCCTTCGGGCCTGATCTCGGTCGTGAGGCCCGACGCCGCGGAGGTCGCGCGCGGCGCGCCGCGATTCATGACGTCGAAAGTGTGGTGAGCTGTCGAGCTTGGCGCTCTCACACGAGACGCGAGCGTGAGCGAGCGTGTAGGACGGTTACACACGCTCCCTTACGGTCGCGTCTCGTATGAAAGTATCTCGGCTCATCCGAGGTACGCTTACGCGAAGTGCGTCAAACGCACCTCCCTTCGACGCTCACGCCATCTTCGCCAGCAGTTCCGCGAGCCGTTGCTGGCGGTAGCGGAAGATCTTGACGAGGTCGCGTTTGACGAAGAGTTCGTGGACGAGCCGGCCGCCGATGTGGGAGTAGAAGACCTCGTCGGTCATGTGCGTCGCCTCGCCCGACTCGCCGAAGGGGCGGAAGCGGTGCTCGTGGACCCACACGCGGTACGGCCCTTTGCGCTGCTCGTCGACGAACCGGTTGGGCGGCTCCCACGCGGTGATCTGGCTCCGCCACCTCATCGGGACGCCGTGCAGCGAGATGCGGTAGTTGATGAGCGTGCCGTCCTGCATCGGCACGGGGTGCACGCCGTCCGGCTTGAGGACGCGGAAGTTGACCCACGACGGCGTGATCTGGCCGAGGTTGTCGGTGTTGGAGAAGAAGGCGAAGACGCCGTCGATCGGCCGCGGGATGACCATCTCGGCGAGCAGGCGGTAGCCGCGCCCGCCGGCGGGCAGCTCGGCGGGCGCAACGGTGAGCGTCGGTGCGGGGAGGTGCATACAGGGGGCAGTGTAGTGGTGATAGGAAAAGAACCTCTTGCTCGCGCAAGAGGCTCCGGGAGAGAGAGCACGTGCATGTGGAGAGCCTCTGGCGCGAGCCAGAGGTGGACGGGTCGTCCGCCGGCTATTTCTTCTTCTTGGAAGAATCCTTGCGGGGCCGTTCGACGGTCGGCTGGGGGCCGAAGTCTTTGCCGCGTGGGTTCATCGGGTTGACGGCTTTGCCGGCCGTCGCGTCGCGTCCGCCGGTGCGGTCGGGCCCGTTGCTGCTGCCGCGCCCGGTGTCGGCGCGGGCGTTGCCTCCTCGCTCGCGTTCGGTCGAGCCGCGGCCCGCTCCGCTGCGCGAGTCGTTGCGCGAGTCGCGCCCGCCGCGTGTGGTGTTGTCGGCGTTGTTGTTGCCGAAGCGCCCCGGACGGTCGTTGTCGCGCTGCGCGTCGCGCCCGGGCGTGCTCGGCCGATCGGTGCGCCCGTCGTAACGGCTCACGCCGTCGTCGCGCCCGTGGTCACGCCGGTCGTGCCGGTCACGCCCGTTCCAGCCCCGGTCGCGCCCCCCTTGCCCGTCGTGATGATCGTGACGATCTCGGCCGAGGTCGTTGCGGTGCTCGCGCCAGTCCCAGCGGCGGTCGTCCCGGTCGTGGCGATCGAAGCGTCCGTCGTGCCGATCGTGGTCATGAGAGGAGGAGCCGATGTGGAAGAAGATCGAGTAGCCGCGGTGGTAGCGGGGCTCCCACCACGAGCTGCAATAGCGGTAGCGGTAGGTGGTGTCGCGGTAGCAGCCGTGGTCCCAGTCCCACGACCAGTCGAGCTCGACGGACCAGTCGCACGAGCGTGCCGTCGGCTTGAGGAAGATCTGGTCGCAGTCCTTCGAGATGTCGAGGCAGTAGTCGCCGCTCCGCCAGCAGACCTGTGGCCCCGACAGCGATCGGTTCACCCGGATGTTCCAGCCGTCGCTCGACGCCCAGTACCCCATGCACCGGAAGGCCTCGACAAACTGCGAGGCGATGTTGCGGCTCGTCTCGATGACAAAGTCGCGCCCGTCGATCGTCAGCGTGCCGGCGTAGGCGTAGTAGTCGCACCTTGGTTCATACGAAGGCAGCACGACGGTGCGCGTCACGACCCGCGGCGTGGGCGCGCACACCTCGCCGAGCCGGACGGAGAGCGAAAAATCGCCGGCGCTCGCCGGGGCGGCACCGAAGAGGCTGAGCGCCCCGATCGCCGCGATGCCGAGCGTCCCGATCTTCATCCCCTCCCGACCCCTTCGCCCTCCCGGCCCGAGGAGCCGTGTCGTAGCGTGTGCATCTGTTCGATGGATGGTCTTCGACGTATTCATGGGAAAAACCCCCTGTGCGGTGGGCGAGTGGTCTCGCCCTGCCGACCCTCTTTGGATGAACGAGACGGGAGTGTGTTGCCGCAAGTCGTCGGGTGTGGTCGGCGTTTCCCGGCGTCTTGCCGCATCCCGCAGCGGCCGCTGTACGGATCGGAACCGTCGACCGTGCCGTGCGTCTGACAGAGGGCGGGCGTTTTTCTCCCCAGATTTCGCCCGCGGGCGGGCCGAGACCGCTGGAGCGGGGTGTTTGCAGGATTTTCGATGAAAAGTAACGATTTTTGGTCAGGACGGGCGGTTCTCAGCGGTAGAAGGCGTTACGGGGGGTGTTTGAAGTATTTTCTATGAATTGTAACGATGTGTGGTCTGTCGGGGCGGTACTCCGCGGGAGATGGGGGTTGGGGGGGCGGGGGAGGGGGGAAAAGGGAATGCGGCGGTGCTCGGTGAAAGAATGAAGTGAGCGTGCAGTAACCGCGGCGCTGCGTCGTTGAGCTGTGGGGGGAAGAACGGTGGGGGGCGGCGGGCGGGTGAGGGAAACGAGGTGGGCCATGTCGATCTTTTCGCGTGACACGGCGGAGGTGATGGGAAGGAACGGGGGCGCGGGGGCGGGCGACACGACGCTCGTCACGTCGCCGACGGCGTCGTCGATGTCGCCGATCGAGTCGGCGATCATGGACCAGTGCAACGCGCTGCACGAGTGCCGTGCGGCCGGCGACCACGATGCCGCTTCGCGCCTCGCCGATTCGCTCGAAGCGCTCCTGGAGAAGTACGAGGCGACCAACGCCGAGGACCACCCCAACGCCGAGTGGGCCGTCGCTCACCACCGGGCGCTGGTGCTCAGCGCCGCCGGCGAGACCGAGTCGGCCGTGGTCTACGAAGAGATCGCCCTCGAGCACGCCGACACGCCGCGGCGGATCGAGATCTCTCAGGGCAACCTCGCGGAGCGCTGCCTGCGGCTCGAACGCTACGACGCCGCCCTGTCGCACTTCCTCGCGGCACGCGAGGTCGCGCCCACCAGCGTGCCGATCATGCTCACCGGGGCGCAGGCCCTCTTCTTCTGCGGCTACACCGATCAGGCCGAGAAAATCTTCCGCGCATTGCTGAAGCGGAAAGACCTGCTCCGGCCCGACACGGACCTGACGGCGTATCTGGATTATGAGCCGCGGCTGGCGGCGATTCGGCATGAGTCGCCGGCGCTCGACGCGCTGATGAGCGCGTGGGAGGAGGTGCGTGATGCCCGCTAAGAAGACCAACCGGCTTATTGAAACACCCGTCGAGCCCAGCGGCGGCGGCCGGAACACCGAGCCGCTTTTCACAACCGCCGCCGACGAGGCCGCGTTCTGGCGGCTCTACGCCGACAAGGCCCAGCCGGCGATCGAGCGGGCCTGCCGCAGCTCGTCGCGCTCGCTCACCGACAACCAGATGTCCGCCGAGGACATGATGGCGTGGGTCGACGACCGCGTGTGGCGGATGACCCGCGAGGGCGGCAAGCCGCTGCTCGAAGGCGAGCGAGATCCCGATTCGGCCGCTCGGCGGGTGGTGGACCACGCCAAGCTGCTGGCGCGGTGGGCGTATGTGGCCCTCTGCCGCAAGCACTGGCGGAGGAAAGCCGCGGAGCAGGGGTACGTCGCCAAGATGAGCCGGACCGAGCGGCTCGCGGCGGCCAGCTCCTCGCCGGTCGACTTCGACCAGCACGAGGACCTCCAGGCCGAG
The DNA here is from genome assembly GCA_964652945.1 of uncultured Phycisphaeraceae bacterium. Lineage (GTDB taxonomy): Bacteria > Planctomycetota > Phycisphaerae > Phycisphaerales > UBA1924 > CAZZDW01. The sequence goes on from CAZZDW010000040.1 coordinate 6,556, forward strand.
CTCGACGCGCTGCGGACGAGCGTCAACGTCCGCGTCCGCCAGCAGCTCGCGGCGACCTGGCCCGACAAGGCCGAGGCGCACCGCGCGGCTCTGGCGCTCGGCGCGGCGAGCGACGAGTGCGACGAGGCGATCGAGCGCGTGCACAGCGGGCAGACGGCCGTCAACACCGTGGACCAGATCCGTTCGCGCGCCCGCAAGGAGGTCCGCGGCGTCTTCGCCGACCTGCGCAAGAAGGGCGCGCTCATCCTCGCCGTCCTCGTCGGCGTGGTCGCGATGGCCGACGAGGTCGGCGCCGCGGCGACGTCCGCGCCGGCGCTCGACGCCCGCAGCGCCGAGGTCTCGCCGCTGGAGTCCGAGCAGACCGGCGGCCGCGGCGGCAGCGGGGCGGGCGACCGCCTGGTCGTCGATGCGTACGCCCTGCTCGCCGAAGGGACGCGCAAGGGCGAGCAGACCGGCGGCCGCGGCAGCCGCGGATAGTCCTTCAAGCATCAAAGACGCTGTTTCTTTGAGGCCCAGGGATACACCCCTGGGCCTCTGTCTTTGTCTACACTCCCCGAGTAAGCGGGGGTGTGCAAGAAAGGGTGTGCCATGAACAAGACCGTGCTCATCGTCGGCGGCGTGCTGTGCCTCGTGGGTTCCGCGCTCGGACTGGGCGCGACGGCGTGGGCCGACCAGCCCGCGCCGGCTGAGCCCAAGCAGACCGAACCGTCCACGCCGGCCGCGGACAAGCCCGCCGGCGGACAACCCGCCGAGAAGCCCGCCGACAAGGCGCCCGGCGCCGACAAACCCAGCCACGAAGAGGAGGCCAAGCTCGTGTACGTCAGCATGAAGACCAGCAAGGGTGAGATCGTCCTGCAGCTCAACGCCGAGAAGGCCCCGATCACCGTCAAGAACTTCCTCCACTACACCGAGGAGGGCTTCTACGACGGCACGATCTTCCACCGCGTCATCCCCAACTTCATGATCCAGGGCGGCGGCTTCACCAAGGACATGAGCCAGAAGCAGCCCACCGCCAAGCCCATCAAGAACGAGTGGAAGAACGGGCTCAAGAACGAGCGCGGCACGGTCGCGATGGCGCGCCTGGGCAACCAGCCCGACTCGGCCAGCTGCCAGTTCTTCATCAACGTCAAGGACAACCCCTTCCTCGACCAGCCCAACGACGGGGCCGGCTACGCCGTCTTCGGCAAGGTCGTCGAGGGCATGGACGTCGTCGACGCGATCAAGGCGGTTCCCACCGCCAGCCACGGCCCCCACGGCGACGTGCCGAAGGAGCCGGTGGTCATCGAGAGCGTGACGAAGCTCTCGGACGACGAGGCCAAGAAGTACGCCGAGAAGAAGTGATGCAAAGGCAGCAGGGAGCAGGCAACAGGCAGCAGGATGTTGCCCGACGCCGCGTTCTGGAACCTGCCGCCTGCTCCCTGTTCCCTGCTGCCTACGCCTGAATGAAACGCGGCCCGTGTCCGGGATGGACGCGGGCCGCGATGCGTAAGGAACACCAGGGTTGCGGCGTAGGGGCTGAGGCTACGCCAGAGTCGCGTGCAACCCCGGGAAGGGCCTTGGCGAAGGGGGGGAAGTAAAGCCCTTGAAAAAAGCCCACAGGCCGAGCCTGTGGGCCGTGTGTTTAGTCGTACAGGCCGGAGACCGTCGGCAGGTCGACGTTGCGGAGCACGAGCGTGGTGTCGATGCGGAAGTTCGACTGGGTCGTGTGCCGTTCGGCGAAGAAGAACTTGAGGGAGTACTCCTGCCCGTCGACGAGCCACGAGCAGCGGTCGAGGTCGATCGTCTGGCTGACGGCCGAGTGCACGCCGCCGATGTCGATGACGCACTTGCCGTCGATGAAGACGAACACGTCGTCGTCACCGATGAAGGTGAAGACCTGGCCGGAGCCCTTTTTGTAGACGAACTTGGTGTTGAGCTCGTAGGTGAAGTGGAAGTTCTTGCCGGTGCTCGAGTAGTTGCCGAAGAGCTCGCCGTTGATGGGGAAGAACCCGCCGAGGTTGGCGTACTTGGCGTCGTTCTTGTCGTTGAAGGAGTAGATGTTGGTGCCCGTCTGGCGGACGAGCTTGACCGAGAGGGGGGCGGACATGTTGACGCCCGGCACGTCGCGGAACCACTGCTTGAAGGCGTCGCCGCCGGTCACGGCCCCGCCCGTGGAGGAGGCGACGGAGCCGGCCTGGTCGCCGCTCTTGGCGGCCAGGTGCCCGCGGGGCGGGCAGATGTTGCGGCCGCTGGCGTCGCGGTAGTTGACGCTGAGCTTGCGGCCCTTGGAGGCGTAGACGGGCTTGCCGTCCTGGTCGAGCTGGTCGGCGCAGATGTAGACGTAGTGCCCGTAGCCGCCGTCGGGCACCTTCTCGAAGTCCGGGTGGCCGCCCGTCTGGTTGAGGGCCTTGAAGTCGCGGACGACGCCGGCGAGCGTCAGGCTCGCGGGGAGCGAGGCGTTGGGGTCGTCCGAGGCGGTGACGGGGCTGGCGGTGCCCGCCGAGAGGACGAGCGCCGTGACGATCCCCGCGACGCCCAGGCACGCGTTGATCAAAGGCTTGGCTGACATGGGATGGGTCCCTTTCGGCCGGGCACGCTTGGATGCCGCACGACGCACGAGCGCCGTCCGACCGGCCGCCCCCGTGCCGAGCGGGGCAGGCCGACCTCTTCGCTCATACAGTGCAATACACGGCTAACTCGGCGACCTCCCTGCGAGGAAAACCATGTTCGGCCCGGCAAAGGGTTCGGGATGTGCGGCTTGGGCGGGCGTCGATCACCACGCCGTTGGTTCTCGCCCCTTTTCATCCGCGATTTCATGCGCCGCTTATGCCCATAATCGCGATGTGCGGCAACAATCCCCCTTCGGCCGATAAATCATCGGGGTGAATCACGCGCCGCGCAGAGCTTCCGAGAACGCGGAGAAACGGAGAAAAGCCGGAGGAGCGGAGAAAACCATTCGTTGGAGCTCAGAGGCTGCCGAGAAACACGGAGAGAAGAAGACAACAGCATTCAAGAATGCTCCGTGTTTCTCGATAACCTTTGGGTCTGCATGTTGAGGCTCCGCGTTCTCCGCCTTTCTCCGCTTCTCCGCGTTCTCGGGAGTCTTGGGGTTTGAGGGCGATAGGAGGATTTTTCGGCCATGGACCGGTTCATCATCGAGGGTGGCGTACGGCTCAGCGGGCGGCTGGCGATCAAGGGCGCCAAGAACGCGGCGCTGCCGTTGATGGCGGCGGCCCTGCTCACCGACCAGCCGCTCTTGCTCACCGACGTCCCCGACCTGGCGGACATCGAGAGCATGGCCAGGCTCCTCACCGAGCTGGGCTGCCGCGTCGACCGGACTCGCCGCCCCGGGCCGACGTCGACGGGCGGCACGATGCGCCTCGTCGCCGAGGACGAGTCCTCCTCGCACGCGCGGTACGACATCGTGCGCACGATGCGGGCGAGCATCTGCGCCCTGGGGCCGCTGCTTGCTAAACGCGGCTACGCCCGCGTCTCCATGCCCGGCGGGTGCGCCATCGGCGACCGCCCGGTCGACCTGCACCTGCGCGGCATGGCGGCCCTGGGGGCGGAGATCACCCTCGACTCCGGCGACATCATCGCCCGCGCCCCCGGACGCCCCCCCCAGTCCCGCCCCGACGGGTCGGGCGGCCGCCTCAAAGGCGCGACCATCTTCCTCGGCGGGCCGTTCGGCTCGACCGTGCTGGGCACGGCCAACGTCATGTCCGCCGCCACCCTCGCCGAGGGGACGACGATCATCGAGTCCGCGGCGTGCGAGCCCGAGGTCGTCGATCTGGCCAACCTCCTCAACGCGATGGGGGCACGCATCGAGGGCGCCGGCTCGCCCCGCATCACCATCCACGGCGTCGAGGCCCTCTCGGGCACCAGCCACCGCGTCATCCCCGACCGCATCGAGGCCGGCACGTACATGCTCGCCGCGGCGATCACCAACGGCGACCTCGTCCTCGATAACTGCCCGCTGGACGCCCTCATGGCCGTCACCGACACGCTCGCCCGCGTCGGCGTGAATGTCGCGATCGAGGATCAGGCGGCTCGGCTTCGGGGGGGCGAGCCGAGCGCGGGCGATCTTGCCGGCCTCATCAAGCCCGAATCCGAAGGGCCCGACCCGCTGCGTCGCACCTGCCGCGTGACCTGCTCACGGGTGCTGAGGCCCGTCGAGGTGACGACCCAGCCGCACCCCGGCTTCCCGACCGACCTGCAGGCGCAGCTCATGGCCCTGCTGTGCATCGGCGAGGGGAACTCGATCATCACCGAGCGGATCTACCCCGAAAGGTTCCTGCACGTCGCCGAACTGTCGCGGATGGGGGCCAAGATTTTCAGGCAAGGCCCGACGGCGGTGGTCTCGGGCGTGCGCAAGCTCGTGGGCGCGCCGGTGATGGCCAGCGACCTGCGCGCCTCGGCCGGGCTGGTGCTCGCGGGGCTGGCCGCCGAGGGGGCGACCACCGTCAACCGCGTCTACCACCTCGACCGCGGCTACGAACGCATGGAAGAATCCCTCCGCCTCGTCGGGGCCAAGATCGAACGCTCGCCCGAACCGTCTCCTTCCGCTTCGCCCGCGAGCAATACGACACAGGCCGTCGAGAACCGGGCATAAGCCAACGAACCGAAGCGCAAGAGGATCATGTCAAGGTTGGGGCGCGCTCCGAATGTCATTTGATACAGGAACAACAGGTCTTGGGTGGGGCGGGCGTCTCGCCCGCCATAGGGGATGCCTAGAGATGATCACAGGGCGGGCGGGACGCCCGCCCCACCCGCAAGCGTGTTGAGGTTCGAGCTACCAAGGTTTCAGCCCCGCATCGTTTTCGCTGGGAGCGTTTGCGGCACGCGAGCGTCTCGGACCGGAGAATGAGATGAGCTGTGTCGCGTGCGAGCGTCTGCGAGGGCCGTCGCAAGATTCGCTCTTCATCGCCGAGCTGCGCGAGTCGGTCGTGATGCTGCACGCGCATCAACCCCTGCCCGGCTGGTGCGTGCTGTACCTCAAGGACCACGCCGAGCACCTGCACGAGCTCGCCCCCGAGCGGCAGGCCCGCTTGTGGGCCGACGTCGGCGGCGTCGCCCGTGCCGTCCACGAGGCCTTTTCCCCCCGGCGGCTCAACTACGAGTGCCTCGGCAACGTCATGGCCCACGTCCACTGGCATGTGATCCCGCGGTATACGCCGCCGATCGACCCCGAGTCCGGCGCGACGGTCTGGACGCGGCCGTCCTCATGGCTCGACTGCGGCGTAGATGCCCAGCACGCAAAGACGCTCATCGAGCGCATCCGACACGCTGCGGCCTGGTGAATCCTAAGGTTCAACTTGATGCGCTCATACGAGACGCGAGCGGGAGCGAGCGTGTAGAACGCGAGAACAGAAGACACGCTCCCTACCGGTCGCGTCTCGGATGAGAACGATCCGGCCTGCTCCCTGCTCCCTGCTCCCTGCTCCCTGCTCCTACTCCTCTTCAAACCCGCCGTCGACGAGTTTCTTGAGCGCCGCCGCCGCGGCCTCGGCGTCCTCGCCTTCGCAGACGATCTCCAGCGGCGTCCCCTTGGTCGCCGCGAGCATCATCATCTGCATGATCGACTTGCCGTCGACGGCCTGGTCGCCCCGCTTGACCGTCACCTTGCACACAAACTCACCGGCCGCATCCACGAAACACATCGCCGGGCGGGCGTGCAGGCCCAGCCGGTTGACGATGGTCACGTTGATGCTCACGCGTTGCGACAAAGAGCGGCTTCCATGATGGGTGTGCGGCCAATCGGTCTCAAGCAAGCAGCGGCGGCTGGCGTAGGGAAAGCAAAGGGGGAGGGGGAGAGGGGGGAGGGGGGGATCAGCTCCGCCCGCTGTCGGCCTGCTCGAAGAGGGCCCAGGCCTCCTCGGCCGTCTGGGCCTGGCGGAGAAACCGCCGGAACGTCTCATTCGACAGGTTTTTGAAGATCACCTCCATCGCCTGCAGGTGGTCCTCGGGTTTGTCCTTGGGCGACATCAGCAGGAAGACGCTGTAGACCGGCTGTTTGTCGAGGGCGTTGAAGTCGACCCCCTGCGGGGCGAGCCCCACGGCGGCGGTCATCTTCTTGACGCCCTGGTGCTTGACGTGCGGCACCGCCACGCCGCAGCCGAAGCCCGTCGAGCCCAGCCGCTCGCGGTCGAGCACGCGGGCCAGCAGCTCATCCCGCAGCGACGGGTCGGCCCCGCCGGTCGCCACCGCCGCGTCGATCAGGGTCGCGATCACCTCGTCGCGCTGCTTCGAGGTGATCTTCGGCACGATCGCGTCTTTGGAGATGATGTCGGTGAGTCTCATGATCGGGTTCCGGGTCTCGGGTTTTCGGGTCTCGGATTTGAGCAAAGCAACGAGCCCGAAGCGCGAGCGAGGGTGGCGCACCTACCGAGGAGTCGAGCGTGCACACGCGTCGGCTCCAGCGTCCATCACGCCCGCAGTTTTTCCTTGAAGTCGCGGAGCTGCCGCTGGGACTTGTCGACGCACAGGTCGATGCACCCGTAGAGGTCGGTCCCCTTGGCGCGGGAGATGAAGTCCTCGTGCTTGACCACGTCGACGGCGATCTCGACCTCGAACTGGTGGTCCTTGCCGCTCTCCTGCACGAGCACGACGCGGATGAGCTGCGTGCCGTCGAAGATCTTGACGAGTTTTTCCGCCTTGCTCTCGGCGTACTGACGGATGGCGTCGGTGACTTCCAGGTGCTTGCCGATGACATCGATACGCATGGTGTAGGGTTCCTCTCTGGCGTCCCATCCGCCCCCCGTGTCGTCTCACGCGGCCGTCGACCGCCCCCCCCCCGCCCCCGGCCCTGCGCCGCCCGTCGCCCGTTGCCCGCCCGCTTCCCCGGTTACGCCGAGGCGGGCGGCGGCTCCACCGGGGGAGACGGGGACGGCAGAGCGGACGCCGAAGGCGGTGAGGAGGCACGCGGCCTCCCCACGCTCTTCATCGTACGCGTGGCGGGCGTTGTCGAGGCGGATTCCGCCGTTTTCGGACGACCCGGCGCGGTCACACGGGTTTCCCCCGCCTCGGGCCCGTCCGCGCGCCCCAGGCCGGGCAACGGCGGGAGAGGGGGGGGCGGCGGGTCCACCGCCGGGTCCGCGTCCGTCTCGTCCGGCGGGATCAGGATGCCCCCCGTCAGCACGAACCGCACCGCCTCGTCGACCGTCATCGAGATCTCCAGCACGTCGCTTTTGCGCATCGTGATGGTGAAGCCGGTGAAGGGCGTCGGCGTCGACGGGATGTAGACGCTCACGGTGTCTTCGCCGCTGGCCTGGTTGGCCCAGCTCAGCCCCTCGCCCGCGAGGAAGCCGACCGTCCAGATCCCCTGGCGGGGGTACTGCACGAGCACGACCTTCTTGAAGGCCATGGACTTTTCGCCCAGGATAAGGTCGACGAGCTGCTTGACGTGCGGGTACACCGCCTTGACGATCGGCACGCGGCCGATGAGGCGTTCGAGCCCTTCGTAGAGCTGCCGCCCGATGAAGCCGCTCAGCAGCAGCCCGGCCAGGTAGATCGCCAGGATCGCCACCGCCAGGCCGATGGCCCGCAGGTACCAGCGGGCGTTCCAGTATGCGAGCAGCCCCTCGGTCTGGAGGCGGGCGCGGACTTCGTCGTCGGTGAGGTTTTTGTTGACGGTGTTCTGGGCGCGGTAGGCCTGGACCTCCTCGGCGTCGACGCGGTACCAGTCGGGCTGGCGCGATTCGCCGACGTACCGCGGCATCAGGTAGAGGATCCCGCCGCGGACGCCGGAGTTGATCGGCTCGGCGACCTGCCGCTGCACGAAGCCGTACGCCTGCACGAGCAGCCACAGCGTGAGCACGGTGGGCAGGAGGACGCCCAGGCCGCGCCAGAAGAACTGTTTGAAGTCGGCCCAGAATGTTCGCGTGTGTGCCATGGACCGCTCGGAGGGAGAATGGGAAAAAAGCCCCCTCACGGTACCGCGAAGCGCCGCCGGAATCGAGTCGGGCGGCGGTCCCCCGGCTCACATGCGTTCCTTGATCTTCTTGTTGATCAGCCACCAGTTGGCCGGCAGGCTGGTGACAAAGCCGGCGAGCATCGCCAGCTGCATCATGAACCAGAAGACCGGGTCGGTCTTGTGGAGCTCGTGCCCGAAGAAGACGAAGACCACCAGCGCCATCCAGCCGTACATCCCGAGCTGCCACGAGACCAGCGAGAGCGTGTCGGCCTTGACGGCGGCGACGAGCCCCTCGCCGGGCGAGAGGCCCTTCATCGGCTTGATGGTGAAGTACTGGAACGCGATGCCGAAGGCGTAGGCGAAGGCGAAGTCGACGATCCACGCGGCCCAGATGGACATGCCGGCGATCGTCCATCCGGCGGCGGCGACGAGCGTCTCGCCGCACAGGTCCCCCAGCGTGCACCCGCTGCCGCAGTGCGTCGCCCCCGTCGAGACCGCCTGCCACTCGGGCTTCCGCTTGCCGGGGTGCTCCTCGCCGCGTTCCTTCGCCGCCATGACCGCCCGGCGCGAGGTTTTTCGGCCGAAGGCGAAGTACGCCCACAGCCCGATCGGCCCGGCGTACAACGCCGTCAGGGGCCAGACGGCGTTCATGATCCACATGTGCTGCGGCCGGCGGAAAAGATCGATCACCACCACCAGGACGCACACCCCCGCCATCACCAAAGAGATGATCGCCACGATCTCGAGCGTGCTCATCGCGTGCCTCGCTGAGGGTCAGCAACGGTCGGAAGACGCCGCGTGCTCCTGGGCGTGGTGCGCCAGCCACAGCCCGGCCGCCAGCTCGACGCCCGCCAGCGCCCGTGTCGCCGCGGGGTGGTCGAGGAACTCGTTCATCGCGGCCTTCCACCACTCCGGCCCGTCGCGCCACAGCTTGACGTGCCGCTTCGGCTCCATCAGCGTCAACAGCCCGTCGCCGATCATCATGATCGCGGCCATCTCGGTCAGCCGCATCGTGCTCATGCCCATGTCCATGCTCCGCAAGAGATCGTGGATGTGAAGAACGACTCCTTCTTACGATGCAGCCCCACGTGACCTCAGGGTGAATCGACCATGAAAGCGCGGACATACGCCGTGCGCAGACAAAAGCCCGGGGGCTTCTCCCCGGGCTCGTTGGGTTTTCAGAGCGATGCGAGACCGATCTCAGCTGATCGGGCCCGCTTTGCGCACGGCCTCGGGCATCTCGTACTTGGCGTCGTTCTCGCGGAAGAGCTTGGCGAGCTTCTTCGCCTGCGCGTCGTACGCCGCCCCGCCGTTCCCGTCTTTCCACGTGTTCCGCGGGTTGAGCACCTCGCTGGGCACGCCCCCGTCCCCCGGCACGCTCGAGGGGATCGGCAGGCCGAAGACGGGGTCGGGCGTGAACTGGGCCTTGTTGAGCGAGCCGTTGAGGATCGCCGTGACCATCGCGCGGGTATAGGCGAGCTTGAAGCGGTGCCCCGTGCCGTAGGGCCCGCCGGTCCAGCCGGTGTTGAGCAGCCACACCTGCGCCTTGTTCTTGGCGACGCGCTCGGCGAGCATCTTCGCGTACACCTGCGGCGGCCTCGGCAGGAAGGGAGCACCGAAGCACGCCGAGAAGTTTGGCGTCGGCTCCGTCACCCCCGCCTCGGTGCCGGCCAGCTTCGACGTGTACCCGTTGATGAAGTAGTACATCGCCTGCTCGGGCGAGAGCCGTGACACCGGCGGCAGGACGCCGAAGGCGTCGGCCGTCAGGAAGATCACGTTCTTCGGGTTGCCCCCGACCGAAGGGATCACCGCGTCCTCAATGAAGTCGATCGGGTACGTCGCCCGCGTGTTCTCCGTGTACGGCTGCGCGTCGTAGTCCGGCTCGCGCGTCGCCCCGTCGATCTGCACGTTCTCCAGCACCGAGCCGAAGCGGATCGCATTATAAATCTGCGGCTCCCCTTCCTTGGTCAGCTTGATGCACTTGGCGTAGCACCCCCCCTCGAAGTTGAAGACGCCGTGGTCGCCCCACCCGTGCTCGTCGTCGCCGATCAGCGCGCGGTTGGGATCGGCCGAGAGCGTCGTCTTGCCCGTGCCCGAGAGGCCGAAGAAGAGCGCGACGTTGGCCTTGTCCTGCTTGTCGACGTTGGCCGAGCAGTGCATCGGGAAGACGCCGACCTCTGGCATGTCGTAGTTCATCGCGTAAAAGAGCGACTTCTTGATCTCGCCGGCGTACTCGGTGCCGAGGATGACGACGGTCTTGCGCGTCAGCGACTGGGCGATGAGGACCGGGCTGTCGCCCTTGAGGCCCAGGCGCTGCCGCTCGTCAGCGGTGAGGCGGCGCTTGCCGGCGTTGAGGACGGTCCAGTCGTGCTTCCACTTGGCGTTGGCGCCGGCCGCGGGCGAGCCCTGCGGGATGAACAGCGTGTGCGCGAACAGCGCGTGCCACGCCTGCTCGGCGACGACCCGCACGCCCAGGCGATGGGCGGGATCGGCCCCCACGAATCCTTCGAAGCTGAACAGCTCGTCGCGCCCGTTGAGGTGCTCGGTCGCGATCGCCATCGCCGCGTCGAACGCCTCGGGCGCAAGCGGCTGGTTGACGTTCCCCCACCAGACCTTGTCGTGGACTTCGGGCGTGTCTTCGAGGTACTTGTCCTTGGGCGAGCGGCCGGTGCGGTCGCCGGTGAGGCAGGCCAGCGCGCCGTTGGCGGCGAGCTTCCCCTCGCCGCGTGCGAGCGCCGCTTCGACCAGCTCGGCCGGGCTGAGATTGCGTTTAAGGCGGGCCGGTGAAAGGTTGAGATCCGGCGCGACAATGGTGCTCATGCCACAAACTCCTCAAGACAGGTTGGCTCAAAAAAGAAACCGCCCGGCGGCAACGGCCGCCGGTCCGCCGATAGTCTTCGGAACCGCTTGCTGGCTGCTGAGGGATGGTCCGAAAGCGCTCCCGGCCATGGCACAATAGCCCCGCGGTTGATATCGGGCCTCTCACGCCCGCGGGATCGCATGTTCTTGCGGTCTTCCGCCGTCTGGTTGACCCGGCGGCTTTGCCCGCCTTTGGTTATGCCGATCCCTCGTCGGCCGCCCGTTTGTCCCCCCCCTACGGCGGCCGCCACGATGGTGGCCATAGCTCAGTTGGTAGAGCACCGGGTTGTGATCCCGGTTGTCGCGGGTTCGAGTCCCGTTGGCCACCCTTCTTGTCCACCGGCGAGCTTCCGCCGCCCTCGTGGACCATCCACCAGCACAGAACCGGTGAGCCGCCGCACCACTGAGTGTGCGGCGGTTGCACGTGCCGCACGCCCTCCGACTTCAGAACGCTGGCCAATATTATCCATAGGGGAAACCCCTCCCGGTCAATTGGCCATGATTGGATAATCTCTGGCAAACGCGGGCAGAAAATTCAGTTGAAACCCCAGAAAAACACGAATATGCTCGCAAAAGAGGGTATGTTAACCACTGGAGTCCCAGACCCAAAGAACTTGGAAAAAAGTTGGGTATTTTCCTTGTTTCGGAACCGATGATCGGGTATTGTATTCCGAACAACTGCTGACAATAGTTAGGAAACGTGCGGCAGTTGATCGTGACTGAGAGCGGATCGTTGTTGTGAGAGGCGACCGCGGGTACAAACGCAGAAGATCGGCCGGAGATGTATGCGGTCGGTCGGCAGTGGGCTGATGAGGCCCGGTTTCTCGGGGGACCGAGAACGGACACACGGGTGGAACCCGAGCACGAAACGCTGATGGCTTCGGGGCGTCTCGCGTCGAAGCCATCGGGAACGCACGGAGGCGCCCATGTCACTGTTGAGTTCACTGGTCTTCAGGCCGTCGATCGGTCAGAAGGGACGGGCGACGGCCCGAAGCGGATTGACGGCATCGTTGGCGGGGGAGGGGAACGCGGAGTCCGCGTTGGTCCGGCTGGGGCCGGGCGGGGATTACGAAACGTCCTACCACACGGCCCGGGACGGTTCTTTGGAGAAGCGATGGTCAGGTCGAGACGTCTCGACAACCGAATGCGGCCGCCCGTCGTCGACGGGGCGCTCGCCGGATGGACGCGACGTTCTGGAGATGTCGGCGCGAGCGCTCGAGGCGGGGACGCTCCTGGCGGCAGAGCGCGTCATCGACGCGCAGGCGGCGGTGATCGCCGCACTCCGGCTCGACCTGGCCGACCTCGCCGAAGGAGTTCGGCGGGCCTCAATCAGTCCCGCGGCTGCGGAGCGGGCGAGCCGGCTTGCCGGACGCTCGGCCGGGGCGTTCCACGAGCGGGCGCGTCGCGAGGGTGGAGCGATCGGTGCTGGCTTGAGAGAGGTGAACGGGGAGGGCGCAAGCTACCAGGGTGCGGCGAGGGGAACGGGGGCGGGGGAGTGGTCATCGGGCATCGACGCCTTGGAAACACGAACAACGTTCGTCAAGAAGCGAACGGGAATGGAGGAAGGCTGTTATGAACCTCACGCCGAAACAGTTGAGAATTCTGCAGTTGATCCGCGATTGCCGCGTGCGGTATGGCTATTCGCCGACGATGCAAGAGCTGGCCGACGAGATCGGCGTCAGCAAGGTCACGGTCTTCGAGCACGTCGAAGCGCTGATCAAAAAGGGCGCGCTCGTCCGCGATCCGAACAAGGCTCGCTCTTTGTCGATCGCTGAGGGCGTGGCCGTGCCGGACGAGAGCCGCCCGCTGCGGTTCCCTCTGGTCGGCAAGATCGCCGCGGGCCACCCCGTGGAGAAGATCGCCGACCACGACGAGCTGGACCTGATGGACATCGTCGGCCCGCGCCCCGGCAAGGCCGGCGCGATCTTCGCCCTGCGCGTCACCGGCGAGTCGATGCGCGACGAGGGGATCCTCGACGGCGATTACATCCTCGTCGAGCGGACCGATTCGGCCGCCAACGGCGACCGGGTCGTCGCCCTGCTCCCCAACGGCGAGACGACGCTCAAGACCTTCTACCGCGAGGGGGATCGCATCCGCCTCCAGCCGGCCAACCCCGAGTTCCAGCCGATCATCGTCAAAGACTGCCGCGTGCAGGGCATCGTCCGCAGCGTGCTGCGGAAGTACTGAATACAGGCAGCAGGCAGCGTGGGCGAACGGCGGTGAGTCGCCCACGCTGAGCGTCTGTCTTGACGGTGGTGGGTCCGGCATCGAGCCGTCCGTGCATCCCGCGTCGCTATGCGCCCCACGCACCGGCGTACGCGGGCGAAAACTCGGGGGCGTCGCGCGAGGCAAGTTCGTGCAGCCGTTTGGCGATCTGCCGCAGGTGCAGCGCGTCGTGCGCAGCCCACGCGACCAGCAGATCGCCCGCGCGGATCGGGCCCAGCTTTGGATGAACATACGACGCGGTCCAATCCGGCTCATCCAGCCCTTTGAGCCACGCGATCGATTCGGCGCGTTCCTTCGCCAATCGCTCGACCATCTCAGCGAGATCGCGCTCCAGGTATCCGCGGCTGGCGGCCCATCCTTCCGGGTCGATGTTGGGCCACGGCGTTGCCGGATCGTCGAGCACGGCCCGCAGCCTCGCCCGGAAATCGTCCCGCTCCTCGTCCACGAGGTGGCAGACGATTTCCAGGACCGACCATGCCCCCTTCGGCCACCGCTCGCTGATCGGTTTGTACCGGGCCTCGTCGGGGGTGAGCGCCGAGCAGGCCGCCTGGATGACGCGGGGAAATGTATCCATTCGTCGGATGACCGCCGGCGGGTTCATGCCCAAGCGTATCCGTCCGAAGACCGATCCTGCGACCTGTGCTCGGGGTGGGGCATCCCCCTGTGCGCCGCATCCACAAGTCGCTAACATATTGACCGTGCTCAAGTTGCCGAGTGAACATGTCGGGCGGCTCCGGCCGCGCTACGCGGACCGGGCCTGCATCGTCACCGGCGGCGCGGGCTTCATCGGCGGCCACCTCGTCGACGCCCTCCTCAGCCTCGGCGCCCGCATCACCGTCATCGACGACCTCTCCAACTCCTCCGCCGAGCACCTCACCGAGCTGATCGAGATGGAGCCGGACCGCGTCCGCTTCGTCCACGGCTCGATCCTCGACGACGCCGCCCTCGCCGAGGCCTTCGCGAGCCCCGCCGCCGGAATCAGCGCCGCGGCGGCCCCCGCTCCCCCCGCCCACGCCGCGCCCGCGGCACGGAGCAACGGCCAGCCCGACACCCGTCCGGTCGTCTTCCACCTGGCGGCGGTCAGCAGCGTCCCCCGCTCGATCGCCGAGCCGGAGCGTTCCTACGACGTGAACACCACCGGCACGCTCCGCGTCGCCGAGGCCGCCCGAGCCGCGGGGGCGGCCCGCGTGGTCTACTCGGCCTCCAGCTCGGCCTACGGGGCCAGCGACAAGCTGCCCAAGGTCGAGACGGACTTGCCGATGCCCGTCTCGCCCTACGCCGCCAGCAAGCTCGGCGGCGAGCACGTCATGCGGGCCTGGGCCGCGGCCTACGGCCTGTCGACCGTCAGCCTGCGCTACTTCAACATCTTCGGCCCGCGCCAGCCGGCCGACTCGCCCTATTCGGCGGTCATCGCCGTCTTCGCCAAGCGGCTGCTGGCGGGGCAGTCGCCGTCGATCTTCGGCGACGGCGAGCAGTCGCGCGACTTCACCTACGTCGCCAACGCCGTGCTGGCCAACCTGCTCGCCGGGGCGAGCGAGAGCGTGCTCAAGGGCGAGGTCTTCAACGTCGGCACGGGCAGCCGCGTGTCGCTCAACGAGCTTGCGGCGTCGATCGCCGCGCAGCTCGACGCGGCGCACGTCAAGCCCGAGCACAAGCCGCCGCGCGTCGGCGACGTGCGGCACTCGCTGGCCGACATCGCCACGATCCATGCGGCCCTCGGCTACGAGCCGTTCGTCCCCCTCGACGAAGGCCTCGCCCGCACCCTGGCGTGGTACAAAGAAGCCCTCGCGCAGGCGTGAGCGCGTCCCAGCACATTGTCGGTGAACGAGCGTTGTCACGCGTGCGGACGAGCCCGAAGCGCCAGCGAGGGCTGGTCCGCCCCGATTGCTCAACGATGAGCATGATGGGGCGTGGAAAGAGCGATGGCGTTCTTCGGTGGCAGGACGTGTGCGCGCCCTCGCTGGCGCTTCGGGCTCCTTCGCAAGCGAACGCGCGCGCGTGCTTCATGAACGAGCGTTGTCACGCGTGCGTGCTCGGTCACGCGGACGATCTACGATCCGATCGACGAGGCTTCAAGACATGCACCACCTCCTCTCCACCCTCGGCGGCCTGTACGAGCTCGCACGCATCGCCGTGCTGGTCCGGTTCAACTTCTCGGGCGACTACTGGCAGTGGCGTGAGCAGACCGCCTTCGGCCGCGGCCGGCCCGAGGGGCGGGTCGCGATGTTCAAAGAGGCCCTCGAATACGGCAAGTGGGCCCGCCGCGTGCGCCGCGGCGGATAAGTCCGGCTGCGCGTGGTACGCTCCGGGTATGACCGCTCTTTCCGATCCGGCACGCCTCCGCCGCGTGGTGGCGCAGCACGCGATGACCTCCAGGCTCCTCGGCGTCGACTTCGTGCCGCTCGGGCGAGGGGCGGCGGCGTCTTCGCCCGACGTGGAAACTCTCGAAGATCGCACCGAGGGGCTCCCCTCCCAGCCCTCGGCTTTCAAACCGCAGCGCCGGCCCCTTGCGGACCCGCTGACCGAGCCCAAGCCCATGCCCAGCACGAAACCTGTCGCCGCCGCGGTGCGGACTTCCGCCGGCCCGCTCCCGCTCGACCTCGGCGGCGGGGGGCAGGTCGGCGAGCCGGTGGGCGGCTTTGCGCCGTTGCCCAAGCACGCCCCCGACCGAGCCGCGGCTCTGCTGGGCCGGCTCCGCCAACGCTACGAGGCCGACGCCCCGCACAAAGACTTCGTCACCAGCTTCACCAACATCGTCTTCGGCGAGGGGGACCCGGCGGCACGGCTGATGTTCGTCGGCGAGGCGCCGGGGGCCGACGAGGACCGCACCGGGCGGCCGTTCGTGGGGCGGGCCGGGCAACTGCTCGAAAAGATGATCAACGCGATGGGGCTGAAGCGCGAGCAGGTGTACATCGCGAACGTGCTCAAGACCCGGCCGCCGAATAATGCGACGCCGACCTTGGAAGAGGCGGCGGTGTGCGCCCCGTACCTCTTCGAGCAGATCGGGATCATCCGGCCGGAGGTGATCGTCACGCTCGGTCTGCCGGCGGTGCGGACGCTGCTCAACACCACCGAGTCGATGGGGCGGCTGCGGGGGCGGTGGTCGAGCTTCACGCCGCCCCGGCGGAGCCTGCTGCAGCCCGATAACCCCGAACTGGGGAACCCGGCCGGCGGGGGGGAAGGGGGGGGCGGTGGGGCGATCGCGGTGATGCCGACGTACCACCCGGCCTTCCTGCTGAGGTCGTACACCAAGGAGAACCGGGAGAAGGTCTGGTCGGACCTGAAGATGGCGATGGACCGGCTCGGCCTGACGCCGACGGGGGCCGGGGCATGAGGCGGAGAGGCGTGAGGCTGGGGGGGCGGGGAAGGCGCGGCGAAGACGCGGGAAGGATGGAGCAGCGGCCTCCGGGCCCGATAAGCGGCCGACGGGGGCGGAGGCGGCGGTCGGCCAAGGGTCGGTATGTGAATTCGCCCGTTTTCGCCCGACTTGAGAACTTATGACGGTTTTTGGTGTATAATGGAGCGGGAGGTTTTGGTGCGTGCGTGCGAGAGAACGCCCGAGCTCTCGGTCCGTGTCTTGAGCAGAGTGAGTGGAAGAGGAACTGTAACGTTCAGCGGCCGCGACAACGACGACGAGCGTTCTTTTACAAAACCCCCACACCCAGCGACGGCAAGACGCCGTTCGCTGGGTTTTCTTTTGCGCGGCGAGCGATCAGCAATACACCACGATGTGAGCGCGGGGCGTGCGGCCCCGGCGCCACCAACCACGCGAGCAGAGCGGGTGCAGTGGTCGTGATCGTGCCCCGAGTGGTCATGATCGGCGTGCTCGCCGTCGGGTGAGTCGCTCTCGGTGGCGGCGGGCGCGGGGAAGTGCAGCTCGGTATCGGCGGGGAGCTTGGTGAGCCTGGTCATCAGCCACTTGCCGCTGCGGCCTTCCCACCACACGGAAAAGGTCAGCTCGACCTTGTCGCCTACGGCAAAGCCGTCGAGCGAGACGTCCTTGGCGGGGGGGAACTCCATCGCCATCGCCGCCATGCCGACGGTCTCGCCGGCGGCGTTCTTGAAGTCGGGGATCGGCTCATGCTTGATCCGCGGCAGGAAGGCCGTGGTGCCGGGCGTGGGGAGCGTGTCGATGACGCCGCGGACGGTGTAGGTGGCGTCGGGGTCGCGCTGCGGCGAGGCGGCGGCGGTGTCTTTCGTGTTGTCGCACCCGATGAGCGCGACAGAGAGCCCGAGCAGCAGGCACGCGACGATCAGCAGTCTGTTCATGCGTGGAGCGTAGGGAGACGGGCTCAAGAAATCCTCGCAACAAAAAACGCCCGATTTCCGGGCGTTTCGAGGATTATTTTGAGCGACCGACGCCTGACGACTCACGCCGACGCCCGTCTGTGTTCAGGCCCGTTCGATCTTGATGAGGCCGGAGACGGCGCTCAGTTCGCGGGCGATGTTGTGGTCGAAGGGCATGGACCAGGTCGCGCCGACGGCGGGGGCGACGATCTTGGCCGTGGGGCGGCGCTGGTACCAGTCGCGGTTGCCGCGGTTGTAGACGACCATGTTGCGGCGGCGGAGGAGCTGGGCCCGGCGGAGGCTCTTGGCCGTCTGCGGGTCCATCTTCATGAGACGGGTGATTGTCTTCTTGTCGCCGCGGCTCTTGGGGGCCTTGGTGACGGTGCAGGTGATGGTCTGGCCGGGGTTCAGGGAGTCGAGCATGGGTCGTCCTTCAAAATACAGGGCCCGGACTTTAGGCGCGTCGCGGGCGGTTGGGAAGGGGGGCGGCAGTATGCGGGGGCATCACAAGATTCACTCCAGCCGTGGCACAGGCGGGACGCCGGTGCTCGGAAACTGGAGACGACCGCACAGGCGGGACGCCTGTGCCACAGTTCACAGTGACCGCTCTTGGCGGTATGCGGCACCGAGGCGGCACGCGCTCCGGCTCACGAAACGCGTCCTTTCTTGGAGCATTTACGGCGGTTGGCTGATCTTGGGCGCGGCCTGCTCTACGATCCGGGCATGAGCACCCCTCCCGCCGTGACGCCCCCGCCGCCGTTTGACCCCAGTGCGCCGCACCAGCAGCGGCCCAAGCTCCGGCCGGTGCGGGCCTTCGCCGCCGAGGGGCAGGGGCCCAACGGGCAGAAGATGCCCATCCTGGGTCTGGCCGACGCGCGGCAGATCTCCGAAAAGGTCGTTTTCACGGTGCCGGCGGTGCAGATGCTCCTGCCGCTGATGGACGGCACCCGAGACCTGAACCAGATCGTCTCGGAGGTCGGGCGCGGGCTGACCCTCGAACACCTGCAGAACCTCGTCGCCCAGCTCGACGACGGCGTGCTGCTGGAAGGGCCAAAGTTTCAGGCGGTGTTGCAGAAGATGCGGGAGGACTACGACGCCTCGCCGGTCCTGCCGCCGGCGAGCACCGCGGCGTTCGCCGATGCCGTGCTCAAGCGGAAGAACGACGGGGGTGACGTCTCGGGGGCCGACGACTACTCGGAGGCCGACCGCAAGCAGGTCGGCGATCTGCTCAATCAGTGGATGGACAAGGCCCTGGAGCAGTCGCAGGTCGACAAGACGCCGTTTTCGGCGCTGCCCAAGGCGATCGTGGCTCCGCACATTGATTACGCCCGCGGCTGGCTGAACTACGGGAGTATTTACGGGCGGCTGCGCGGCACGCCGCGGCCCGACCGGATCGTGGTGCTGGGGACCAATCATTTCGGCATGGGGACGGGTGTGGTGGGGTGCGACAAGGGGTTTCAGACGCCCCTGGGCCTCTCGCCGCTGGCCCAAGACGTGCTTGATGGGGTGAAACGCGAGCTGGGTGGGGGGGACAAGGCGGAGCGGCTGACGGCCAACCGCTTCGACCACGAGCGGGAGCACTCGATCGAGCTGCAGATCCTGTGGCTGCAGCACCTGTGGGGGCCGGATGCCAACGGGGGCGGGGCGGGGGGGCATGTGCCGGTGTGGGCGGCGTTGGTGCACGACCCGGCGGTCAACTCCGGTGAGTCGTACGACGGGCAGGGGCTCGGTCTGGAGGCGTTCGCCGCGGCTCTCAAGAAGACCATCGAGAACCTGCCGGGGACGACGCTGGTGGTCAGCTCGGCGGACCTGAGCCACGCCGGGCCGGCCTTCGGCGACCCCAAGCCCCTCGGCGGGCAGACGCCCGAGGCCGACGAGGCCCGCAAGAAGCTGGCCCAGCACGACTTGTCGATGCTGGACATGGTGGTGAAGAACAAGCCGTCGGAGCTGATCGCGTCGATGGCGTGGCAACAGAACCCGACCCGGTGGTGCTCGACGGGGAACATCGCGGCGGCCCTGATGGTCACCGAACCCAGCGAGGTGAAGCTGCTGAACTACGCCGCGGCGATGGACCAGCAGGGGATGAGCTTCGTGTCGAGCGCGGCGATGGTGATGACGTAACGGGTTCCGGGTCTCGGGTTCCGGGTTCCGGGTAGGAGAAGGCCGAACGCAGAGCGGGTTTGGTACGGGGAAGTCTGGGTCTGGTTTGCTTGGGTTTCTCACCCGGACCCCGAGCCCCGGAACCCGGAACCCGACTCCTGCGAGCGCCGTTCGGATAGGGTATAAGTCATTCATTGACAGGAACTTTGGCGGGTTCGGTCACGAACCTATCCATTGCGGGGGAGGGGGGCCAAGAAAGGCGATGGCGATGGCGGCAACCAATACGTGCTGGGGCATCGAGGTCGGGGCGGGCTCGGTGAAGGCGCTCAAGCTCGAGCGCAACGGCGACAGCATCAGCGTCGTCGACTTTGCGCTCATCCCGCACAAGCGCGTCCTCTCGACGCCGGACCTGGACGTGCAGGACGCGACCCGCCTGGCGATCGGCGAGCTGGTGGCGACGCGCGACCTGAGCAACGCGCGGATCGCGCTCAGCGTGCCGGGGCACTCGGCCTTTGCGCGGTTCGCCAAGCTGCCGCCGGTTGAGCCGAAGAAGATCCCGGACATCGTGAAGTTCGAGGCGGTGCAGCAGGTGCCGTTCCCGATCGACGAGGTGGAGTGGGACTACCAGACGTTCCAGAGCCCGGACCAGCCGGACGTCGAGGTGGGGATCTTCGCGATCACGCGCGAGCGGGTGATGGAGCGGCTGGCGATGTGGGCCGACGTCGGCGTGACGCCGGACATCGTGACGCTCTCGCCCCTGGCGGTGTACAACGCGGTGGCGTACGACCTGGGCTTCACGGCCGACACGCCGGGGACGGTCCTGCTGGACGTGGGCACGACCTCGACGGACCTGATCGTCGCCGAGGCGGGGCGTGTGTGGATCCGCACGTTCCCCATCGGCGGGCACAACTTCACCGAGAAGCTCGTCGAGGCGTTCAAGCTCTCGTACACCAAGGCCGAGGCGCTCAAGCGCCAGGCCGAGCAGAGCACGCACGCGCGGCACGTCTTCCAGGCGATGCGCCCCGTCTTCAGCGACCTGGCGCAGGACGTGCAGCGCTCGATCGGCTACTACCAGAGCCTGCACCGCGAGGCCAACCTCACGCGCCTCATCGGCGTGGGGAGCACGTTCGCGCTGCCGGGGCTGCGCAAGTATCTCAGCCAGCAGCTCCAGATGGAGGTGATGCGGCTGGAGCAGTACCAGCGGCTGAACCTCGACGGGCCGATGGGCGGCGAGTTCCAGGCCGCGACGATGAACCTCGCGACCGTCTACGGCCTGTGCCTGCAGGGGCTGGGCTTCGACCACGGGATCATGGCCAACCTGATGCCGGTGAGCGTGACGCGCGAGGCGATGTGGAAGAAGAAGGTCAAGTGGTTCGGCGTCGCGGCGGGGCTTGCGCTGGCGGCGGGGGGCGTGACGTTTGTGAAGTACTTCACCGACTCGGCGGCGGTCAACGGCGCGTCGCAGCCGGAGATCATCCAGAGCACCTCGCGCAAGCTCGACACCCTCAAGCGCGAGTGGTCGGACATCGAAGGGCAGATGAAGGCCGACCAGAAGGTCGCGGTGCTGATGTCGCTGACGGACTCGCGGCAGGTCTTGCCGCGGCTGGTCGACGACGTCGCGGAGATGTCGCAGGTGGCGCTGGCGGGAGCGGGGGAGAAGGCCGGGCAGGAGGGGGCGTTCATCTTCGACGACCTGCGGACCAACTACGAGGGGATGTCGACGCCGGCGTACGACCCGGCGGCGGACCCGGCGGCCGGGGGCATGGGCGGGATGGGGGCGGGGGGCGGCGACCCGCTCGCGGGCGTCGACGGGGCGGACCCGAACGCGCAGCCCGGCGCAGCGCCGGCCGCCCCCGCCGGTCCGCGGCGGAAGATCAGGCTGGAGCTGTCGTTCTCGAGCACCCTGCCGCAGCGCGACGCGCAGGAGCTGGAAAAGGCGTGCAAGAAGTGGCTGCTCGACAACGCCCAGCGGACGGGGGTGGGCTACGAGATCGACAAGTCGTCGATCGACTCGTCGTTTGACATCGGCGGCGGGCAGAACCGCAACAACGGCGGTGGTGGATGGGGCAACCAGCCGCAGCCCGGCGCGGGGGGGGCCGGGGGCCCCCCGCCCCCCGGGTGGCGGTGTATTCCCGCCGTCCTGGTTCCGGGGGGGCCGGGGGCGGGGTCCCCCCGCCGCCCTGCCCGGCGCGCTGACCGGGGCGCTGCGCGACCACGGCACGATCGGCCCCGGCACCACGGTCACCGCCGCCCGCCCGGAGCCGATCGGCACCGGGCAGATGGCCGACAGCTTCCGGGTGACCCTGGAGCTGGAACCGGCCGGCTCCGGCCCGGCCTCGGTGGTGGCCAAGCTGCCCGCCGGCGACACCGCGGGCGAGGTCGGCCGGGCGAGCGGCGTCTACGCGCGCGAGCACCGGTTCTACACCGAGCTGACGCCGCGGCTGCCCGGGCTCAGCGTCCCGGCGCTGCTCGGCACGCTGCCGGTCGGCGACGAAGCGGGCCTGCTGCTGGAGGACCTGCGGGGCGCCAGGCAGGGCGACCAGATCGAGGGCGCCACCGCCGCGCAGCTCGATCTCACCGCCGCCCAGCTCGCCCCGCTCCAGGTCCCGTTCTGGAACGATCCAGACCTGGGTGGGCAGCGCTGGCTGCAACGCCGCACCGGGGCGCCGATCCCCGACCGGCAGGAGCGCTACCAGCGGGCCATGCACCGGCTGCGCG
>CAZZDW010000041.1:0-28249 GCA_964652945.1 uncultured Phycisphaeraceae bacterium
CGACCCGCCACCGCCGGACTGAACCAATGGGTGCAGTTCATGTATCGCTCACGAGATATGTAGAGATCCCAGCCTTCTTTAGGCTTGTCACCAAAGGTCTTGATCAGAAACTTCAGCGTGTGCTCGCCGATCGTGAGAGATCGCTGCTCCCACTCGGCTGATCGTGTGGCCCGGAGTGTTTCGAGGCGATCGGCCAGCAGCAGTCGCCTGGCTTGGCCGGCTTGCTCTCGCGTCAGCGGCTTGCCCGCGAACTCCTCTGCGTCGAGTGGAAGCCGTTCGTTCCGCGGTTGTGCAAGCCACGTACGCAGGCAAGGAAATCACGGAATCCGTGCCGGGCTGGAGTCTGAGGGTCAGACTGTTTTCGTCGTCATTGAGCGTCAGATGCCGGCGGGGACGTTCGATCTCATTGGCAGTGACCGAGATTTCATATTTGGCATTCTTGGCGAGCTCAAAGACGGCTGTTCCCACAAGCGATTTATCAGTGGAGAGATGGCGCTGCGCGATGAGTCGGCCCCCTTCGTAGATTCGCACGGTCCCGGCCACGGGATTTCCTTCGGCGTCAGGCAATCGAACTGTGAGAGGTACTCGTTGAATATAAAACTTTGTTACGTCAACGGCGGAATATTCCTTCTCTTCCGGGGCCCACTGAAGTAAAAAAGGCGTCGCGGTGCGCATGAACGATGCAGCGTAGATGCGATGCTCTTTTTTTCCGGATCGGCCTTGGACGCCGGTTCAACAAACCACGTCTGATTGATGGGGCCGGGTTCGGCCGCGCCGACAAAGCCCCATTGCCCATCCCATATCTCGACCCACGTATGGTTGCCGCTCTTGTCGCTCCACAATGGCGCGCCGGCCGCGGCGAACGACTCTACAGTTGTCCATGCGCGACCTGAACTCGCCGGACCTCTATTCGCTCTTCGCCTACCTGACGGCCGACGGCTCGGCGCGGCGGCTGATCCAGCTCGCCCACGACGAAGACCTCGGCGGCGAGCCGGGCAAGGGCGCACGCGGCGACGTCACCACGCGGGCGTGCTTTGCAGAGGGCGGCGACCGTCGGTGTGCCGCCGAGCTGGTCTACCGCGGCGGGGCGGCGGAGGGCGAGGCTGTGCTGGCCGGGCTGCGCGGCGTGCCGATGGTCCTGCAGGCGTTTGCGCCGAACACCGCGATGGAAGGGCGTGCCGCGGACGGCAAGCCGTTGAGCGACGGGCAAGCCGTGGCGATCCTGGCCGGGCCGATCGGCGAGCTGTTGGCGGCCGAACGCACGCTGCTCAACCTCGTCTCGCGCCTCTCGGGCATCGCGACGCGCACCGCGGCGTTCGTCCGCGAGGCCCGCAAGGGCTCGGCGCACGTGAAGGTGATGGACACGCGCAAGACCACGCCGGGCTGGCGGTCGCTGGAGAAATACGCCGTGCGGTGCGGCGGGGGTTTTCTGCACCGGGCCGGGTTGTACGACGCCGTGCTCATCAAGGACAATCACCTCGCCGGCGTCGGCGTCGACCAACTCGCGGCGTTCGTCTTCGACGCGGCGAGCCGAGGGCGGGCGATTGCGCAGGAGCCGAGCAGTATCGGTGAGAACAAAGAAAACGGCCTGCGCTTCGTCGAGGTCGAGGTCGATTCGGTCGAGCAGCTCCGCGCGATCCTGATGCCGAGCAGTGAAAACATCCCCGCCGGCTGCGGCGTCGACATCGTTCTCCTCGACAACATGACGCCGAAGCAGCTCCAAGAGTGCGTGTCCCTCCGCGACCAGTCGGGCGTCAAGGTCGAGCTCGAAGCCTCCGGCGGCGTCTCCCTCGACACCATCGCCGAGATCGCCGCGACGGGCGTCGAACGGATCTCGACCGGCTCGCTCACGCACCACGCCGTCTGGCTCGACTTTGCGCTCGATGTCGGGGAAGCGAACTAAAAAATCTGAGAATGCGGAGGTTTGGAGGGAAGCAGAGACGCAGAGAAAGACATTGTTTGGACTTTGAACACGGAGGTCACGGAGGATCACGGAGTATGAACCACCTCAGCAAGTTCGTCTCCGTGCTCTCCGTGACCTCTGTGTTTAAAAATCTGAATGTCTTTCTCCGCTTTCCTCCGCTCCTCCGCGTTCTCGGAAAAAGAGGGCTTGTCGGGCGAGCGCGGGCGAGGCGGAAATGGGAATACACTGTGGCTTCGTTGTATCGAAGAAGCCGATTGTTTGAGGAGTTTGCAGCATGGGCGAGGCCGTGAAGACCCGGATCGAGAAGGACACGATGGGCCCGATGGACGTCCCGGCGGAGGCGCTCTACGGCGCCTCGACGCAGCGGGCGGTCTTGAACTTTCCGATCTCCGGCCGGCCCGTGCCGGAGGGCGTCATCAAGGCCTACGCCGTGCTCAAGGCCGCGTGCGCGACGATCAACCGCTCGCTCGGCCGGCTCGACGAAGGGCGCGCCAAGGCGATCACCGAGGCCTGCCGCGAGATCGAGGACGGCCTGCCGGCCTTCGGCGGCCTGGCGAAGCACTTCCCCGTCGACATCTTCCAGACCGGCTCGGGCACCTCGACGAACATGAACGTCAACGAGGTCGTCGCCAATCTCGTCTGCGTGCGCAGGCACAAGCCGATCGGCTCGTCGAAAGACGCCGCGTATCTCAAGGAGGGCGGCGTCCATCCCAACGACCACGTCAACATGGGCCAGTCGTCCAACGACACGTTCCCCACGGCGATGCACGTCGCGGCGGCGACGGCGATTCAGAACCAGTTGCTCCCGGCCGTCAAGCTGCTCGCCAAGTCGCTCGAAGACAAAGCCGCGGCGTGGGACAAGATCGTCAAGATCGGACGGACCCACCTGCAGGACGCCACGCCGATCCGCCTCGGTCAGGAGTTTTCGGGGTACGCCTCGCAGCTGCATCACGCCGAGGAGCGCCTGCACCGCGCGCTGCACGCGCTCTCCGAGCTGCCGATCGGCGGCACGGCCGTCGGCACCGGCATCAACGCGCACGAACGCTTCGGTGAACTCGTCGCCGCCGAACTCATGCAGCGCACCGGCGTGCACTTCCGCGAGGCGGCCAACCACTTCGAGGCCCAGCACGCCAAGGACGCGATCGTCGAGGCCTCGTCGCACCTGCGCACCGTCGCCGTCAGCCTGTCGAAGATCGCCAACGACATCCGCTGGCTCGGCTCCGGGCCGCGCTGCGGCATCGGCGAGCTGGTGCTCCCGGCCGTCCAGCCCGGCTCGTCGATCATGCCCGGCAAGGTCAACCCCGTCATCTGCGAGGCCCTCGTCATGGTCTGCTGCCAGGTGGTCGGCAACGACTCGACCGTTGCGACGGCCGGGCTCGGCGGCATTGGCGGCCTGCTCGACCTGCAGGTGGCGATGCCGGTGATGGCCGCGGCGGTGCTCGATTCGATCCACCTGCTTTCGCGCGGCTGCCGCGTCTTCAACGACAACCTGCTCGTCGGTCTGGAGCCGAACGAGCAGCGCTGCAACGAGCTGATCGAGGGGTCGCTGGCGATGTGCACGAGCCTGGTGCCGGTGATCGGCTACGACAAATCGGCCGCGCTCGCCAAGGACGCCTTCAAACAGGGCAAAACCGTCCGCCAGCTCGCCTACGAAACGCTCGTCGGCCAGGACGACGTCAACGGCAAGAAGATCAGCAAAGCACAGATCGACGAGTACCTCAACCCCTGGTCCATGACCCTCCCCGGCGGCGACGGTAGCGCAGGGGGATAAAACGCGAGTTCAAGTATGTCTTGGGTGGGGCGGGCGTCCCGCCCGCCCACCGGTTACTTTTGACGTTCCTAGGGCGGGCGGGACGCCCGCCCCACCCAAAGGCAACCCTCGTGTTGGCGAATGGCTCCGATCATTCCCTTGCCCGCACCGTCTCCCTCCCCGGCGCGGTCATGCTCGGTCTGGGCTCGATGATCGGCACGGGCGTCTTCGTGACGATCGCGCTGGCGGCTCAGGAGACGGGGCCGTCGGTGGTGCTGGCGATCTTCTTGGCCGCGTGCGTGGCGATGTGCAACGCCCTCTCCAGCGCCCAGCTCGCCGCGGCCCACCCCGTCAGCGGCGGGACGTACGAATACGGCTACCGCCTCCTCACGCCGAGCCTCGGTTTCACCGCCGGGTGGATGTTCGTGTGCGCCAAGGTCGCCTCGGCCGCGACGGCGGCGCTGGGGTTCGGCGCCTACTTCGCCGGCGTGCTCGCACGCGGCGGCGCGACGGACGACCTCGCCGGCCTCGTGCGTGCGTGGAGCCCCGCGGCGGCGGCGGCGCTGCTCACCGCGCTCGTCCTCGCCGGTCTTCGGCGGTCCAACGCCGTCAACGCCGCGGTGGTCTCGGTCACGCTGGGCGGCCTGCTGGTCTTTATCGCGGCGGGCGCGTATTCCGTCACGTGCCTGCCTCGCAGCCCCGGCGAGCCGAGCGTCGCGCGACACTTTGAGCCCTTCATCACCGGCGGCCCGCGCGGGTTTCTCGAAGCGTGCGCCCTCATGTTCGTCGCGTTCACCGGCTTCGGCCGACTCGCCACGCTCGGCGAAGAGGTGAAGGAGCCGCGGCGGACGATCCCGCGGGCGATCGTGCTCACCATGCTCGCGTGCCTCGTCCTCTACACCGCGGTCGGCGTGACGGCCGTCGCGGCCGTGGGCGCGGACGGCCTGACGCTCGGCTCGCACGCCGGGGGCCCGCTGGCCCACGCCGCGGAAACGCTCGGACGCGCCGGGCCGATCATCGCGTGGGGCGTCAGCGTCGCCGCCTGCACCGCCATGCTCGGCGTGCTGCTCAACCTCATCCTCGGGGTCTCGCGCGTGGTGCTCGCGATGGGCCGCCGGGGCGACCTGCCGGCGGCGACCGCCACATTCAATGCCTCAAAGACCACGCCGTGGGTCGCCGTGCTGCTCGTCGGCGGCTCGATCGGCGTCGCCGCGGCGGTGGGGGGGATCAAAGCCGCCTGGTCCTTCTCGGCCTTCACCGTGCTCGTCTACTACGCGATCACCAACGCCGCGTGCCTCCGCCTGCCCGCCGACCAACGGCTGTACCCCCGGGCCTTCGCCTGGACCGGGCTTGCCGCGTGCCTGGGGCTGGCGTTCTGGGTCGAAACACGCATCTGGCTGGCCGGGGTTGGCCTGATCGGCGTCGGGCTGGCCTGGCACGCGCTGCGCCGCCGCGTCGCGCGGTGAATCTCCGGCCGGACCGATCGCTCGCCGACGCGGCCATCCGCCCGAGTTGGTATGCTGGGAGACGGTGAGGACGCCGGGGGGCGCTGGGGGAGGGAACGGACGAGAGCGGGCCTTGGGAGGCAGCCATGATCAAGTGGAAGCGGACGCTGCGCACGCCGTCGTCGGAACGGCTCCTGGCGCTGCGGGACGGCAAGGAGTCGGCGATCGTCGACCTGCACTACCTGGAGTCCGGGCGCGTGTCCGGCACGGTGGTGCTGCTCTCGAGCGCGGGCGGCGGGTGGACGGAGGAGCAGGTGCCGGACCTGCTCGCCTCGCTCGACGAGGAGTTCCTGCCGGAGATCGACTTTGCGATGGGCGAGATGACGTACATCGTCGTCATGGGCGAACTCGTCGGCTCGTTCGAAGCCGCGAATGACGATGCGGGATGAGCCGGGCGACGCGGGCGATGGTGCGCCTTGATTCACCACAGAGGCACAGAGTTCACAGAGATACACAGAGGAAGACAGTTCAAACAGATGAAGGATGTCCATGAAAAAAGCCTGGGATCTGTCCCAGGCTTCTGCTCTGTGAACTCTGTGTTCTCTGTGCCTCTGTGGTAAAAAATAACCACACCAACGCGGAGCGTTCCCGATCAGCCGTTGGTCCGCTCGAACTCCTGCATGAACTGGGCGAGGGCCTTGGCGCCTTCCTTGGGCATGGCGTTGTAGGTGCTGGCCCGCATGCCGCCCACGGAGCGGTGGCCCTTGAGCCCGTCCAGCCCGGCCTTCTCGGCCTCCTTGCAGAACTTCTTGTCCAGCTCCTCGTTCGGCGTGCGGAACGTGATGTTCATCAGCGAACGGCTGCCCTTCTGCGCGTGCCCGGTATAGAACGACGACTTGTCGAGGACGTCGTAGACGATCTTGGCCTTTTCGTCGTTGTGCTTGGCCATCGCCGCCAGGCCGCCGTTCTTCTCGATCCACTTGAAGACCTGCCCGACAACGTAGATCGGGAAGACGGGCGGCGTGTTGGGCCGCGACTCGCCCTTGGCGAACGTGCGGTACTGGTGCCACGGGTGGATCGTCTTCGAGCCCTTCTCGACCAGCTCGTCCTTGATGATGACGACGGTCGTGCCGGCCGGGCCGAGGTTCTTCTGCGCGCCGGCGTAGATCAGGTCGAACTTGGCGATGTCGACCGGCCGCGAGTAGATATCGCTGCACATGTCGCAGACGAGGGGGACCCCCGCCGGGGTCTTGGGCACATAGTGGAACTGCGTGCCGAAGATGGTGTTGTTGGACGTGTAGTGGAAATACGCCGGCTTGTCGGAGAACTTGATCTGGTCCTGCGTGGGGATGTGGTTGTGGTTGCTCGCCTCGGAGGACATCGCGGTGTGGATGTTGCCGTAGAACTTGGCGTCTTCCAGCGAGCGCTTGGCCCAGTGCCCGACGTCGGCGTAGTCGGCCGTGCCGCCCTGCGGCAGGAAGTTGGCGGGGATCATCCAGTTCTGGGCGCTGGCGCCGCCGGTGAGGAAGAGGACCTGGTAGGCGTCGGGGATGTTGCCGACGGCCTTGCAGTCGGCGATCGCCTCGGCGAGGATCTTGTCGAAGACCGGGCCGCGGTGGGAGTGCTCGAGGATGCCGATCCCGGAGCCGCGGATGTTCCAGACGTCTTCCTGGACCTGGCGGAGGACCTCTTCGGGGAGGACGCCGGGGCCGGCGGAGAAGTTGAACACCCGGCCGGAGGCGTGGCTGGTGGTGGCGGACTTGAGCGGGGCGGCGGCGGTCGTCATAATCGATATCTCCACAAAAAGCGGATGGTTTGCAGGAAGAATAGGCTAAATACGGTGGCACGGAACAGAGCTGTGGTGGTCTACCCTACAACAAGTCTTCGCTGGAATCAGAGCTTCTTGCTCCGGAAGCGGCAGCCGATCCGGAAGGATGAACGTAGCCCGGGCCTCCGTGGATTTAAGCAACTCTGGGCTGTAGTACTGCTGCAAGTAGTCCTTGCCAAGCAGCTCCGGGTGATGTTCTAGGATGTCCTGTGAGGAAAGGCCGGTAGCCTCTTGTTGGTGCACGATTGACGCAAGCACCAGCGCCCATGCGCATGTGATTGTCTCGTGATAGCCGCGAGTCGGCGTGTTCGGGGTACCGACTGTTTCGTTGTATGCCCGAATGCGTTGACGAAGCGTGCCGATGACTTCGGCTACGGGAGCAATCTGCAGGTATATGCACGCTACACGGAGGTGGGCTCGATGAGTCCAGCTTGTCGCGGGGAGCGTTCGCGATTCAAACTGTGACAGCAAGAGGGTGTCGTCGAGTTCCGTCGTCATTGTCTGATCTCGATTACAAGAGCGCAGCGGAAGATCGTAGCGTGGCAGCGAGAATCCGTTGAAAAGAGTTCGGATGTGTCGTCAGTTCACCCGGTTCTCGACCGCCCCGGTCTCCTTGAAGACCTTGACGATGCGGACGACCTCGTCGGCGACGGCGTTCTGCGCCTGGTCGGTCGAGGCCCCGACGTGGTGGGTGGTGTAGACGCCGGGGACATTCGCGATCGCGGTCGACCACGCCGTCTTCGGCTCGCCCGGCTCGTCCTGGAAGACGTCGAGGCCGGCGCGGATGTTCTTCTCCCGCACGGCGGCGGCGAGGGCCGCCTCGTCGACAACGCTGCCGCGCGCCGTGTTGATGAAGTACGCCCCCGGCTTCATCGCGGCAAAGAACGCCGTGTCGCACATCTTCTCGGATTCTTTGTTCGCCGCGACCATCACGCTGACGGCGTCGCACTTGGCGACCATCGCCAGCAGGTCCTCCTTGGTCTTGCCGCCGTATTCGACGCCGAGGTCGGCCGCCCGCTCGGGGGTCATGTTGAGCGAGTGGGCGATGCACCTGATGCCGAAGGCCTGGGCACGGCGGATGACCTCGCGCCCGATCCCGCCGGCCCCGATGACGCCGAGGGTGGTGCCCTTGAGCCCGCGGGCCTTGGCGTACTCGCCCTTGTTCCACGCCCCGCCGCGGAGGTCGGCCGTCTGGTCGGGGATGCGCCGGTCGCAGCAGATCAGCAGGCCCATGACCAGCTCGGCGACCGCGACCGAGTTGGTCCCGGGGCAGTTGCACACGGGGATACGCGCGGCGGCGGCGGCCGAGACGTCGATCGTGTCGTACCCCGCGCCCGCGCGGATGATCATCTTGAGCCCGCCCCCACCGCCTGAATGGGCCGAGATGGCCGGGGCTTTGACCTTTTTGCTGCGGACGACGAGCACGTCGGCCTGGGCGGTTTTCAGGGCCTCGCCGAGCGTCTCAGGGGTGAGGTCGGGCTGGTGGGTGACGGTGCAGCCGAGCGCTTTGAGCCCCTCGACGCCGGCCTTCTCGAACTTGTCCGCGATCAGTACTTGCACGATAAATCCTCCGCTCAAGATGCGAGCGGAATGATATGACGGGGCGGCGCCTCTCGTCTCACAGGCACAGGCGGGTGAGCGCGAAAAGTGAGCCGGGGCGTGCCGCCCCGGCTCGTGCCGGACAACAGACTTGCCGACCCTCGCTCGCGCTTCGGGCTCGTCTTCTTTCCCGCGCATCAACTCGCTAAGGCGTTCTGAAAATGCTCTTCCTGAACGGGGACGAGCACCTCGAGGACGTTCTGCAGCACCTTAGCCGGCGAGCCGATCGCGTCCACCTCGGCGATGATCTTGTTCGGATAGCACTCCAGCACCGGGAACGTCTCGGCCTCGTACACCGACCACCGCTTGCGGATGACCTCTTCCTTGGCGTCGTCGTGCCGGTTCTCCTTCAGCGCCCGCTTGCGGAGGCGGACGATCATCTCCTCCTTGTCGCGGCAGACCAGGTGGATGATCTTCAGCACGTCGAGGTGGTCCTTGAGGAGCTTGGCCTGGTTGACGTTGCGGGGGATGCCGTCGAGCACGAGCAGGTCCTGCTTGGGCTTGTAGATGCTCAGCACGGTCTGGGCGTGCATGTTCTGCTGCCACATGCGGACGGTGGCGTCGTCGGG
Organism: uncultured Phycisphaeraceae bacterium; assembly: GCA_964652945.1. Taxonomy (GTDB): domain Bacteria; phylum Planctomycetota; class Phycisphaerae; order Phycisphaerales; family UBA1924; genus CAZZDW01. Next base: position 9,116 of record CAZZDW010000041.1, read on the forward strand.
GACGAGCTCGCCGCGTGAGGAGTATTCGTAGAAGATTTTGCCGAGGTCGGAGTTCATGTCGAGGTTGCGGAAGACCTCGCCACAGGAGAGGTGGTAGAAGCCGGGGATCTGCCCGAGGATCTTGCCCTGGGTTCCCTTGCCGGCGCCGGGGGCGCCGAAGAGGAGGACGGTCTGATAGCGGTTCGGCATGACGGCGTAACTCCGAAACTCTCCCCTGCCCCACGGTGTCGTTCTCTGCCCGTGGCCCCTCGCGATCCGGCTATTTCCCAAACTTTCAGGGGCGTGGCCGGTTCGCTCGGGGCATTCACGAACGGTAAAGCGGGTCTCGCCTGTCGGCAAGTTTTTCGATGCGGGAAAAGTGCCGCGGGTGTGCCGGGCGTGGCCCGAAAACCGGCCGGACGGGAGGCCAAGAATGACCGCGTGGGCTGGAGAGCGACCATCACCGATGGACGGGGGCACGAACGCGGCGTGTGGGGGACCTCGACCCTCGCCGTCCCGCAGGAACACCCGCTCGATCCCGAGCTTGTCCGATCGATCAATGCCGAATGTGAGCGGTATATCGGTCACCAGTGGCGCGACACGGATACAGCAAAGATGCTCGACGAGATACGCGACGATCGAGCGCGTCAGGTTTCCTGGATCGTCAAACTCCGCCAGCGATACGGCCTGGCCGCGGCTGTAACAATCTGCGTCGCAGGTATCGCGATTGTGCTCGGCCTCGTATACGTCATGCGGGCCGCCTCGCCAATGCTCAAAGACCTCTCAGAGTTGATCGTGCCCGCTCTGATCTTGATCCCGCTCGCGTTGCGGATCAGGCGACACGGTTTCTCCTGGGGCGTGTCGACGGCGAACGGTTTGCCGGTGCCCGTGCGAGTTCGTGCTGCCGCTTTGCTCAACCACGGCCGCTGCGCCGACTGCGGCTACTCCATCCACGGCATCCCCGCCGAACCCGACGGCTGCACCGTCTGCCCCGAATGCGGCGCGGCGTGGATGATCCCCGACAAGCCGCCGATCTGATCATCGCGACGCGTATAGAGACACAAGAAAAAACCGCGGGCCTTTCGACCCGCGGCGTTGGTAACCATCACTCATTCGTTCGTCTTGCCCTCGCTTGCGCTTCGGGCTCGTCAAAGGAAAGAGACCCACTTGATTGAGATTTACTCGCCCTTTTCCTTGATCTCCTTGATCAGGTTGGCCGGCATGGGGCGGTACTCGAGGAACTCCATCGTGTTGGACGCGCGGCCCTGCGACATGCCGCGGAGCGACGTCGTGTAGCCGAACATCTCCGACAGCGGCACCTCGCACGTCACCAGCTTGATGATGCCGCGGTCGTCGGTGTCGATGATCAGCCCGCGTCGTGACATCATGTCGCCCGTCACGTTGCCGATGAACTCGTTGGGCACCGTCACCACGACCTTCATGATCGGCTCCAGCAGCGTCGGGGCCGCCTTGGGCACCGCCTCCTGCAGCGCGATCCGCCCGGCCTGCTCGAAGGAGAGCTGGTCCGAGTCGACCGTGTGGTACGAGCCGTCGACGAGCGTGACCTTGATGTTGATGAGCGGGTAGCCGGCGAAGACGCCGCTCTTGGCCGTCTCGCGGACGCCGTACTCGACCGAGGGGATGAACTCCTTGGGGATCGAGCCGCCGACGACCTTGTTCTCGAAGGCGACGTTCTCGGTGAAGTCCAGCTCGGCCTCCTTGGCCTGGGCCTCGGTGAAGGGCTCGATGTGGATGGTGCAGTCGCCGAACTTGCCGCGGCCGCCGGTCTGCTTCTTGAAGACGCCGCGGACGTACTCGACCTTCTTGCCGATCGCCTCGCGGTAGGAGACCTTCGGCTTGCCGACGTTCACGTTGATCTTCATGTCGCGGACGAGCTTGTTCTTGATGATCTCAAGGTGCAGCTCGCCCATGCCGGCGATGATGGTCTGACCCGTCTCCTCGTTGTAGTTGGAGCGGAACGACGGGTCCTCGCGGCGGATCACGCCGAGCGCCTCCGACAGCTTCCGCTTGTCGTCCTGCGTCTTGGGCTCGATCGACATCGCGATCACCGGCTCGGGGAAGAACATGCGCTCGAGCACGATCGGGTCGTCGGCGTCGCAGAGCGTGTCGCCGGTGTACGTGTCCTTGATGCCCACCAGCGCCACGATGTTGCCCGCGCCCACCTCGTCGAGCGGGATGCGCGTGTTGGCGTGCATCTCGAAGATGCGGCTGACGTTCTCCTTCTTCCCGTTCACCGGGTTGACGACGCGGGTGCCCTTGCCGATCTTGCCCGAGTAGATGCGGGCGTAGGTCAGGTCGCCGTGCTGGTCGGAGACGACCTTGAAGACCAGGGCCGAGAAGGGGGCGTCGTCGCTGTGCGGGCGGCTGAGCTTCTTCTCCTTGTCGCGCGGGTCGGTCCCCTCGACGGGCGGCACCTCGGTCGGGGCCGGCAGGTACTCGCAGACCGCGTTGAGCAGCCGCTGGATGCCGATGTTGCGCAGCGCCGCCCCGCACAGCACGGGGTAGCACTTGCGGGAGATCACGCCCTTGCGCAGGCCGGCCTTGAGCTCCTCCAGCGTGATCGAGTTCTCGTCGGTGAGGTACTTCTCCATCAGGGTGTCGTCGAGCTCGGCGATCTTCTCGATGGTGTCGTGCCGCCACTTCTTGACGTTGTCGATCATGTCGTCGGGGATGTCCTTCTCCTTGACGATCTCGCCCTTGTCGCCCTCGAAGTAGAACGCCCGCATCGTGAGCAGGTCGATGATCCCCTGGTGCTCGTGCCCGGTCCCGATGGGGTACTGGATCGCGATCGCGTTGGCGCCCAGGCGGCTCTTGATCGTGCCGAACGAGAAGTCGAACGACGCGCCGATCTTGTCCATCTTGTTGACAAAGCACAGCCGCGGCACCTTGTACCGGTCGGCCTGACGCCACACCGTCTCGGACTGGGCCTCGACGCCTTCCTTGCCGTCGAAGACGGCGACCGCGCCGTCGAGGACGCGCAGCGACCGCTCCACCTCGATGGTGAAGTCGACGTGCCCCGGCGTGTCGATGAGGTTGAGCTTGTAGTCCTCGCCGTTGTACTTCCACGGGCAGGTGGTGGCCGCCGACTGGATGGTGATGCCGCGCTCCTGCTCTTCCTGGAGGAAGTCCATCGTCGCGGTGCCCTCGTGGACCTCGCCCAGCTTGTAGTTCTTGCCGGTGTAGAACAGGATGCGCTCGGAGACGGTGGTCTTGCCCGCGTCGATGTGGGCGCAGATGCCGAAGTTACGGATGTGGGAAAGGTCGGTCGCCATCGGTCGGTCCTCGTGGGTTCCCCGTGCCGCGTGGCCGGGGGTAAAAGTGGGTTCGATCAATCTTCGGTTCGATCAATCCTGGATGATCCGGGTCCGCGGCGGGTCGCACCGCCGGGGACGCACACGGGCAATACGGTCGAAAGGGGAGAAGACTAGGCCGGCTCCCGCCCTCCCCGGAGCCTCCTCCGGTGGGAGCCGCAAGACGGAAGGGCGTCGGCGTCGGTGGTAGCCGCGTGATGCGGCGAGCGATGAACGGCCCGAGTTGCCGCGGGGGGCGGACGCTGTCGCCGCCACGCCGCTCGCCCTCCGCGTCGGCACGTCATGCACGCCGGGCGGAGGGCTGAAGAGGGGGACACTCGTCTGGGTCGTCGTCCATGCGTCGTCTGCCTGAAAAAACTTGCGGCGGGGGACGGCCGTTTTGCCGGTCGCCCCTTGACTCGCCCGCGGCGAGATGGTAGCGAAGCGACGGGCCGAATCAAGGTTCCCCGCCGCCCCCGGCGTCGCTGCCGAGGGCCGCCTCCGCTTCTGAACGCTCGCTTGATGAAAGCCCGGCCCCCTCGCGGTCGAGGCGTTTGAGGGCGTCGAGGTCGAGCATCCGCCGCGCCCAGCGCCGGGCGGCCTTATCGTCCTGCCGGGCCTCGGCCAGCTCGAAGAGCCGGACCACCGCCGTCAGGCCGTAGGGGTCGAGTTCTCGGGCCTGTTCGAGCGCCGCCCGGGCCGCGTCGAGGTGGTGCGAGCGGGTGGTCGAGGTGACGGGCTGTTGCGAGTCGGGCGTGGGCTGTGAGCCGGGGCGTGCCGCCCCGGCCGAACCGGGCGCATCATCCACATCCGCGAGCGCCTGATGCACCGTCGCCGCCCAGATCCACTCGCCGGCCGGGTGCCGCGCCGCTACGTCAAACGGCTCCATTCCCTTCGCAGCCGCCGGATCGGGCATGAGCCCTTCGGCCAGGGCCGCCATCTTCCGCGCCGGCTCGGCGAGCCCGAACCGCCGGAACGACGTTGCCGCGGTGATCGCCATGCGCGACGCCTCTCGGCGGAGCTCCCATTCCCGTGGATACTCAGCCGCCAGCTCGGCGAGCGCCTCGGCGAGCCCGCCGGCCGTCGCGGCGGCGGTGCGCTCGTAGGTCAGCACCGCGGTCGCCGGCGAGTCGATCGCGCCGCCGCCCGGCGCCGAGACGCCCTGCGCGCGGAACGACGCGTTGATCTGCGCCAGCAGCTCGCGCTGCCGCGCCGACGTTGGCGGCGGAGACGACGGCGAGCCGGTCAGCTCGTCGATCATCGGCTTGACCTCCGCGATCGGCGACGCCGCCCGGGCCGTCTCGGCCAACACGCGTTCGAACGGCCGGACCTCCACGAGCGCGACGGCCGCGAGCACGAACGCCAGCAACGCCGCGCCCGGCATCAGCCACGCGCTGAGCGGCCTGTTTCGACGGGCCGCGTGCGCAGTGAAGACGTCTGGGCGCGTGCCGGTGAGCGCCGGGCTACCCGCCAGCCCGATCCACGCCATGACCAGCGCCGTCGAGCCCGGCCACGACGCCGTCACGTCGATCTGCGAATGCACCGCCAGCACCACCGCGCTCGCCGAGACCGCGACGGCCGACGACGGCGACGCGTCGATCGCCCGCGCGACAATCCTCGCCGCGGCCGTCCACACCGCGCCCACCACCACGATCACGCCGAGGAACGCCGGGGCGAAGACCGCCGGGTCGACCTCGCCGCTTGCATCTTCTGCGAGCACGCGTGGCAGGGAAAAGAGCTCCGGGTTGAGCCGGATCGCGACGACCAGGCACGCCGCGACGATCCCGAGCGTGAGCGTGGTTTCGGGGTGCCGCCGCCAGAGGGGCTGATCGTTGCCTTCGGTGGCGCCCCTCGGGGGGGGCGAGCGGTGCGTGGGCGTTCTCGAACTCGCGCCATCACACTCGGCTCTGAGAGCCGAGTCACCAGAGACCGCCGCCTTCCCGGCCCGCCACACCTTGGTCAGCCACCACGCGCCGAGCGCCACGCCGGCCACGCCGAGCGTCGCCGACCAGTCAAACAGGATGCTGTGCGGGCTGGTGACTTCTTCGGTGCTCAGCGGGTTGCGCACGAGCAGGTACGCCTGCTGGAAGCCGTCCGGCCCGACGCCGACGAGCGGCTCGGCGGCGAACATGCGTGTTGCCCCCTGCATGTAGAACCACCGCACCAGCAGACTGAGTTCGCCGAGCTTTTCGCCGAGGAGACCGCGGAAGACGACGAGCCCGATCGCGCCGAACGTCGCCAACAGCGCAAACCCCCCGGCGAGATTTTTTCTATGGTCTGGGTGGAGCGGGCGTCTCGCCCGCTCAGGTTCGTCGTATTGGGCGGGCGAGACGCCCGCCCCACCCGAGACGGCAGTATCGACGCGCAACTGCAAGACCCCGAAGACCACCAGCGACACGCCGCCCGCGCCCGCGGCCATCATGCCGCCCTTGGAGTCGCTGAAGTACAACGCCGCGCACGCCGCGAGGAAGCACGCGCCGATACCCGCTTTGATCCAGGCGTTGTGCGTCGTTGTTCGCAGCACACTCCATAGCAGCCCCGCCAGCGCTGTCAGCCCCGCCGCCGCGAAGCTGGCGTAGACGTTGGAGAGCGAGAACCACCCGCCGGCGTCGGGCTGGCTGAGCCGGCGTTCGTACTGACGAGCCATCGGCGAGCCGTCCTCCCAGCCGCGTGCCTGGAGGAACTGCTCGCGGTGCTCGTTGAAGTCGGCCAGCGTCCGCGGGTGCTCGATCAAGACCTGCTCGGCCCCCTTCATCGCCATCACGACGACGTACCCGATGCACAGCCCGAGCGCCAGCGAACGGAGCGTCTTTCCTTTTTGCCCCCGTCCCGCGTGCAGCAGCGCGGTGCCGCCCGTGAGGGCCGCCAGCCACGACACGCCGATCCGCAGATCGCCGACACTGACGCCGAGCCCGGAGGTGAGCCCGCCGAGCCCGTGCCACGCGACGGCGAGTGTGCCGATCAACAACGCAGCGGCCGGCCACACGCCGATCCGCTCGCCCCGTCGCGCCCCGCGCGCCAGCAGGAGCACCGAGCCCAGGAGGATCGCGCAGTCCAGCGCGATCGACCCCGCCGGCCCCACGCCGCTGATCCCCGCGGCCGCAAACGGCATCACCAGCGGGTCAAAGTCCCATCCCGGCAGCGGGTTCACCGGCGTCATCGCCTTGAGGAACACGCCCCCCAGCACGAGCAGCAGGCCGAGCACGCCGCTCGCATCGAGCGACGACCGCTGCACGGCAGAAGGCAGCGCGGGAGACGGGGAAGGGTTACGCATGATCGGTCTTGCCCTTCTCCGAAAGTTCCCCCGCGTCGCGCCCCGGCGTTCGCGTGATCGCCCCCGCCTGCCCGCCCGCGTGCGACCATTCGTAGAGCGCCAGCACGCCGACGACCAGCAGCGTCTGCACGCCCACCAGCACGGCCTGCCACGGCGCCAGGCTCGACAGCGACACGCCGCCGATCGCCGTGACGGCCGTGCAGCCGTGGATGACCACGACGGCCGCCCGCTTGCTCAGCCCCCGCTTGACGAGCCGGTGGCTGAAGTGCTGCAGGTCGCCGACAAACGGCGACTTGCCCTGCGACAGCCGGATCGCCGTCACGGAGCAGAAGTCGTACAGCGGGATCGCCAATATCACCAGCGGCGTCAGCGTCGCGTGCAGGTTCGAACCCGCATCGACGTACGTGATCCGGATCGACAGCACCGCCAGCAGGAACCCGAGAACGAGCGAGCCGCCGTCGCCCATGAACACACTCGCCGAACGCCGCGGCGTCGCCGGATAGTTAAACACCAGAAACCCCAGCGTCGCGCCGATCGTCAGCGCCAGCATCCCCGCGACGAACCACTGCGGCGTCGGCTGCACCAGCGCCGCCGTCAGGAAGAACCCGCCGCACACGACGGCGCACCCGCCCGACAGCCCGTCCATGTTGTCGAGGAAGTTGAAGGCGTTGGTGACGACGACGATCCACACGACGGAGACCGCGACCGAGAGCCACGCGCCGCCGACGCGGGCGTCGAGGAGCGTGAGCAGCCGCGAGTCGGTGAAGCACACCACCGCCGCGGCGACGCCGAGCATGACCAGCAGCTTGGGCGCGGCCGGCAGGGGTTTGCGGTCGTCGATCAGGCCCATGACATGCAGCACGAGGACGCCGCCGAGCAGCCACAGCGCCGACGGCGTCTGCCCGCGCAGCCCGGCCAGGTGTTCCCGCAGCGGCTCAAGCCATGATGGAAGCGCCGCGCCGCCCGCCTCGCCGCCGAAGATCCACACGAGCCCGAGCCCGGCGAGGGTGAGCCCGAGGATGGTCCAGGCGATCCCGACGCCGCCGGTGTTGGGCACCCGCCGCGCCGCCGCCTTGACCTGCCCGGTCACGCCCGCCGAGTCCATCGCGTTCAGACGGCGTCCAAGGACGCGCGCCAGCGCCGTCATGGGCGCCGCGACCGCGAACGCGACAGCGATCAGTCCTAGGCACAGCGTCAGCATCGGGGGAGTTTATCGGGAAGCGGGCGTTTCGTTCGCCGCCGCTCCGCCCACGCCCACGGCAGCCACGCCAGCACAAACAGCGAGATCGCCATCGCCACCATCACCACCACCCGCCACGGCCACGGGCCGAGGTGCGTGATCAGCTTCGGCGTCTCCTCGATCGGCGAGTTCCCGACATAGCCGTAGTTAAACCCACGCGCCACATTCAACGGCATCACAAGCCCCAGATACAGAAACGACGACGCCACCGCCCGCCCCAGGTCGCTCAGCATCGGCCGGAAGCGAACCGGCTCGCCGCGCCCCTTGGCCGTCCCGACGACCACGTCGTAGAGCGCCGAGCCGACGATGATTGTGTGCGCCAGCCAGAAACCCCAGTACTCCACGTCCGCCGGCCCGGCCCTGAGCACCGGCTGCAAAAACCCCTGCATCGAGAGCGTCAGCCCCCAGAAGTACAGCGTCGCCCGCAGCCATCGGCTCGCCGTCAGCAGCGCGATCGGCCCGATCAGCCCCGCGACGTCGCAGAGCTGCAGCGGCATCCCCTCCCGCCAGTCCACCACGTTCCAGTTCCACCACGCGCTGTAGGCGACCCAGAAGACGACGCCCACAAGCGCCAGCGAGCGGCGGACGTGCAGCTCACGCGACAGCTCGCCGCGTTTCTTGAACGTGTGCCCGAGCGCCACGGCCCCGACGATCAGCGCCCAGCACCACGCCACCGCCGCGGCGTGCTGCCACGAGTACGCCCTGAACTCCAGCCAGTTGATCTCGGCAAGCGCCATCGACGGTCGCACTCCATTCTTTGAACACGGAGGCCACGGAGGGGCACGGAGAAATGCAGGCATGGATTGAACGCGAGGTCCCGGAGTTCTCGAAAAAAACGGATCGCAGCCGCCGAGTCGTGTTTTCCTTCGAGCCTTCGCGTCTTCGCGTTCAAAGAGTCTTTCTCGGTGTTCCTCCGTGACCTCCGTGTTCAAATCTTTATCACATTGGCCTTCTCATGCCTGAGCTGCCCGCACGCCGCGGCGATATCCCTCCCACGGCTCGCCCGGATGTGCGCGTTCACGCCGGCCTCGCGCAGGATCTCCTGGAACGTGCGCACGCCCTGGTCGTCCGGCCGCGCAAACGGCATCCCCTTCACCTCGTTATACCGGATCAGGTTGACGTTGGCCCGCAGCGTCCGCGCCACGCGCGCCAGCTCGCGCGCGTGCGGCGGCTGGTCGTTGACGCCCCCCAGCAGGATGTACTCCAGCGTGATCTCCCGCCCGGTCTTCTTGAACCACTTCTGACACGCCGCGAGCAGCTCCGGGATGCTCGTGTACTCGGCCCACGGGATCAGCTCCCGCCGGATGGTGTCGTTGGGGGCGTGCAGCGACAGGGCCAGCGTGATCGGCAGCTCGCACTCCTCGGCCAGCCGCTCGATCGCCTTGGGCAGGCCGACCGTCGAGATCGTGATCTTCCGAGCCGAGATCCCCATGCCCCAGGGGGCCGCCAGCGTCCGCACCGCGTGCATCACGTTCGAAAAGTTCGCCAACGGCTCGCCCATCCCCATAAACACGATGTTCGTGATGCGCGGGAAGTCTGAGGTAGCTCGGCTCTCCGAGCCGAGCGTGGGCGCACCTTCTTCGAGTCTCCTCAGCAGATCCCGCAGCAGCCAGACCTGTTCGACGATCCGCCCGGCCGAGAGGTTGCCGTCGAGCCCGCCGATGCCGGATGCACAGAACCTGCACCCGACGGGGCAGCCGACCTGCGAGGAGATGCATGCCGTGCGCCGGATGCCGGAGGGGTCCTGCGACGGGATCATCACGCACTCGGTCTGGCGCGAGGGATCGCCGGTGGTTGCTGAACCGGTGGCTCCGGTTGCCGCTTGCTTGAGCGGAACCAGACGGTCCTCACCGGCATTGGGCATTCGGGATTCGGCATTCGCAGAAACGGTCGGAGCACCGGCGTCCTCTTCCGAATGCCGAATGCCGGTTGCCGAATCCCGATGCTTCGGCATTCGGGATTCGGCATTCGCAGAAACGGTCGGAGCACCGGCGTCCTCTTCCGAATGCCGAATGCCGGTTGCCGAATCCCGATCGACCCACTCCACCAGCAGCTTCTGCGTGCCGTCGGTCGCCGACTGGCGTCGCACGACCTCGTTCGACAAAAACGTCAGCCCGCGCTCGCCCCCCAGCAGTTCGCGTTCGCGTTTCGAGAGCGTCGTCATCGCCGCCGGGTCGATCACGCCCTTGGCGTACACCCAGTCGAGCACCTGCCCGGCCTTGAACGGCGCAAGCCCCCGCTCGCCGAACCACGCCCTCAGCGTCTCCGGCGTGAAATCAAAGAGATGATCGACGGGTCGAGAAATAGACACGGCTCAGTTTATGCGTCCGCCCCGAACCAGACCCCGCGGCATCCTCCGCTCCCAAGACCATCGAGAACGCACAAAAAAACTCGCCGAACCGTCGAGGTCCGGCGAGCTTGGTGTTGATCGCTCAATCTTCTCCGACCGTCCGGCCGCACGAATCATGCCGACTCGCGGCGGCGGATCTTCAGCTCCGACAGCTTCGGCGGCGTCTGCACGTCGCAGTCGTCGATCACGTACTCCGCCCCGTCGTTCTCCGCGTCCGGCAGCTCGTACATCAGCCCGAGCATGATCTCCTCCATCACCGCCCGCAGCGCCCGCGCGCCGGTCTCCCGCTTGAGCGCCTTCTCGGCGATCGCCCGGACGGCCGCGTTGGTGAAGGTGAGCTGCGCCCCCTCCAGCGTGAACAGGTGCTGGTACTGCTTGATCAACGCGTTCTTCGGGTCCTGCATCACCGAGACCATCGCGTCAACGCCCAGCGGCATCAAGGGGCAGATCAAGGGCAACCGCCCGACCAGCTCCGGGATCATCCCGAACTCGATCATGTCGTCGGCCGTCACCTGCGCCAGGACCTGCGAGCGCTCCTGGTCCTCGCTCATCGGCCGCGTGTCGGCCTGGAAGCCGATGCGCCGCTTGCCGATCCGCCGCCGGATGATGTCGTCGATCCCCGAGAACGACCCGCCGCAGATGAACAGGATGTGCGTCGTGTCGAGCTGGATGTACTGCTGCTCCGGATGCTTCCTGCCGCCCTGCGGCGGGACGTTCGACAGCGTTCCTTCGAGCATCTTGAGCAGGCTCTGCTGCACGCCCTCGCCCGACACGTCGCGCGTGATCGAGACGTTGTGGCTGGTCTTGCCGATCTTGTCGATCTCGTCGATGTAGATGATGCCCCGCTGGGCGGCCTCCAGGTCGTAGTCGGCCGCCTGGAGCAGACGCAGCAAGAGGTTCTCGACGTCCTCGCCGACGTACCCGGCCTCGGTGAGCGTCGTCGCGTCGCCGATGGCGAAGGGGACGTTGAGGATCTTGGCGAGCGTCTTGGCGAGCAGGGTCTTGCCCGAGCCGGTCGGCCCGACCATGAGGATGTTGGACTTGTCGAGCTCGACGGTGTTCCCCTCTTTCTCGACGTGCAGCAGCCGCTTGTAATGGTTGTGCACCGCGACGGAGAGGGAGCGCTTGGCGATGTCCTGCCCGATCACGTACTGATCGAGGAATTCCTTGATCGAGCGGGGGCTGGGGACCTCGGTGAACAGGGCCGACGCCGAGGAGACCCGGCGGCGTTCCTGCTTGAAAATGTTCTGGCAGAGGTCGGTGCAGTTGGCGCAGATGTAGACGTCGCCCGGTCCTTCGACCATGGGGCCGACGTCGCGGCTGGTCTTGCCGCAGAACGAGCAGGTGGTGACCTTGCGTCCCTTGAACCCGCCGCCGCCGTCCTTCCCGCCGCTCCCGCTGCCGCTGCCGCCGCCTCCCCCTCCACCGCCGCCGTGGTGCGAAGGCGAGTGCGAACCTGTATCAGAGCCGTCGTGCCTGCCTTTGGCCATATGAATGTCTCGCCTTGGTCCGGTAACCGGACAAAAAGGGGTTACTGATGAGACTGTATCGGCGTCGCGCAAGGCCCGCTCCACGGGATGATGGGACATCCTTTCATGTGGGGCCGTGTAGGGCGTCGCCCAAGAGCTTCAGTGTACCCGTGAGCGGGGCTTCATGTAAACCCTTCGCAAACTTTCCCCGTCTCTTTCAGGTTATACCGGTCGTGAGCCGGGGCGTGTCGCCCCGTGCGTCCAGAAACGCGATGGTTCGGGTCCGGCGAGAACAGATACCCTTCACCATGACGCCGGTGCCCCCCGACCCTCTCTTCCTCCATTCCGCTGCGGCCCTCATCTCCACCGGCGACGAGCTCGTCCTGGGGCAATCCCTCGACACCAACAGCCGTGCGCTCAGCCAGCGGCTGGTCGACCTGGGCGTCCCCGTCGTCGAGCACGTCACGATCGGCGACGACCGGGCCGCCCTCGCGGCAACGCTCCGCCGGCTCGCCCAACAGACGCCCCTCGTGATCGTCACCGGCGGGCTCGGGCCGACGCTCGACGACCTGACCCGCGAGGCCCTCGCCGACGTGCTGGGCGAGACGCTGGTCGAAGACACGGCGTTGCTGGCCGAGCTGACGGACAAGCTGGCCCGCCGCGGCAGGACGGTCTCGGAGGCCAACCGCCGGCAGGCCCTTCGGCCGCCCTCGGCGCGGGCGCTGACCAACCCGATGGGGACCGCGCCGGGGCTGTGCGCGATGGTGAACGGGCGCTGCGATGTGTTGTGCCTGCCCGGCCCGCCGCGGGAGTGGGAGGCGATGTGGGGGATGCACGTCGAGCCGATGCTGCGGGTCGACCCGGCCCGCGCGCCCCGGCGGGCGTTGATCCACCTCGTCGGGCTCGCCGAGTCCGACGCCGCCACCAGACTGGGCGACCTGATGGACCGCTCGCACAGTCCAACCGTCGGCATCACGGCCGGGGGGACTGGCGGCGTGCTGACCGTCCGCGTCCGCTCCACCGGCCTCTTGAAAGCCGAGGGGCTCAGCCCCTCGGTCCAGAACGCCAGCGCATCGCAACGAGACGAAGCCCTTGACAGCGTGGTGCGCCGCGTGCGCGAGCTCTTCGGCGAGCACGTCTTCGGCGAGGGCGAAGAGGGCGGCGACCTGGCCGGCTCGCTCATGAACCGGCTCAAAGAACGGCATGAAACGCTCGCGGTCGCCGAATCCTGCACCGGCGGCGGGCTCGGCCGGATGATCACCGCCCCCGCCGGCGTGTCGGTCTCGTTCCAGGGCGGGTTCATCACGTATTCGAACGAGCTGAAAAAATCGCTCCTCGGCGTGCCACAGGAAGAGCTCGACCGGCACGGCGCGGTCTCCGAACCGGTCGCCCGCGCGATGGCCGAAGGGGCGGCACGCGCGGCCGGGACGACGCACGCGCTCGCCGTCACCGGGATCGCCGGCCCGGACGGGGGCACGCCGGGCAAGCCCGTCGGGACGGTGTACATCGCCCACCACGACGCCGGCCGTCGCGGAGACACGACCGAGGTGCGCCGGTTCTGCTTCCCCGGCACGCGGTCGGACGTGCGGGAGCGGTCGGCGATGACGGCGATGGCGCTGCTGCACTTTCGGCTGCTCTCGGCGGACAAGCCGCCGCGGCTGCTGTGGGAGTCCGAAGAACCGCCTCCCAGGGAGCCCCCCAAAGCCGTGTGACGCGCGTGGTTTTCAGCACCCCCTGAGGCGTGGGGGGCGGTTATCCTTGGGGTCGTGCTCGACCCCGCCGCCGATCCGATCTCGCTCTTGAGCCGCTTCGGGCCTGACACGCTCGACGCCTCGCCGCCGGTCTCGGAGGCCGAGGCGCTCGCGTACGTCCGCGGCCTGGCGGCGTCGCACTACGAGAACTTCAGCGTCCTCACCCGCCTCGTGCCCGAGCGGCTGCGCGACGACTTCGCCGCCGTCTACGCCTATTGCCGGTGGTCCGACGACCTGGCCGACGAGACGGGCAGCGACGACGCCGCACGGCAGCGCTCGCTCGAACTGCTCAACTGGTGGCGCGGGCTGGTGCGCGCATGCTTCGACCGATCGGCCGACGCGCCCCTCCCCCGGCACCCCGTCTTCGTCGCGCTGCGCACGACGATCGACAGGCACGACGGGCGGCTGGCGATCAAGCCCTTCGAAGACCTCCTCGACGCCTTCGTGCAGGACCAGCGCGTGACGCGCTACCAGACGTGGGACCAGGTGGTCGACTACTGCAGGCGCAGCGCCGACCCGGTCGGGCGGATCGTGCTGGCCCTCGCCGGCTACGCCGACACGCCGGAGAACGCCGAGCGGTACCGGCTCAGCGACCGCACCTGCACGGCGCTGCAACTCATCAACTTCTGGCAGGACGTGAAGCGTGACCTCGTCGAGCGCGACCGCGTGTATATCCCCCTCGCCGACGCCGGCCTCACCGTCGAGCAGCTCCGCGACTGGGCGGCTCGGCCCGACGATCCAGCGGCGCGCGTGCCGTTCATCAAGATGATGCGGCCGCTCGTGGACAAAACGGACGAGCTGTTCAGTGAGGGGGGCGGGCTGCCGTCGATGCTCGATCGGGAGATCCGCCCCGTCGTGTGGCTCTTCGGCGCGGGCGGTCGGGCGGTGCTCAAGCGGGTCCGGCGGATCGGCTGCGCGACGCTGTGGCATCGGCCCAAGCTGTCGAAGGTGCGGGCGCTGTCGCTGGTGGGCCGTGCGTGGGTGATGTCGAAGACGGGTCTCTGATGTTCTTGATCCGTAGAGGGTCGTTCTGTGTGTATGGGGCGACTAGACGCACTCATACGAGACGCGAGCGGAAGCGAGCGTGCAGAATGTCAAACATGCACACGCTCCCTCGGGGGGGCGGTCGCGTCTCGTAAAGCTCGCCATGTTCGGATTTGTCGGAATAGCATTCCCTTACACCTGTTTGGAAACCTGTTTGAACTCACCCACGCTGACAACGCCGCTCGCTTCTCCGCGCCAGAGGGCGTGTGATGCCCCTGTCTTGGACGCTTCTCCCGACTCGATCGCCGGTGCGTACGCCCATTGCGCCCACGTCGTCAGGACACGCGCCCGCAACTTTTATCACGGCCTGAAGCTCACGCCCGAGCCGCGGCGGTCGGCGATCTATTCGATCTACGCGTGGATGCGCATGGGCGACGACGCGGTCGACGCCGACGCGCCGGTCGCCGAGCGGCGGGTCGCGCTCGAACGCTTCCGCGACGCCACCGAGCGGCTGCTGCACGGCCGGCTGCCCGGCGACGAGCCGTCGCCGGTGTGGCTCGCCCTCGCCGTCACGCTCGCGGCGTACCCCGTCGACAGCCGCATCCTCCGCGACATGCTCGCCGGGCTCGAAGAAGACCTCGACCAGGCCGCGTACCGCACCGACGACGATCTCGCGCGCTACTGCTACCGCGTCGCCGGGACGGCGGGCCTGGCGTGCATGAGCATCTGGGGGTACCGCGAAGACCTGCCCGACGCCGAGGTCGTGCGCGGCCGGGCGCTCGCCGAACGACTCGGCCAGGCGTTCCAGCGCACCAACATCCTGCGCGACTTCGCCGAGGACTTCGACGCGGCCCCCCGGCGTGTGTACCTGCCGCAGGAGGCCTTCGATCGGCACGGCGTCACGCCCGCGCAGTTGCGGGACTGGGCCGAGCCCGCGCGGTGCGCCGTGCTCGTGAGCGAGCAGGCGCGGATCGCCCGGCAGCACTACGCCGCCGGGGCGGAGCTGGAGTCGATGGTCGACCCGGCCTGCCGTCCGACGCTGTGGGCGATGACGCGGATCTACTCGTCGCTGCTGGCGATCATCGAGGCCGACCCGTCGCGCATCGTCCGCGGCGGGCGCGTGCGGCTGGCGGGGACGCGCAAGGTCGGCATCGCGCTGCGTGCGGCGGCCGCCGCGAGGCTTGCTCGCGGCGCACGAGAGGTTCGCTCCACCTGAAAAGAAAGCCGAGGGGCTCAGCCCCTCGGTCCTGCTGCGCGATTCTTGCTCATGAGTATCTCTTCGATCAACGGCACATCGAACGGCGCGGCACGTGCAGCACGCCGTGAACACGGCGCGCCCAAGCACGTCGTGATCGTCGGCGCGGGGATCGCCGGCATAGCCTGCGCCGTGCGCCTCGCCGAGCACGGCGTCCGCGTCACGCTCCTCGAAACCCGCAAGAAACTCGGCGGCCGGGCCACGTCGTACCTCGACTCGCGCAGCGGGCACGTCCTCGACAACTGCCAGCACGTCGTCCTCGGCTGCTGCACCAACTACCTCGACCTGCTCGCACGCCTCAGCGCCGACCACCTCATCGACTGGTCGAGCACGCAGTACTGGCTGGAGCCTCTCGCACACGCGAGAGGAACCCTTCAGCCGCGCGTCAGCCTCATCAGGCCGTCGCCGCTGCCCACGCCGGGGCACTACGGCGTGTCGTTTCTCCGCGCCAAGTTCCTCTCGCTGCGCGAAGCGCTCGCGATCGCCTCGGCGTGCATGAGCATGATGCGTGCCGACCGGCGCGAGTACGAGGGGATCACGTTCGGGCGATACCTCGCGTCGCTCGATCAGCCGGAGCGGGCGGTGCGCCGGTTCTGGGAGCCGGTGATCGTGTCGGCGTGCAACCTGCCGGTGTCGCGCGTCTCGGCCGCCGCGGCGATGCACGTGTTCCAGGAAGGCTTCCTCGCGTCGCGTCGCGGCTCGCTGATCGGCGTGCCCAAGGTGCCGCTGGTCGAGCTGTACGCCGGGCTGGAGCGGCAGCTTTGCACAGCAGGCGGCGAAGTGCTGCTCGGCGTCTCGGCCGAGGCGGGCGGCGTCGAGGCCCGGCGCGTCCGCGCTTCGCAGGGGCGCATCTTCGACGCCGACGCCGTGGTGTGCGCCGTGCCGGTCGAGCGCGTGCCCAGGCTGGTCTCGCCCGAGATCGCGGCGGGCGACCCGCGGATCGAGCCGCTGTCGCGATTCACGCACAGCCCGATCCTCGGCGTGCACATCGAGTTCGACCGACCGGTACTCGAGTACCCGCATGCCGTGCTCGTCGATCGGCCGACGCAGTGGCTCTTCCGCAAAGACGCCGGGGAGGGGGGGGGCAAACGTCTCCACGCGGTCATCAGCGCGGCCGACGATGACGGCTGGAACGGCCTCAACGAAGAGCAGGTCGGCGAGCGCGTCCTCGCCGACCTCCGCGCGTGCATCCCCGCGGCGTGCGACGCGCAGGTCGTCTCGCTCCGCAGCGTGCGCGAGAAGCTGGCGACGTTCGCGCCGCTGCCGGGCGTCGAGGCGCTGCGGCCGAATGTAACCGGCCCGTCGGGGCTCTACCTCGCGGGGGACTACACCCGCACCGGCTGGCCGGCGACGATGGAGGGGGCGGCCCGTTCCGGCTACGCCGCCGCCGCCGCGGTCCTCGGGCTCGACGCCGATGAACTGCTCGTCCCGCCGCTCGCCGTCGCGCCGATCTCGCGCCTGCTCGGCCTGTCGATCTGATCACCTGCCGTTGAACACACGCAGCGAGGCTCCGACGAGTCTGTGCGCCGCATGGTTCCGCGTGCATGTGGAAAATTGAATGAACTTTGTTTGGTGATTCGGCGGGAAATGGCCGTTTTTTCGGGCGCTTTCCCGCGATTGTGTGTTGGGAGCATGCTCGCCTTGCAAAGACCGAGGCCAAGGTGAACGACCGGTGGTTACACTCCGGCTGCACGGAAGCAGGGGGGGAATCGCTACGGACGGCGCGTGTCGTTGAGTGTGCACGAGTTGGGTGCCGTCATGCAGAGATCCATTCATCGAATCGTCGAGGATGCGCGTCGAGCCATCGAGCGCCGCGTGTTGCGTGCGGGCTGGGCGCTCCGCCGCAGCGGCCGCGACGAGGTCTTCTCGCTCGACCGCGTCGACTGGAAGAGG
Organism: uncultured Phycisphaeraceae bacterium; assembly: GCA_964652945.1. Taxonomy (GTDB): domain Bacteria; phylum Planctomycetota; class Phycisphaerae; order Phycisphaerales; family UBA1924; genus CAZZDW01. The sequence continues at coordinate 26,622 of CAZZDW010000041.1, forward strand.
ATCAACTGGAAGAAAGCCGCGGCGGTCGGCGCGGCGTTTGTCGCGCTGCTGGCGGCGTCGATCTCGCTGGCCGGGCAGCTCGCCGATTTCCGCACCCGAGACCCGCTCGGGCACGTCCACCGGCTCATCGACGTGCGCACGGGCGACGTCTATGAGTGGGACACGCTCAAGATCGGCGCGGTCGCCCTGCCGGCCCGCGACCCGGCGACGGGCGTGATCGCGCTCTTGCCGATCTGCGAGCTCGAGTCCGGCCGCTGGGGCGTGACGGAGCGCGACCTGCACCTCCTGGGCTCGCTCGACGCGGGCGTCGAGGTCCGCGCGGTCGATCCGGCGAGCGGGGCCGTCGTCACGATCTCCAAAGACGTCAAGGCGTACACGAAGTTCAAGCGTTCCTGAAACGCGGCGGCGCGAGGGCAGGCGGTGATGCGGCGTGGTTTCTCGATCATCGAGCTGATGGTGTCGGTCGCGGTGATCGCCGTGCTCCTCGGCATGCTGCTGCCGTCGCTCAGCGGCGCTCGCGACACGGCCCGCAGCGCCGAGTGCGCGTCCAACCTGCGCCAGCTCGCCACCGCCCAGCACGCCTACGCGACGGGGTGGAAGGATTACTACGCCTGCCTGCTCACCTCGGGCGCGGAGGCCTATGTGACCAACGGCGTCAGCGTGCTCTCGGACACGACGCCGGAGACGCCGACCTCGACCAACGACTGGATCAGCCCGATCGTCGGCCTCAGCGCGGGGTTCTCGCCCAACCGCGCGCGGCGGACCAAGGAGATCTTCGAGCGCTTCGGCTGCCCGCTGGCGACGGTCGCCAACGACACGCTCTACGGCACGTACCCGGCCGACCGGGCCGACTTCGAGGCGATCCTCGAAGACGAGGGGTACCGGCAGATGTCGTACCTCTCGCCGGAGGGCTTCAACTATTACCCCGACCTCGAGACGGCCAAGGCGAACAAGTACCGCGGGCAGATTCTGAAAGTGGCGCACAGCGCGCCGGTGACGGGGCGGCCGGGGTTCACGCCGCGGATCGACCAGGTGGGGACGGACGTGTCGAAAAAGATCCTCGCGGCCGACGGCACGCGGTATCTTGAGCCGCACGTGAACCCGCGGCTCGACTTCGACACGCACCCCTGCCCCGAGCGCGCGAACATCGACCGCTCCGGGTGGTACGGCTCGTTCGTCTCGTCGGGGGCGATCTACAACGCGTCGACGGCGTACGGGCGCAGCTCGCCGAGCCGGGGGGCGCAACTGCCGCTCAGCTATCGGCACGAGGGGTTGAGAATCCAGGCCGCGTTCTTTGACGGGCACGTCGGCTCGCTGACGCAAACGCAGTCGTGGGCCGAGCCCGAGCTGTGGTACCCGTCGGGGAGCACGTTCAACGGCATCGCCGCCAACGCAACACCCGAGTCGCGCCAGCGCTACCAACGCGGCGACAAGATCCCGTAGAACCGATGGATCAAGGTGACGAGCCCGAAGCGCAGAAATCGTTTTGAACCACGGAGTACACAGAGACCACAGAGAAAGGCAAAGAATGATGGACGAGGTTGAACGTCCAATCGTCCGAACCGGTGCGAGGCTCTGTGCTCGGGATTGTTGCCCGAAGGCGGCGGTCTTTCAGGATAGACGCGGGT
>CAZZDW010000042.1:0-28215 GCA_964652945.1 uncultured Phycisphaeraceae bacterium
GCGGCGTCTTTTCATCGAGCACGGAGCAAAACATGAACATCGAGTTGTGGGAGATTGAGCGGGTTGTGCCGTACGAGCGGAACCCGCGGAAGAATGAGGCGGCCGTCGAGCTGGTGGCGCGGTCGATCAAGGAGTTCGGCTTCAGGCAGCCGATCGTGGTCGATCGGGATGGTGTGATTGTGTGCGGGCACACGCGGTGGAAAGCAGCAAAGAAGATGGGGCTGTCGAAAGTGCCGGTGCACATCGCTTCGGAGCTGACGGACGCACAAGCGAAGGCGTACCGCCTGGCCGACAACCGGACGAATCAGGTTGCGGAGTGGGACGTCGAGCTGTTGCCGTGCGAACTGGCCGAGGTGAAGGCGCTGGATATCGACATGAGCGTGCTCGGCTGGTCCGACAGTGAACTGAATGAGCTGCTCGCTCCGCCGCCGACGGTCGGCGAAACTGATCCCGATGACGTTCCTGCACCGCCGGCCGAGGCGACGACGAAGCCGGACGATCTGTGGATCTTGGGCTCGCACCGTCTGCTCTGCGGCGACTCATCGAAAATGAGCGATGTCGATCGGTTGCTCGACGGCGCGCCGATTCACTTGGTGAACACCGATCCGCCGTACAACGTGAAGGTCGAGCCGCGGAGTAACAACGCCATCGCGGCCGGTCTGTCGTCGTTCGCGGCATCCAAGCGTTCAACGCGGAAGGAAAGCGAAGAAGATGTAGGCACAGGCGGGACGCCTGTGCCACGAGGAAAAGAAGGTGCGAAGCACCATCAGAAGTTCGATGTGAATCGGCATCCGGGCAAGGCGAAGGGGACGCACAAGCGACTCCGCGCCAAGGATCGGCCGCTCGCCAACGACTTCGTGAGCGATGACGAGTTCGATCGGTTGCTCGACGAGTGGTTCGGCAATCTCGCGCGCGTGCTCGTCCCCGGCGGCGGGTTCTACATCTGGGGCGGCTACGCCAACTGCGCCAACTACCCGCCGGTGCTCAAACGCTGCGGCCTGTACTTCTCGCAGGCGATCATCTGGGACAAGCAGCACCCGGTGCTCACCCGCAAGGACTTCATGGGCGCACACGAATGGTGTTTTTATGGCTGGAGGGAAGGTGCCGCACACCGCTTCTTCGGACCCAGCAACGTCCCCGACCTGTGGCCTATTAAGAAGATCAACCCGCAGTCGATGATCCATTTAACTGAGAAACCTGTTGAGCTGGCGCGCCGCGCGATCGAATACTCGTCACGCGCGGGCGAGCACGTGCTCGACCTCTTCGGCGGCTCCGGCTCGACATTAGTTGCTTGTGAGACGACCGGCCGCCGCGCGTACCTGATGGAGCTCGACCCGCTGTACTGCGACGTGATCGTGCAGCGCTGGGAGCGGTTCACCGGCAAGAAGGCCGAGCGCGTCGCGGCCGACACGTCTGTGTCGGAATCCTCTATAAAGGAAGCGGCCGAAGAGAAAGCCCCGGCAATCGGGGCAGATAAAACGGGGGTGAATGATGGCGTCAGCGGCGCTGCGTGATGGTGACGTGGAACTCCTGGCACGAGTCGGTGGTGATGACGAGGCCGCGCTCGGCGGTGAGCAGGTCCGCGTCTTCGAACGTCTCGACCAGCGCGAGGTCGTCGACGTAGCCGACAAGCTCACTCAATGGGTCGTCAACATCGCCGCGTGCACGCATGAGTTCGTGCAGCAAGCTGTACAGGCGCTGCTCAAGGTGGCCGGGCTGCATGGTTCACGCCCCCTTCCTGCCAGCAGCCTTCTTGGCCACAACCGGCGAGTCGGCGTGCACGAACAGGCCACGCTCGACCTTGCGGAACCTCGCCTCATCACCCTTCGCCGCGATCTCGCGAATCATCGCGGCGTACAAGGTCGCCTCGGGCGTCTTCCCGCCGCCGGGGCTCGACCACAGGCCGCGCTCGACGACGAGGTCGATGATCTCCTTGGCGTGCAACGGCCGATCCGATTCGGCGAGCACAGTGGCGGCCGCGTCCAATACGCCAACTCGCTTCGGCTTCGGCGCGGCGGCCGTCTCCGGCGCTTCCTCATCTGCGCCGGCTTCGCGCTCGGCCTTCTTCTTCCCGCGCGAAGCCTTGCTGTTGACGCTTCGCGTTCGTTGGGCGACGTTGGCGCGTGCCGCGTCCTCGACGCTCGTCCTGCTCTCCGCCCCGGCTCCTTCGCCGCCCGCCACGTGCGCCAACGTCGCGCGACTATCGCCGTTGCCGTCTTCCGCCGACAAACGCTCGATGCGCTCCTCGATCTCGGCGAGCGCCGCCTTGCGCAGCTTCTCAGTGTTCGCCTTCGTTGCGGCTTGCTTGCCACGCGACGCGACGGCCTTCTTCTTCGGCGTCGGCTTCTCCAACGGTTCAATCTTCGGCATGGTGTACTCCTTGCCCATCCTCGTGCGCCGCACCACGCGGCGGATGAGACGGGTTGTGGTGCACACTCAGCCATGAGACCGCCGAGATTGCAAGGGCTTTCCGATCACTTCGAGGCAATCCCCTGCGGATGTGGGCACTTCGTGGGCAACGCCGCATCAATGTGGGCAAGGCTGTCAAAAGGGGGCGGGTGAATCATGCCGATGAATGACGGCCAATTCAAGCACAGCGGCGTGCCGGGTGATCGCGACGATGACGCGTCGCGCAATGGCGACATCACCGCATCAAACGGCGAGCTCACACACGAACACGATGCGGACGTATCACGCGATGATCTACCAGAAGATGACGCCGCGCCGCCGCACGGCCTTGAACCTCGCCAGGAGCAAGCCCTCGTCGCGCTGCTCAACCAGCCGACGGTGGCGCAGGCCGCCGCCGCCAGCGGCGTCAGCGAACGCACGCTCCACCGCTGGCTCGCCGAACCGGCCTTCGCCCGTGTGTACCGCGCCGCGCGGCGCGAGGCCTTCTCGCACGCGGTGTCGATGGCGCAGCGCTATACGCCCTTGGCCGTGCAGACGTTGGCCAAGACGATGACCGACACGTCGTCGCCGCACAGCTCGCGTGTGTCGGCCGCGAGCAACTTGTTGAAATTCGGCCGTGAGTCCATCGAGCTCGACGACCTCGTCGGCCGCGTCGAGGCGCTCGAACAGAAGAACGCCGAACAGAAACACATCGACGAGTGGAAACGGCCGTAAGCACCAATGGAGCACGCCATGAAACAGATGCGCACACGTTTACAACGGCTCGAACGGAGTTGTCCCGTCGCCGTAATCCCCGCGGGCGAGCACCGGCTGGCCGAGCAAGTGCAGTGCGCGTGGACAGACCGCTTCGCGGCATATTCGCCCGCGAACGCTGAGCTCATCCGCGAAGCCCGCGAACGTGCGGCGAAATACCGGCCACACATGGGCCGGTTCAACGGCCCGCCGCTGCACGCGGCCCAGCTGTCGCTCTCGCTGCACATGCAGTCGACGATGCACCCGTGCCGCGACGTGCCGGACTGGAAGCGTGCCCGCGAGCTCGACGCGCTGCTGATGGACGCCGCCGCGGCGTATCAACGGAGTGCGCGCGACATGTACCCTTTGATCGAGGCCGACATCCTCTCGGAGTCGATGCAGTGGCTCGCGCTGCCGCCGGATCAGCGGCGGCCGGTGCCGGCGAGCGAGTGCCGCGACGAGTTCTGGCGGCTGCTCACCGAGCCGGATTACGTGCATCCGCACCTGCGCGACCCGCCCGAACCGTCGCCGTGGCGAACCACTTCGCCAAGCCCGACCACCGCCACGGCCTTGCGCTCAACACAAAGATCGCCGCGAACGTCTCGAACAGGAACGCGCCGATGATAATGCGCCAACTCTGCCGCCGCGTGCTGAAGATCGAACGACACCTTTCGCCGAACGCCCTGTGCACGACCTGCGGCGGCTACGGCCGGCTCGTCGTTCGCATCCTCGACGACACGCCGCTGGGTCAACGCCCGGCCGCCCCGCCCCGTGGTTGCCCCACCTGCGGCGAAGCGCTCATTGTCACCATCACCGACGACGACCAACCGGCGTCCGCCCCGGCCGCGTAGTCCCGCGTCCCCCTCGCAGCGATGATCCACCAACTCCGCAAACGCGTGCACGCCATCGAACGCCGGGTCGCGCCCAATGGTTGCTGTCCCGCCTGCGGCGGCCGCGGCGGCCCCGTCACGCGCTGGATCAACTTCCCGGCCGCCCTCGGCGGCACCCGCCAAACCGGCTCGCCCTGCCCCACCTGCGGTAAGGCCAACATCATCAACATCGTCATGACCGACCAGATCACGCCGCGCCTCGAGCAGGACGGCCGTGCGTAGCGATCCGCACCTGACGCCCCTCGAATCTGTGTTCGCACGCAGCGCGGTTGAACCAGCCTCCACCTTGTCGGTATGCTGCGGACGTGACGCCGCGAGCACTGCCGCGTGCGCGTGCGGCGCGTCAGCGCCGATCGGAGCATGATCATGGCCGCTCGCAGCAAACGAACCGGAACCCGAACCCGCCGGCTCCGCCGCTCGATCACGCTGCGTTCGGGGGAGCTCGCCCGCGAGCTGCTCCGCCGCCGTGAGAAACACGAGCGCGCGATCGCCGAGCTGGATGCGCTGCTCGCGACGCTCGGCGCGGCGAACCCGAGCAAAGCGGCTCCCTCGCCGGCTGCCGGCAAGACGCCGCCGTTGAGAAGCTTGCGCCGCATCCGCCACACCCCTCGGCCGCCGCGCGAAGCGGCAATGTCGCTCGACAAGATCGTCGCGGCGGTCGCGCGGTCGTACCGCGTGAGCATCGCCGAGCTGCGTGCGCCCGGCCGACCCGCCCGGGTCGCCAAGCCGCGGCTGGTGGCGATGTTCCTGGCCTACGAGCTCAGCGGCTGCCCGCAGGAACAGATCGGCTCCTACTTCGGCGGCCGCGGCCACACCGCCGTCTTCCACGCCTGCCGAACCGCCCGAAAAATGCGCCACGCCGACCCCCGAATCGACCGCCTCCTGGCCGAACTCCGGCCGTGAGCATTCGGCCTTCCTACGCACCACCCGAACACCGCCGAGCTACGGAGTTGGTGAACAACGAAGCAAGTCGATGCGGCCGAACGCCCGCTGGCCCGCCGCCGCCCGATCCTCTCGACCTCCATTCGCCGCACACCACCTTCCGCCTGAAGCACTCCATCAAGAGCCGAACGAGGCTCGGCGGCACCCTCCGAACGTACGAGCGAAAGGCTGCTTGATGTGCGTTTCACCTCTGTTTTTCCTGATCAATCACTCGGATCGAGTTTTCGACCCCGACGCGCACTCGGTTATATAGTTGACCGACGCCATAAATTCGTTACATCCGCATTGGCTTGCTCTAAGCAATCCATTAAAGCCCGCTCGCCATGATTTCTAAGAAGTTCAAGTTCACCATCACTAATCGGAACGACCATAACCCAGTAGATTGTTCGATCATTATGCGTGAATGGATTTAATTCATGTTCAGCCGATTGCCATATATAAGGATCTGTTGCAAAAATATGGGGAACTGTTACACCCGGGATAGCTTGGCCAAGCACTTCAGCAAAAGCTTCTCCTGGAGCACAAACACGACCGGTTTCTGCTGCGTTAAAGCATAATGCTGCCAAGCATTTTTCAAAATCTAGTGTTGTCGCAGCAGTCAGCGCGACAAGCTCAATGCCGCCAGGAAACGGCCGTTTGTCAGCAAATGAAAGCGATTGTTCACCTAGGCCAATTGTTGCATGAGTGGCCAATCCTACGCTTGGTGTATGTGTAAACTTAGCAATTCCGACACTCCAACTTTCAGCTTGATTGACTCGCTCAACAATGCTCGGCTGTTTGCCTAGTTGCTGGACAAGATATTCCATAACTGATTGTCGGTATTCACCGTGAATTGTAAATTGATTATTCATATCGTCGAGACCGATTATCTTTCTGTGTTTCTGGCCGATACCTTAATGGATCATTTTGCTCATCGATGAACTGCTCTCGTGTCAATCCTCGCTGCCGAGCCCATGTTTGTGAATTCTTGAAAGACCATGGTGGGCGATGGCCCATATCCCAAGATTGATTTGGGCGGATTATAGCGCCACCCGGACTTCGAACTAACCCGTCGGAGCTGGACTCCATAGCATTATTCCAGACCGATTCTCTAACTCCTACCCGAAATCCTACACGGGTAAAAGTCGCGAGAGATGGAAGATGTGGAACGGCCCACCCCTCTCCCGCAAATCGAGTTGACATGGCCCCCCATGGACCGTCAATCCCCGGACCTGTAATAGTCTGTGCAAACTCTGGCATCGGCGAATCAATACCGGGACCTGTTATGCGTGGGCATGAAGGTGCATCAGAGACAGACTTGAGACCAGATTTGGGACCGGGGATAAAAGGCGCACTAAGTATTGCCGCGGCGTATACAACGCTATCAGCGCGTTCGGCTCGTTCTACAGAGGTAAGTTCACGGCCCCATTCCATTCCAGAAACTTCTTGGCCGGAGCCAAGCTCTACGATCCGCTGTCCTGTTTCATAGCTCCCTTCAGCGATTATGGGAATTGCTGCACCTGTGGCAAAGGCGCCGGTGGCTCCAAGCGCAGAGGCTGGTATCACGGCTGGTGCAGCCGCTATGGCTCCGGCCACCACAACCACCGCCCCAGCAGTGTTTCTAACGCCTCTGGCAACACTCGCCGCCGCTGTATAAAAAACCTCGTCTCGCTTATATTGATCTAGCTGTGCGGCAAGTTCATTGTTGATTATTGATCTTTCAGAATTTGTTAAGTCATGAGCAAAAACTTTAATTGCTTGATCTTTATTACCTTTGGCAATCAGATTTCTATAAATTGCTAAATCCTGTGCATCCAGCCCCATGGGATCGCTTCCGGTGATGGGCCCGGACATGACGTATTCGTAGAGATTGCCGCCATCCACGAACCCGGCCGGATCTCTCTCGTTCCACCTGCCGAGCAGCGGCAGGTAAGTGCGGTGACGGACGGTATACAGGCCGCCGCCGCTCACTTCGGGATTGAACACATACCCCCTATACCCGATGGGGTTGTCGGGTGCGGGCATGTTGACGCCCATAGACTGGCTGGGGACGTCGCCGGTCTGGCTGATGAGGCCGTCAACGACCTCGGGCCCGCCCCCGGCCAGCCACGCCGTCAGGAAGTCGAAGATGTCCTGGACGGTCACACCATTGACGCCGTTGAAATCCGCAGGGCACGGGTCTGGCGGCGTATTCGGGCACCCCGCCAGCCAGGCGGTGAGGAAGTCGAAGATGTCCTGCACCGTCACGCCGCCCACACCATTGAAGTCCGCAGCGGAGTTGGTTTCCATCCAGCGACGGCCGCGGCCGTAAGCGTCGTAATCAAGCCGTGAATAGAGCGTGCCGTCGGCCAGCGTTATGCCGCGAGGTGAGAACGTCGCGTCCGTCAGGTAGTAATACGTGGCGTCCCATCCGGCGTATGTTGAAGGAATATTGAAGGAAAGTTGCCAGTCGTGGACCTCATCTTCGGGGTCCAGATCGACGTCAACACAGACAGACTGCTGGAGCCGTCTCAGTATCGCGTCGTCAAGGCCGCGCAGACCCCACACCTGCTGGGCGACGCGGTGCTGCTCTTCGCATTCGACGCCGCCGGTCGACGGCTCATCGATATGCTCCTCCAGCAGCCGCCACGACGCGTCGTAATACATCACGCGCGTCTGCGGCATGGTGGTGGACGATTGGTCCGTCCTGCAGGTCTTCTTGGTGCGCCAGTTGAGGCCGTTGTACTCGTACTCGGCGATTGGCGTGAAGTTCGTACCGTCGACTTTCTCCTCTACGCGGACGAGCCGGTTCCAGCAGTCGTAGAAGAATCGCTTGGCAGGTCCGCCCTCGCTCTCCGTCGGTCCGGTCGAGATCGGCGGCATCTCGCGCAGCGTGCCGTTGTGGTCGTACGTGAATGATGTGAGCGATGATGCCGCACCGGCGGCGTCCGGGTCGAGGGCCGTGATCTCGTTGAAGGCGTTGAACGTGCGGCTCTGTGTCTCCAGCGGGCTGGAGCCGTCGTTGTTGTACTCGGGCAGCTGTGTACCCGAATCGACCATGCCATCGAGATTGCGACGATACTCAAGCCAGTTGCCGAGCATGTCGAGTTGCCAAGACTCGCTGCGCTTATCGCCGCTGACAGAGCTCTCCGTGAATGCGGAGCCGTCCCACGCGCCGCGGCGGGATTCGATCAGCCGATCGAGCTCGTCATATTGGTACGCGAAATCATCATCCGTCCTCGCGCTGCCGGTCCCATCGTCGTAATCGGTGAGAACGTTGGCGTTGACGTCGTAGCTGTACAAACGGGAGATGTGCGGGGCCATTGTCGGCCCCGACGTACCGTCATAATGCAGACCACCGTCGGCCCACGTGTGCCGCTTGACACGCCCGAAGCGGTCGAGGCCGGGGTAGTAACCCTGCGCGGTTTCGGTATAGCCGGTGGCCCGCCGCTTGCCGTCGGCGTCGAGCGTGTAGTCGAGCTGCACATCGGCGGAGGTGTAATCCGTCACCACCGGCGTCGATGCGCCGAGGTAGGAATACTGCACGATGTTGGTGCCGTCGAGCTCGAGGTTGGTCACGCGGCTGATGCGGCTGGAGACGTTGTCATCGTAGAGGTATTCGAGCGCCGAGCCGCTGGGATAGGCCATCTGCGTCAAACGGCTGGCGTTGCCGTACGCGCCGCCGCCGGTCAGCGTCTGGTAGTCGTAATCGACGACGACCTCGGGCAGCGGCCCGCCGCTGTCGGCCGTCGTCCCGTCGGCGTCCTGATAGACCTTGTCGATCTGCCACAGCGGCGTGTACTCGAAGCGGACCGAGTTGATAATTCCGCCCGAGGCATCGCGAGACTTAACCGATGTCATGCGGCCCATTTTGTCATACGAAGTATAAATGCTGCTGACCGTGCTATCGATCGCCATCACGCCGGTGAGCGACGAAACAGTGATCGCCCAGTCGCGGGTGACACGGCCCGCCGTGTCGCGGTGGTACGCATGACCCCCGCCGTTCTGATCGGCCGCGAACCGCATCTCGCCGAGACGGTCATAAGAGAACCACGCGGCGTGATCGGAAGAGGTCGAGGCTTCGCCGGTTGTGTCGTCGGGATAACGGATCTTGAAGAGCAGATTGTTACTGTTTACCAGCGAGTTATGGGCGTAGTTTGGAGAGTTGGAGACCACACCGTATTCGTACGCGGTGACCTGCACCTTCTCACCGCTCGTTCCCGGGATGTGCGCAACACGCCTCGTCACATGATCGAGACCGTCATAAACGAACGATGTGACACGGTTGACATCAGGCTCGCTTATGTTCAGGCCGGCGGTCACGGACCATCGGCCGTGCGTGCCGTCCCATGCAAGCGTCACCGGGTTGGTGTCGTCATAGTTCTCGATCGTAGCGATCGTTCGCAGAAGGTCGTCGTACACAGTGGTCGTTACTCGGCCGAGCGGATCGATGGCCTTGTTCACAACACCGCGATTGGGCTCATAACCCACCTGTGTGACGATCGCCCACGCCGGCAGCGATGAAAGACCGGCTACCGTGGTCGGGACCGTCGGCAGCGCCGTGCCGGTGATGAACTTGTCGTCGGCGTCGTTCGTGCCGTAGTCGATCGTGGCGGCAACGCGGTCCGCGTCGTCGTACACGTACCCCGTGGTCGTGACGATGCGCTTGCTCGACGCCGCATCGACCAGCGACCCGAAAGTCGTCTCACCCTGCTCGTCGTGCACGAGCGAGTACATGTGCTCGCTGACGAGCAGGTCGTCGTCGTTGTATTCTCGGACCGTCTGCTCGAGCACGACGTCGTCATCGACATCGACCGCGTCCTCGTAACTTCCCGAAGCACCGGGCGCAACATCGTTCCGCGCGTCGGTCAGGTATTCCTCGATCGAACGGCCGTGCGCGTCAAAGACCCGCTTGATCCGCGGCGAACTCGGGAACGACTGCGAGACCGCGCGGCCCACCGAGTCGTACCACGTATCCGTTGCCAGCCAGTTCGGTGATGATTGCGCCGGATCGGTGGCTACGCGTTTGCGAGCGAGCATGCCGCGCTGACCGTAGTGCATCTCGACGTAGAACGCCCGCTTGCTCGTGTCGCCGATCCCATAATCATTCCCGGTTGCAGTAGGACTGCCCGTAAAGAGACCTCGCTGGATTACCCGATCCAGATTGTCATACGCGAGAACGACATACGGAGCCTGCTGCACGCCCGCGTTGAGCGGCGGGATCGTCTTCCTCAGTCGATCTCGTCCGTCGTATACGTGCTGCGTGTCTCGGTAAGTCGTAACAAACCCACCGTTCTCGCCGGTGTACAACCGCGTGAACGTCAGATTGCCGTTGCCAACACCCTGCGCCATCGTCGCGCTGTCGTAAAAATATTTAGCGACCGTCTCCGTGCTGGTGCTCACCGTACCGATCTTGGTTTCCAAGACGTGATTGAATATGTCGTATTCGGCGTTCTCGCTGACCGTACCCTCCGCATCGATGGTCTTCGACACTCGCCCCATCGCGTCGTACTCAAAGCTGGTTTCGTACGATTCGTCGCCGTATACCGAGTTCCAGACCTTGGTGGACTTGACCAGCCCGGAGAGCGAGTGCGTCATCCGTGAACGACCGATTTCTCCCTGACCGACCGCTGTCGAGTCGAAGGTGTAATCGCCCATTTCTGGTTCGTACGGCTGTGAGCCGTCAATCGAATAGCTGCTGGAACCGATGACCTTTCCGCCGGCGTTCATCCAGGTAATCGACACCGGGCCGTTGAAGTTGTCGCCGGAGCCGCCCAACTGATGCGGCAGCACCACCTCGGTAAAGTAATACACATTCGGCCGGCTCTCGATCGGGCGCAGTTCACGCCGCACGTACGAGCTGACGCCGCCCGGCGTCGTAGTCATCGTCACCCGCCCCAAGGCGTCACGCTCGATCGTCGTCGCCAGCTCACCGCCCGGCAACGGATCGCCGTTGCCATCCTTGCCCGCGGCGTCCAGCTCGGCCAGCATGTCGTCGTAATCACCGGTCGAATCGAACTGATCAGCATCCAGGTAGTTCACCGGATTGAATGAATGAGACGACGATTCTGGATCTGCGTTGGCCACGACTAACGTAGGAAGGCCCGTCATGCTGTCATAGGAGGTATAGGTCAGCGTGCCGTCCGCGGCCCGCACCCACGTGGGACGGCCGCGGGGATCCATCAGCGTGATGGTCGAATATGTTGTCGCGGCCGACGGACCGTTTTCCGCGACCGTTTCGGCCTCTTCGATGCTCCGCACCCACACAAGACCGTCCGTGAACTGGCTGGTTCCATTGCTTTTATAAAAGGCATAATCGAACTCGACGGTCTCGACTTCATCGGCCGAATACGTCGGCGTCGCACCGGTCTTTTCGACATTGAAGCGTTCGACTTTCTCCGGCAACCACGGTCGCTCGTCCACTTCACTCAATGAGCCGTAGGTCGTCCTCGTCATCAACGTGAAGTTATCGACGCCGCCCGACACATCGCCCTCGGCGACGCGCGTCTCCGTAAGCCGATTATTCGCATCATACTTGTAACCGCTGACCAAGCCAGCGCTGGCGCTCGCCGTATACGACGGCGGAGTGCTGCCGCTGGCCGGCGTATACGAACTGCACGCCGCGGGCGTGAGTGCACGTGCAAGCGTGTGCACGGTCGCGTCGTATTCGTTATGCCACACCCACGTCCGGCCGCCCATCCCCGGCTCCTGCACCGCCTTGTTGATGAGGTATGGCGGACCGCCGCTCGTCAGGGGAGCCAGGTCATGGTACGTCGTGCGGAACAACGTCGTGTAATCATCGCTCGATGTTTGGGAGCCGGAGAACGTATTCTCCGTGATGACCGTCGTCTGGCCGCCCGTGTACGTCAGGTACTCATAGGAAAGCTTGAGCCCCTGTGAAGGCGAGCCGCCGCAGCCGCAACCGGACTGGAGGTACTGCGCCTCAACCCGTGACTCACCCGTCGTGCCATAGTTGCTCGTGTCATACGAGAGGATCTTCGCCGGAAAGTCCGCGGCGTAATACGTGTCGCTCCCCGCCGTAAACGAGTCGTCGTCGTCGAGGGCCAGAAACGCCTGCGCCGCGTTGAGCATCGAATCCGGCCCGGCCGTGCCGCTGGCCGTCAACTCGGCGTAGTACTCCAGTTGCTCCGGCATGATCGCCCACTTGAGCTGGTGATCCAGCCCACGTACCTGGAGCCGGTCGTCGTCAGCCGTCGGGGCGGTTTCCGACGTGTGGTACCGATACTGACTGACCGTGGCGTACATCGGCTCTGATGATGAATTGTCGCCATCAACAAAAGTGTGCCGTACGACCTGAATCAGGTCATCGTCGTCACCCACATCCGCCGACACACTCACCGGCAGTTCCGTGCTCGGATCAATCGGCGGCGTTGCCCCATAGAAATATTCAACGCGCTGCGTAACAACGTATCCTGTAGAAGCGAGGATATCCAAGCTGAAGACCTGCGGCCGTCGCACCTCGATTGAACGCAACTTCCCGTTCACACTCGACGGACCATCGAGTATCCAGTCGAATACGATCTCGGCTTCCGTGTACGCTTCGCTCGGATATCCATTAATATATATGGCGTAAAGCCTTGGGTTGCTTACATTCTGTGTGTGATACGTGTAGTACCGGCTATTCTCGTACGGATCGAGCTCACGCAGGAGCAAACCGACAAGGGCCGAGTCGACGCTCGGCTCGCCGCTGTCCGGCGTGCGGACAAACTCCTTGCTCCACAGGCCGGGTTCTTCGAGACGCCACACCGGCCATTCCACACCCTCGATTGTCACAACATCCTTGACCAGACGCTGCGTTGCCGGTCCACCCGCCGACCAGACAATGGGCGTCCCTGAATCGAACTCGACTGCCTGGAATTCCAGATAGTTATCCAGCGGCGGCCCCCCAAGACGAATCACCGGATATGTCCCGCTAAAGTCCTCAGTGATATAGCGGAAGCAATCCGACGACCAACCGGTCCCGATCAGGTTGCCCGCGCCCGCCGCAAGAACGTCGGGATCGCTCGTGTATTCACGGGTAAACGTGAAATCTTCTCCGGTCACTTGAACAACGAGATCTGTCACAGACTCCTGCTTCGTGCCACTGGCGAGCGATACGGGGGCCGAACTGCGAGGATTTGACCCCGCACGTCCGCCGCAATCTGAATCAACAAGATTTCCCTCACCGAGTTCACCCTCAATCACCCCTTGGGCCTGGTCAATCGCCACCACTGGCACGTTATTCAACCCATTTTGCGTAAGCCTATAATTGCTCTTGTAGTACGCACCTCTAATTACAAGGCTTCCTTGTTCAAGACCGAAAAAGTACTCGCCACATGTAATACTGTGCATTCGTCCACCGGCAAGATCTGTAAGTATGTGATAGTTGCCATCGGCCGGAATTGGAGCGTTTCCCTGATCACCTTCAACTTCAGCAAGTATGCACACATTACCTGGATAACCGGTAAGATCAATCCATAAGGTACTTCCGTGTTTTTCATAGTGTCCGCTATACTTACATCCCGGAGAAGAACCTTCCGACACACAGCCGGCCCACTGATTTGAAAAACCTACACGGCCACGAGATGATGTAAAAGAATAGCTGCATAAAAGTGTGCCACTGATAAAAGACATTCCATCAGTTACGGTTGTTTCCGCCGCTGCCAATGCCATTTGTGCATAGGCGCTCTGATATTGTTTGCATGTTTCATAATCGTCACATTCCCCGCTATAGCAGATCCCTGGGATATCTTCGCCAAGCGCTGGGCCACAGGCATCGCCTTCTGTGCTTACGGTTCGCACACGGAGCCATGGATGGAGGGAAGAGACCGGATTTGACGGGGCTTGATTATACTCAAATGTAAGCCGATCAACATTGACCTGTAAATCATCAATGATCTGCTGAATTATTGCAAGTGAAGTGCCTGAATTGGCGGCTGCTGCCTTGGGAGATGCGAAATCACTCAAGACAAACCGATCGGCGAGGTCTGTAATCGTCCCAGTCAAGTCTTCGTTGTTGTAATACCAACGATAGAGCGCGGTGGTGCTCGTTCCATCCCAAAAAGCATTGGAAACGATGTTGACTGCCGCCGCTCGTTCGGTCGCGTTATTGAGGTCGTAGAACCCATCCGGTGGATAGGTCGGAGACCATCCGTTCTTTGCCGGGTAGGACGCCGGAGCTAAGCCCATCGCCAACCGACGAACCTGCACGTCGCGCATGAGCTTTTCCAGTTCAGCGGCATTGGCAGACGTAGCACAGAGAGCAAGCAATAAAAACGTCGTAAATGCGCTGCTAACCACCGGCGTCGATTTCGCATTGGCCTGTGTCTTGGCCATCGCCCAACGAACAATCTTCATCATGGTCGGCTGCTCCTACCCGCCATCGTGCATCTGCGCGGCGAGGCAGGCAGTATGACGACGATGAACAAAGACCGCAAGGGCAAAGCCGCTCAAACTGAAGATTTTTTTACGAGCTCAATTTCTTACGCTCTTTGAGTATGCGAGCAACGCCTTCCTTCCCCACTTCAGGCGATCGTTTTATGCCCGCAAGTGCATAACCTGCCTTGCACCGCCCTTGAACAGCTGGATTAATTTTGAAAAAACGACATTGACACTATTTCCTGGTTTCGATTATCCTTTCTGTGCTTGTCGGCACGTCTAGGCTTTGCGCACATAGAAGGAGTTCGGTGATGATGCAGCTGGCGATGATGATGGCCGTGATGCAGCAGGCGGCGGCCGTGCAAACGCAGGAAACTACCCGCGCGACGCTGCCGGCCGGCATCGCGGTGGCCGTGCTTGTCGGCTTCACGCCCGAGCATCTCGCGGCCGCGGGGATCAGCGCAGAGCAAACCGCCACGATCCTGCAACAGCTCGGCGCGTCCGAGCTCGTGAATGAGCCGCTGGTAAAGCTGATGACGACGCCACCGGCCATCGACAAGCCCATCTCCGAAGTCGACACGTCTCTGACCAAGCTGCTCGAGCTCCGCCAGGAGGCGATGGCGATCGCCGGGATCTCATCCGAGTCCGACACCGGCCGCAAGCTGACGGCCGTCATCAACTCCGCCGGCCGCGGCGTGCCCGCCGAGCTCCGCGTCGTCGAACGCTCCGAAGAAGAGTGGCGAACATTACAACTGGCCGTGATCGCCGAGAAGCGTGCCGAGCGCCTCGGCCGGAGCGTGCCGACGGACGCCGCCGCGACGCTCAGCACCGCGCGTGGTGATTCGGACGTCGCCGCCGCCAAGAGCGGCTTCGACACGCGCAAAGACGCCATCGAGCAGGTCTTTAAGGGCCGCTGAGTTGCGATGAACCGCCGCGTTCAATGATCGCGAGCGCTGTCTTCAGCATGACTTCTTTCTCCGATCGCACCGGCCACGTCGCCGGTGTTTTTCTTACCCTCGTTACATAATACACATTGTCCGCGCACGCGCCTTTGAGCGTGTGCAGAACACGCGCGTTGTCATTCTTGAGTTACGCTTTGGTGGCTGGGCGTAGCTGAGGGATGCCCCTCCTCCCCAACCGGCCGTCCGTGTCCGGGTTTGGCAGGAAATGTCATGATTTGGCGCGGTTTGCGGGCTTCTGGCCCAAGAAAACCACCCCGTTCAAGGCATATTTGCTTGATCCATGACGGCCTCATCGGGTAACTGTCGAGCTGCGCTTTGAGCCGGGGAAAGGCGCGCGGGGCGGCGGGATCGGGGAGGGGGGCTGGAGCCGCCCGATGCCAGACGATTTGCATGCAAGTTCGATCGCCTTGGAATCCCCGCTCGAACTCGCCGTTGAACTCGATGACCGCAGCGCCGCGTACGGCCGCCCGTTCCGCCCGGATGCCGACCAGTGGCCCCCGGCCGCGCTGCTGCCACCCACGGCTCAACGAGACGCCACCGTGGGCCGCCCGCGCCGCGGCAAGCCCCGCCGGCGCTTCCCGGCCGAGGTGCTCAGCGACGCCGAGGTCCGTGCGCTCATGGACGCCTGCGGCATCCCGCCGGTCTACAACCTCGCCGCGCTGCGGAATCGCGCGCTGATCGCTTTCCTCTACCGCACCGGCTGCCGCATCAAAGAGGCCCTCGAAGTCCGGCCCAAAGACCTGGACCTTGCGCACGGCTCGGTTCGCCTGCTCGTCTGCAAGGGCGGCCGATCACGCACCGTCGGCATCGACGCCGGCGGAGCCGCCGAAGTCCAGACATGGCTCGACGCGCGGCACCGCATGCCCCCCCTCCCGCACCCGTCGTCACCCCTGTTCTGTACGGCCGGGGGAGGCCGTCTCACGGAGGCCTACGTGCGGCGTTTACTCCCGCGCCTTGCCGAGCGGGCCGGCATCGCCCGCCGCGTGCACGCGCACGGCCTTCGCCACACCCACGCCGCCCAGCTCCGCAGCGAGGGCGTCGACATCGGCATCATCTCCAAGCAACTCGGCCACCGCTCCATCGCCACTACCGCCCGATACCTCGACCACATCGCCCCCCTGGCCGTCGTCGAGGCCATCGCTAAACGGAGCTGGGGGCTTCCAGTACGTTCAGAAGCATGAAGCGTTATTCCGAGCTCTCGGAAGTTTTTCCGCCGAAATCGACGCCGCGGAGGCCGCCGCGTGTCCAGCGGTAATATGCGGGCAGGCCGGGGTCTGAGGGTTTGCCGGAGAGCGTCGGCGATTCGTACGCCCCGTCCGGCTCGTAGTTCAGCTTGGTGTGCTCCGTCGACGTCGGCTTGACGCGGCTCCACCCCTTGTCGGCGTCGCCGGTGCGCTTGACGCGGACCGATCCATCCCAGAAGAGCAGCGGCTGCTGCGCGTTCTCGTACGCATAAAACAGGTCGTTGCCGGTGTGGCGCTGCTGAGTGTCGGCCATCGCGACCTTCAGCGCGGTCACGGCGATCTCGCTCATCCGCCGCAGCGTCGTGCCCGCGACCTCCTTGCCCTGCGAGACGTATAGGTCATGTATCGATCCCTGCTGGTAGACGCCGGCGAGCAGGCCGTGGCTCGGATCTCCGAACTGCTGAAGGTCCGCCCGATCGACGAGATACGCCGCGGGCATGAGCTGGTAGCTCGAACTCAGCGGCAGCCACCGCCCGTACGTGCCGCGGTTTCTCGGTTTCGCCGGCGAGTACGCCGTCGGCGGCTCGCGGCCGATCTGGCTGTGCTGCTGCCACGCAATGCGGATCTGGTCTTCAGGGCAGACCGACGCCGGGATCGGCAGCTTTTCCCCCAGGTAATGCAGCAGAACCAGGTGACTGTGCTGCTCGAGGATGCTCTGCCCGCCGAAGGCGTTGAACGGCATCGGCGGGATAAACACCTCGGGGCGCACGATATTGCTCGCCTGCCGGGCGCAATCCGGCACGATCGGCTTCGCGTGCTCGTTGCTCGCGTCGCCGGTAAAAGCGGCGATAGCCTCCTTGTAGTCGCCGGCGTACATGGTATAGGCGACGGCGAACTGATGCAGGTTGCTGGAGCACGCGGCCTGCCGCGCGGATCGGCGCGCGCCGCTGAGCGCCGGCAGCAGAATGGCGACCAGGAGCGCGATGATCGCAATGACGACCAGCAGCTCGATAAGTGTGAACGCGCGGGCTCGGGGCATAACGGTCTCTCAGAAAAGAGTGAATCGGGAAGTGAGGCCAGAGGTTCTCACCCGTGGCCCCGCAGGGAGGAAGCGGAAAAGAGGAACGGATCAACAACCCGCGAGCCATGCGGTGAGGAAGTCGAAGATGTCCTGCACTGTGACGCCGTTCACGCTGTTGAAGTCGGCCGACGAGTTGCCGGCGAGCCATGCCGTCAGGAAGTCGAAGATGTCCTGCACCGTCACACCATTGACACCGTTGAAATCGGCCGGGCACGCGAGATCCTCGCAGGTCGTCGCCTCCCCGTAGAAGGTGTACGGGGCACAGCAGTTCTCTTCGAGCGCGATGAAGCACTCCGTACCGTTGCTGCACGCGCCGGGCTGCGGCGGGAAGACGAAGCACGGATCAGCACACGGCTCGCCGAAGAAAGGGAAGCTCCACTGCCCGGAACACTCGTTCGGGAGTGAGGGCGTGCACGAGCCGTCCTCGCCGCAGCAGGAGCCGACGCACAGGTTATTTGGCGGGCACGAGCCGCCAAAGATCTGCTGGTCGCCGTTGCGCCGGTCGCACTGGTCCGCCGGCACGATCACGCACGCGCCGTCCGACCCGCGGCAGCACGCCACCATCGCCGCTTCACACTCGACCGTCTCGCACGTCGTCCCGTCGCCGGCGTATGTCCCGAAGCAGCCGTCAAACGTGGAGATGGAGCAGAACCCGCTCTCATCGCAGCACGCTCCGTTCACGCTCGCGCACGGGTACGGCTGGCACGTCGTCCCGTCGCCGAGGTAGACGCCGGGGAAATCGGCGTCCACGCACTCGCTCTCCGGCACGACGCTGCAGAACCCTCCGAAGGCCCGGCAGCACGCGCCCACCGAGCCGTAGTAATACGTGACCTGCACGCTGATGGTGTACTGCGTGAGCTGGAAGGCTGTGAAGAGCGTCGGATCGCAGATGTAGTCATCGAAGCCTTGCAAGGGGAAACACCCGTCGAGCTGCAGCGTGTAGTCGAGCGAGCCATTGATGTTCGCCGTACTCGTGCCGGTCAACGAGTTCAGCAGCGCCGGATCGGAGCGCCACTCTTCGGGGCCTTTGCTGGAGCTTTCCTGGTCGTTGTACGAGCCGCCGCCCTCGTTGGGCTCGAGAAACTTGTAGATGTAGGGCGACGCCGGATTGCCGAACGGGTTGGCGTCGATGTCGCTCGTCCACGTCGTGAAGGCCTCGACCGATCCAAAGATTTTGCCGTCGCACGGCGTGGTGTTGCCGTGGTACGTGCTCGTCCAAGTGTGGGTGATGGTGTACTCGAACCGCACGGCCGAGAGCGTGCCCGTGCCGGGGTCGAACTGCGGGATCTCCATATCGAGCTCGTGCGTGCCGGGGGAGGGGTTGGTGAGCGTCGCCTGCGCCTGGACGGTCATGCTCTGCGCGTTCGCCTCCGACACGAGCCCGCCCAAACACCCCGCTGCCGCAAGCCCACCGGCTGCTGTACATGACCAGAGGCCCCAAGACCCCTTGCGGCCATGAGGAATAACCCCGAACACTCCGATCGCTCTCCGCGTGCGCATATTGGACCTCTTCCTGAAAGATGCCGCCGCCCCACCCGAATGCGAGGGGATTCACGGATCAAGTCGCCGTGATCCTCCGAAGATAATCTACAGAGATATATCTGACAACAATATTTTCCGATTTTCTGCGAAGATCGTGAGAGAAGCTATACTGAATCCCGTGAAAGGCTCAACCGCCAACAAGGATATTTGCATTTTGTTTGATGATGCGACGCACACCATTGAGCAGGTGCGCGCGGCCTTCGCCACGATCGTCGAAGCGTTACCCGCAAGCATCGCCTCCGGGGCAGAGCTCCAGCGGGCCTTGCGGGTGGACAAGATGCTCGCGTGGCGAGTTTTCAATCTGGTCCGCTGCTCGGATTCCGTCGCGGCGGCCCGCTTTCTGCCGGGGGACAGCGGGATCAAGATGTTCCTCCGAGCAGCGGAGACCCATGGCGTGCCACCGGGGATATGCGAAGCCGCGGCGCAGGCGTGGAAGGCGTATAAGGAATTGATCCAGGTCCACGCCGACGATCGCGAGGCCTTCGACATGCTTCTGGCGGCTCACTCGCAGCAAGGCCGCGCGGAGGCCGACGCGGAATACCGCCGGAGCGCCTTCGTCGCGAACCGCTACGTATGGGGGAGCTGGGCCAAGGCCCAGTTCCGCCTGTGTGTCGTCGGCCCGCCCCCCGCGGCACCGGCAAAGGCCGACACTGTGGACATGGTGACCGTTGGCGGATACGCCGAGTTGCAACACGTCCGCCCCGGAACGCGTGTCGTGCTCAACAAGATCCAGGTCGGCAACGAGTTCGGGCCGCATGAGCACCGTTTTCTGACTCGGCCGCTGGATGCCGGTATCGGTACCGGCGAGGCCTCCCCGCTGCTTCACGATTTCTGCGGCCCGCTGACCGGCAACATCCAGCGCGTGCTGATGTCGGACGCGATGGTCGACGAGATCATCGACGGCCCGGTCGGTAAGACCGGCGCGGCAACGTATGTGACGGCCGAGGTCTTCCCGGATCTATTCCCGCGCCGCCGTACGGAAGAACTCGGCATCGTGGAGCATTTCGTCCGCGTGCGCATCCCCTGCGAAACATTGATCTTTGATCAGATCGCCCACCGCCGGACGTTCGAGACGATTAACGCGGAGGTAAAGGTGTACAGCGATCTGGCGGGCGAGACATCGGGGCGGGCGGTGCGGTCGGAAAGCGAGCGGCTGCCGCTGATGGAGGCCGTGGAACACCTGGGCAGCGCTGGCGGGGTGATCCACACGCCGGAGATCCCGCGGTATAACGAGCTGGTCCGCACAGTATGCGACCGCATGGACTGGCCGATCAAGGAGTTCGAGGTGCACCGCGTGCGCGTGCGGTACCCGGTGACGCCGTCGTCGGTGGTTGTCCGCATGCAACTGCCGCAGAAAACTTCATGATGCATCGCACTGAATGAGTTTCGTGACTTGGCTACGTCCACCGACCACCTCGCGCTGCTAGCCGTGGTGGAAGCCATCGCTAAACGGGCGTGGTAAACGTGGCTTGCCCACAAGCCGAGGGGGTCGTGATCGATAGATCGCGCGGCTATCGATCATGAAACAGGGCTGGGAAACCCGCCAGTGTGCCCGCTGAGGGGGTGGGGCCGCCCGTACGTTGTAATTCTTGCGCTACGTTCCCGTGTAAAAACGTAGCTCGGGCATGTCACACCAACTCGTTCTCCGTCGACCTTTCGGCCTGTTTCAGCACAAGCTGCGTCGCATCGTCCGAAAGATCCGGCGGATAGCCATACTTCGCCAAAAGACGACGGACGCTCCGCCGAAGCCCGGCACGCACCGACTCGCGCTGGGTCCAGTCCAATTTGGGCATCTTCTTAACCATCTCGGCAAGCTCGCGGGCCATCAGTCGCAGCGTATCGATCTTCATGATCGCTTTCGCCGAGCCGTTTTCCGCGAGCGCGTCGTAAAACGCTGTTTCTTCAGTACTGAGCCCGAGCTCTTCGCCATGCCGGCGGGCCTCCCGGAGATGCTTGGCCAAATCGATCAGGCGGGTGATCATCTCGGCCGCGGTGATCGCCTTGTTCGTGTACCGGAGCATCGCGTCCTCGAGCGCCTCCCGGAACTTCTTGCTCTGAACGATGTTGGTCCGCTCGGTGATCCGGATCTGATCGGTGAGAAGTTTTCGCAGCGTTTCGAGCGCCAGATTCTTGTGCTCCAACGCGGCGACTCGCTCCAGGAATTCGTCGCTCAGGATGTCGAGACGTGCCTCGCTAAGACCCGCCGCGGCGAATAGGTCGATCACTTGGTCGGCATCCACCGCCCCACCGATGACCTGACGAACCGCCGCATCGACATCTCGCTGTCGTCCTCTTCCATCTCCGCCGGCGTCGTCGGCAAGCCGCTTCCTGATCATTGCGGCGACCTGCTGGAAGAACGCTAAATGATCAACGACCTCCTCCGTCTCCGGCCGAGGCACGGCGAGCGCAAATGCCGCAGATAGTTCTTTCACCAGCGTGCGCAGTCGCTTCCACCCGTCCTGAATGGAGAACACATGATCGAGCGCCCGGAGATAAACCGGCAGCACGTTCTCGGGCTTGGCGTTCAGCGCCCGGGTGTAATCGCAGCCATGAAAAAACGATCGGAGCTTTTCGAACGCGGCTTGCATTACCGGTACCGCTTCGTCCTGCACACGTCGAACCGCATCGCCGGTGCCGCCGGCCTGCGTATACACGGCCAGCGCATCGGCGAGCTGATCTGCCAACCCCAACAGATCGACGATCAACCCGCCCGGTTTACTGCCATACACACGGTTCACCCGTGCGATCGCCTGCATCAAGTTGTGCCCAGCCAGCGGCTTATCAATATACATCGTGTGCGCCGGCGGGCAATCAAACCCTGTCAGCCACATGTCGCACACGATCACCAGCCGAAAGCCATCGTCTGGATTCTTGAACCGCTCGGCAAGCCGTTTCCTCGCCTGCTTCGTGCGAACGTGGCTCTTGAGTGGTTCTGGGTCATCTGATCCACCCGTCACGATCACCTTCATCATGCCGCGCTCGTCATCTTCCTCGTGCCATGCGGGCCGCAGTTCCCGGATTGCCTCGTACAACCGCGCGGCGATGTCGCGGCTCATCGTGACGACCATCGCCTTACCTTCCATCGCGGCCCGGCGCTTCTCCCAGTGCTCGACGATGAACGCCGCGAGCGTCTTGACCCGCTCCGGCGCGCCCACCAGCGTCTCCAGCGGCACGCGGATCTGCTCTTCCGTTTCATCTCCCGACGCATCCGCCGCCGTCGCCTCTTCGAGCGCTTCCTCCGCCGCCTTCGCACCCGCCTCGTCCACCGTCAGCTTAACAATCTGCGATTCGTAATACAACGGCTTGGTTGCGCCATCCTCCACCGCTTGCCGGATGTCGTACACATCCGCGTACTCGCCGAAGACGTGGATCGTGTTCTTGTCGTCCCGCTCCAGCGGCGTGCCGGTAAACCCGACAAACGTCGCGTTCGGCAGCGCGTCGCGCATCCACCTCGCACCGCCCTTGACAAAGCC
This sequence comes from uncultured Phycisphaeraceae bacterium, assembly GCA_964652945.1. Lineage (GTDB taxonomy): Bacteria > Planctomycetota > Phycisphaerae > Phycisphaerales > UBA1924 > CAZZDW01. The sequence goes on from CAZZDW010000042.1 coordinate 22,552, forward strand.
GTACTGGCTCCGGTGCGCTTCGTCGGCCATCACGACCACATTTGCCCGCTCCGAGATCACGCCGTGCGACTCGGTGAACTTATGGATCGTCGTAAAAATTACGCCGCCCGCGGCCCGATCGAGCAGCTCCTTCAACTCCTCACGGCTCTCCGCCTGCACCGGGTCCTGCCGAAGCAGCGCCCGCCCCATCGCGAACGTGCTGAACAACTGATCGTCCAGGTCGTTCCGGTCCGTGATCACCACGACCGTCGGGTTCGCCAGCGACGGCGCGCGGATCAACGCCCCGGCGAGCATCAGCATCGTCAGCGACTTGCCCGACCCCTGCGTGTGCCACACCACGCCGCCGAGGCCGTTGCCCGGAGCGTTTCCGCCAGGCTGTTTGATCGCCGCCAGCACGCTCGCCCGCGTTTTCCGCATCGCTCGGAACTGGTGATACCCGGCGATCTTCTTGGCGATCTCGCCGCGCTCATCCTCCTCAAACACCACGCACGAGCGCAGATAGTCGAGAAGCGCCGCCGGCTCGAACACCTCGCGGATCAACCCCTCCAGCGTCGGCGTCCCGCCCTTCGCCGGCCGCCACGGCATAAAGCGGCTCGCCCCGCTCGTGATCGACCCCACCCGCGTCAGCATCCCGTCCGAAACCGCCAGCAGCAGATTCGGCACAAACAGATCCGGCGCGGCATCCATATACCGCCCGAGCTGCGACACCGCCGTGCCCAGGTCGGCCTCGGTGTCCGTTGGGTCTTTCAGCTCGATCACCGCGATCGGCAGGCCGTTGAGAAACACCGTCAGGTCCGGGCGGATCAGCTTCCCCGCTCCCCCCGACACCCCGGCGATCGTGAGCTGTCGCACCACCAGCAGGTCGTTGTTCGCGGGGTTGTCGAAGTCGACCAGCCGCGCACGCCCGCCGCGGGTCTCGCCGGTTGCCGCGTCGCGATACTCGACCTCTACGCCGTTGGTGAGCAGGGCGTGCAACCAGCGGTTGTTCTGCGCCAGTGTCGGCTCGGGCGGCCTCGCAACCATGCGGCAGACCTGCGACACCGCCTCATCATCAAGCGCCGGGTTCAGCCGCCGCACCGCCGATGCGACCCGCTTGTTCAAGAGCCACGGCGTCGCCGCGTCACGCTCTTTGGCGTCGTCGATCTCGACGCCGCGCATCGCCTGATAGCCCAGCGGCCGCACCCACGCAAAGACCATCTCCTCGATGTTGGCCTCGCCCAGCATCATGCGATCGCCTCCTCGACCAGCCGCTCGCCCTTCCGCACGCGAACCTCGCCGGAGAGAAGCTTAGGAAGAAGATAATCACGGAGTTCGGCGAGCTTGCGGGATTCATAGGCAGAATCCACGATGAGTTTCAATGCTGGATCAGTAGTCTGCCCAAAGGAAGCTAGGGTCGGCTTAGGCGGCAGAATGAAGCGAAACGTATCAATGTCGCCTTTCCCTAGATGGATCACCGTCGTGCCGGTTTTCGATCCTTCAAAGAATGCTAGAGGTCGACGCAAGGACTCTCCGACAAAAACTTTGGGGATGTCTTCGTAAGGATCAAATAAACAGACTCGTTGATTCAGCCAAGAGATCGGACCAGTCCAATAGTGAAGGCGAAACTCACCATCCATGCCAACGATAATATCTGCGGCATTGACGAGTCGCCCCTTAGGATGTATCTCAGGCGTGTATATTCCTGGATTGTGCGTTTGCAAATCACGTATGCGGATCAATGGCTTGCCATTTTGCTCATCATTAAATAGCTTCGATTTGAACGGCGCTCCGTAAATAACACTGGCAAGGTCATAAACAGTTGCGACTTCCCACCCTTCCGGCACGGGGCCGATCTCGGAGTCGACGAAGCGGGTGGGGAGGGCGTCGAAGACGTCCTGCGGCATCGAGGGGAACGACGCCGCACCCGCGGCCTTGGCCTTCACCGGCTCAAAGTCCACGAACCACGCCTTGAAGATCGCCCTCGCCAGCCGCTCCAGCGATTGCGCCGTCCGGCGGTTCTGCTCGATCTTGTCATCCAGCGAGCCCAGCACCCCGGCGATGGCGCGTTGTTCGCTTACCGATGGAACACTCAGTTCTCGGAGGTATACCGCTGCTCGCGTTGTTGATGGAATTGGAGAGCCATCATCAATTAGGCCTAGCTGATGATAGATAATGGCGTAGTAAAGCCATCGCATATTAAGATCTGATTTAGGAACTACGTAGTAGGCTGTGTCAATTACAAAAAATGACTCACGGGAAAAATGAACTCCGCGATAAGCACCTTTGCGGCCGAGTATCACCCCGGGACCGGCTACGAGTGGAGAATCCGTCCAGCCGACGGGTCCATTGGTCCCGTAGACGCGCACGCCACCACCTGTCTCCGAGTATGTGCGCAGCGCCTTCCCGTACTCCAAGGTGATCTCGTTGCCCCAAATGGAGCGGCGCCACGTCATGCCAGCAGCCCTCCGATGAGCGTTCCGACCTTTGTAACGAGGCTTACGCAGCCGTCAATGGTCGCGGCAACTTTGACGGTCTCCCATGCGGCGCGAATGATGCCCGTATTCGGTGTGGGCTTCGCCAACTGCGACTGGATGGTCTCGATGTCGGCCACATATGACATCTTATCCTGCTCGGCAGCGTTGGACTTCGTGATTGCGTCGCGCAGCTCAACCAGAGCACTGCCAAGGTCAGAAAACTTCGCGTTAACCTGGTTCCCGTCCCCCAGCGTGATGATGTTCTGGCCCGTCGCGTGGATGTTGATTCCGTGGAACTTCGGCATAGTAAACTCTCCAGGACCCTCGATCTTGTCGATCCCCGCGGCCGTGATCTTGTAGAAGCTGGTGGTGGATGGGATGACCGTGCCACCGGGAGCGGTGAAAGACTTCTCGACCGTGTCCTCCTCCACCCAACCTTGGCTGATCAGATATGTGAGGTTGCTCTGCACCTCCTGTTGCGTCAGCGAGTGACTGGCTTTCAACTCCTTCTTGATCTCGCTGATTTTGATAGCAGAGCCTTTTTTGCCCCGCGCGCTCGTCGCATTTTTGTTGCGGTCGTAGAAGTACTGAAGGACGATAGTCCGAATTTCCGTGTTCGTGCGAAGCGGGCTTGTTGGTTTCTTCGTCATATTAGAGTGTCTTTCATCGCAGATAGGTGGTCATGCCGAGGCGTTCGCCGAAAGATTCGAGCGCATCGACATTGCGGCACCGCAGAGACAGAACATTGCGCGCTTTTTCATGTGCATGGCGGCGGTGTGCCCGTGGGCCGCGAAGTGCATCTTGTTCTGCACAGTCTTGAAGAACGTCTGCGAGGCCTCGACGGAGGGGTCGTAGTCGATGCTGGTGGCGTAGATGTCGAGGACCTTCCGCCAGAAGACCCGCTCGGAGGAGCGGATGTCGCGGATGCGGGCGAGGAGCTCTTCGAAATAGTCGGTGGGGAGTGAACGGCCCTCTTTGAGCCGCTCGTCGTCCATCGCGAACCCTTTGACGAGGTACTCGGAGAGGGTGGCGGTGGCCCACTGGCGGAACTGGGTGCCGCGGTGTGAGCGGACGCGGTAGCCGACGGCGAGGATGGCGTCGAGGTTGTGGTGCTCGACGGTGCGGGTGATCTCGCGGGCACCCTCGGTTTGAACTATCCGGAAACTCCGGATAGTTGCCTCTCGGTCGAGCTCTTTCTCCGTGTAGATATTGATCAAGTGCTCATTGACAGTCTTCACGGAGACTTGGTAGAGCTCCGCCATGTGGCGCTGACTGAGCCAGACGGTCTGACCTTCAAGCCGCACACGGAGCGCGGGCTGCCCCTCCTCCGGCTGGAACAGGACGATGCCGGGTTCCGGGACAGGCGTGTCACTCGCCATGACCGACCCCCTTCAGCCGCTCGCGGACGAGAGCCGTCAGCCGTTCACCCTCGGCGAAGCACTCCTCAAGCTCCGCGAGGAGGCGCGGGTATTTCTCGGCGAAGGGCTCGCCGTCGTCTTCCTGCTCTTCGGCACCGACGTATCGGCCGGGCGTGAGGACGAAGCCGTGCTTGGCGATGTCTTCCCGCGTGGCGGCCTTGCAGAAGCCGGGGATGTCGCGGTAGACCCACTCGCCGTGCTGCTTGGGGTTCCACCACTCGGGGGCCGGCTCACCACGCCACTGGCGGAAGGCATAGATGATGCGGCCGATGTCGGAGTCGTGGTTGGGATCACCCATGCCGTCGGCCAGGAGGCTCTCGCCATCGTCGCCGCCGGTGAGGACGCGGAGCGTGCGGGTCTGCATGGTGCCGAGCTTGCGGGCGTCGATGAAGAGCGTCTCGCCGGCGCGGCCCTTGGGGCGGTTGGGACAGCCGTTCTTGAGGTTGCGGCCGGTCTTGTCACGTGTGAGGAACCACAGGCAGGCGGGGATGCCGGTGGTCAGGAAGAGCTGAGGGGGCAGAGCAACGATGGCGTCGACGAGGTCGGCCTCGACGATGCGCTGGCGGATCTCGCCCTCGCCGCCTGAGTTGCTGGAGAGCGAGCCGTTGGCCATGACGAAGCCGGCGACGCCGCCGCCGCGGCCGTTGGGCGGGGCCATGTGGTGAATGAAGTGCTGAATCCAGGCGTAATTTGCGTTGCCTACAGGGGGCGTGCCGTAGCGCCAACGGACATCATCGCGGAGGAGTTGGCCGGACCAGTCAGAGACGTTGAACGGCGGGTTGGCGAGGATGACGTCGGCCTTGAGGTCCGGGTGAAGGCTGCGAAGGAAAGAGTCCGCCGGCTGCGCGCCGAGGTTGGCCTCGATCGAGCGGATGGCGAGGTTCATGTGCGCCAGCCGCCAGGTGGTGGGGTTGGATTCCTGGCCGAAGATGGAGATGTCGGTGGTATTGCCGCCGTGGGCTTCGACAAAGCGTTCGGACTGGATGAACATGCCGCCCGAGCCGCAGCACGGGTCGTAGACGCGGCCCTCGTAGGGCTCCAGCATCTCGACAAGCAGGCGGACGATGCAGCGCGGCGTGAAGAACTCGCCGCCGAGCTTGCCCTCGGCCGCGGCGAACTTGCCGAGGAAGTACTCGTAGACCCTGCCGAGCGTGTCGCGTGATCGGGTGCGGCTGTCCTTGAAGCCGATGTTCGCAATAACCTCGTTGATCAGCTTGGTCAGCTTGGTCGATTCGATGCCACGGCGGGCGAAGTCTCGGGGGAGCTTGCTCTTGAGCTTGGGGTTGTCCCGCTCGACGGCGAGCATCGCGTCGTCGATGAGCGTGGCGATGTCCGGGCGGCCGGCTTGATTCTGGAGGTGGCTCCAGCGTGCCTCGGGGGGCACCCAGAAGACCCGTTCGGCGGTGTACTCGTCACGGTTTTCGAGGAGCGTGTCGAGCTGCTTGCCGGAGATGCCGTCGGCTTCGAGTTCGGCCTTGAGCTGGTCGCGGCGGACCTCGAAGGAGTCAGAGATGTACTTGAGGAAGAGCAGACCGAGCACGATGTGCTTGTATTCGGCGGCGTCGATCTGGCCGCGGAGGGTATCAGCGGCCTGCCAAAGCGAGCTAAAGCAAGCGAGGTCTGTATTCGTATTCTGTGGGTCTGCCATTGGCCGAAGGATATCAGAACAGGACGAGGGAGTCATCGAGCGGCGAGATCGAGGAGCTTCATCCCCCCCGGCTACGTTCCCTCCGGAAGCCGTAGCCGGAATATGCACGCATATCTGCGACGGCCCGGCGGCAGGGCGACCCACC
>CAZZDW010000043.1:0-28063 GCA_964652945.1 uncultured Phycisphaeraceae bacterium
ACTCATCTTGATCCACAACCCCACGCCGACAAGATGCGCTTCACGCACCGCTCACCGCAGGATGACGATAGGGCTCGCCTCCGCGTCGTAGATCACCAGATAGCTGAACACCGTCCACCATCGCACGTGCGCTGAAGCAAGCTTCGGTTTACATACGCCCATCCGCGGCATCTCGGCCAGTTGCTCGAACGCATGGATGAACGCATCGGCGACATGCTCCGCACGCGGCACGCCGTCACGCAACTCGACAAACTCCAAAATCTCGTCAATATCCCCCTCGGCGTCCGGACTGATGACATACCCGCTCACGCCGATTTCCGCTTTCCACGCGAGCCGATCCGCGCCTTCAGCCGTTTCATGGCCTCCGGCCCGTCGATTACACGCCCGGCGGCCACGTCATCCAAACCCTGCTGAATCAACTTCTGCACCTTCGCCCTCGCCTTCTCAATCAACTCAGGCGGCAGCTTCGCCTCCTCCTCCGCCGTCAACCCCTCGTACAGCCACTTTTCGAGCAGCCGGCGGTGCTCGGCCTCTTCCAGCAGCCGCAGCCCGTCGCGCACGACCTCGCTCGCCGAGCGGTAGCGCCCGGCCTCGACCTGCGAGCGGACAAACGCCTCCTGCTGCGGCGGGAGCGACACGTTCATGGTCTGACGATCGGCCATACCCACAGTATCGCCCATCCGACGGCTTGTGTCAATATTCGCCACAGACTGCTTGCCCGCCGATCTCGCGGTTATCAGGCCTTGTTCCCGCCCGTCAGCTTCTGGTACAGCGCCTCGTCGATTCCCAGGTACTCGCGCATGTGCTGGTCGTAGACGGCCTCGTCTTCGTCGCGCGACAGATCGAGCCGAAGCTCGTTGATGACCTTCGTCCCCTGCCCGATCCACTGGTCGAACTTCTCCTGCGGCACGTGCTCGAAGATCCACTCCCCCACCGGCCCCTTGAAGGGCGGCCTTTGCATCTTCGTGCCACCGCCCGGCTCGCCGGGTTTCTTGCCCTCCTCAAACCCACCGCTCTTGCGGGCGCCCCCCCCGCCGCCGAGGAGGTTGACGTCGCCGCCCCCCGGTTTGCCGCCCGCCGAAGCGACCTGCGGCACGTCGCGTCCGAGGCTCTTGAGCATGTCGCCCATCGCGTTCTTGGGCATGAGGTCGCCGCGTTCGGCGGCGATGGCGTAGCCGCGGAGCAGGAGCTGCACGGCGCGGTCCTTCTCGCCGACCTTGATGAGGTTCTCCGCGGCGAGCTGGTAGGCCTTGCTCATGCCGGGGGCGTACTCGGTGCAGCGCTCGTACGACGCCGCGGCGTCGGCGAAGCGCCCGGCCTGCACGTACACGCCGGCGAGCGAGAAGTGGGCCATCTCGTTCTCGGGGTCGGCCGTCGCCATGTTCTCGAACTGGGCGATCCGCTTGGCGAAGTCTGCGTCACTCATGTGTTTTCCTGCGATCTCTTTTCTTCAACGCTTGTTTTTACCACAGAGGCACAGAGAGCACAGAGGCCACAGAGAAAAGGCATTTGAACTGTGTGATTCAAACCCGTTTATGTCTTCCTCTGTGATCTCTGTGTCCTCTGTGTCTCTGTGGTAAAACTCGGCGCACGTACAAAGGGGACGACCGTGTCTCCAGCATTACAGCTGTTCGAGGAACCGCACGTCGTTCTCGAAGAGCATGCGGATATCGGGGATGGCGTACTTGCCCATCGCGATGCGTTCGATGCCGAAGCCGAAGGCGAAGCCGGTGAACTCTTCGGGGTCGATCCCGACGTGTTCGAAGACGGCCGGATCGACCATGCCGCAGCCGCCGAGCTCGATCCACTTGGCCGGCTGGTCGGGGCGGAGGCGGATCTTCATGTCGATCTCGGCCGACGGCTCGGTGAAGGGGAAGTACGACGGGCGCAGCCGCACCTCGGCCTCGGGGCCGAAGTAGGCGCGGGCGAAGTGCAGCAGCGTCGACTTGAGGTCGACCATCGTCACGCCGCGGTCGACGTAGAGCCCTTCGATCTGGTGGAACATGAACGAGTGCGTCGCGTCGACCGTGTCGGGCCGATAGACCCGCCCCGGCGCGACCACCTTGATCGGCGGCTTGCGCGTCTCCATCACGCGGATCTGCACCGTCGACGTCTGGCTCCGCAGCATGCGGGGCGAATCAACCGCCGCGGGCGTGCCGCCGGCTTTCTTGAACGCCTCCGCGGCCGCCCGCTCGTCGATGTAAAAGTTCTCGACCGGGTCGCGGGCGGGGTGCTCGCTCGGGATGTTCAGCTTGACGAAGTTGTGCTCGTCGTCCTCGAGCTCCGGCCCCTGCACCGTCTCAAAGCCCATCCGCGCGAAGACCTCGCACAGCTCCTCGCGGACGCGGGTGAGGATGTGCCGCCTGCCCAGACCCGCGGCGTACGACAGGCCCGGTTCGGTCACGTCGATCCCGACCGCCCCCCCGCCCCCCCCGCTCCCCCCACTCTTGCCCTTGGCACCACCGCCCGCCCCGAGCGCGGCCTGCTTTTCCTCGAACGCCGCGGCGAGCGCCTTGTTGACCTCGTTGGCGGCTTTGCCGAACTCGGGACGCTGCTCCTTGGGCACGTCCTTGAGGGCCGCGAGCATCGCCTTGGCCTTGCCCGAGGGGCCGATCCACGCGGATTTCCAGGCGTCGAGCGCGGCGGACGAGGAGGCCTGTTCGAGTTCGCCGAGCGCCTCGCTCTGGAGTTGATGCGGGTTGATCGTCATACGAGCAGGAGTTTAGGCCCTGTGTGCGAACCTCCACAGCTCATAGAAAAAGCCCAAGGACGCATCCCTGGGCTTCAAAGACAGACTCTCGGTGGGAAGGTGCTGACGCCTGCTTCACATCTTCTTGCAGCAGGTGTGGTTCTTGCAGCACTCCATGCCGTCTTTGCAGCACTTGGCGTCGGGGCCGCAGCAGTGGGCGCCGCCCTCGCCGTTGCAGCACTTTGTCATGGCTTTGTCGCCGCCGCACTCGCCGCAGCACTTGTCCTTGTTGCAGCAGCCGGCGAAGCCCGCCGCGATGAGGCACGCGGCCGCGATTCCGATGTACTTGCTCATAGGTCGTCTCCTGCTCAAAGAAGCCTGCCCCCCTCCCCGCTCCACACACAGGCATGGTACCGTTTTCTCATCGGGCATGCACGCTCGATACCATCGCAAAAGTGCGAGGTGGCGGTGGAGGCGTCAATAAAAGAGGCCCAGGGACATGTCCCTGGGCCGCGTGATGATCCTGAACTGTTGAAGCGTCCCGGTCCGATTACTCGGCCTTCGCCTCACCCTCGCCCGCGGCCTTGGCGGCGGGGGCTTTCGACGCGAACTCCTTGCGGAGCTTGGCGGCGTAGGCCGTCCGCTTGTCGGCGGTGCGCCGGCGCTGGCTGACCCGGCCGCCGATCTCGGGGCCTTCCTCGGCCCCGACGAACTGGATCACCGCCAGCTCGGAGCCGTCGGCGATGCGACGCTTGCCGAGCTTGACGACGCGGGTGTACCCGCCGGCCCGGTCCTTGAAGCGCGGGGCGACGTTCTCGAAGATGTGCTTGACCAGCTTCGGAGCCTTGCGCACCTCGCCGTAGCGGTTCCGCTCGACCTTGTCCGAGTCGGGGATCGGGAAGAACTGCTCGGCCCGGTCGCGCAGACGCCCGACCGCTTCCTTTTCGCCGTCGTCGGCGTTGTTGGAAAGCCAGATCCAGTCGAAGGCCAGCTTGTCGCCGCCCATGCGGGCGATGACCATGCGGCGGGCGGAAAGATCGCCCCGCTTGGCCAGCGTGACAATCTTCTCGACAAACGGCTGCATCGCCTTGGCCTTCGTGACGGTCGTCACGATCTGCCCGTGCTGGAAGAGCGCGGCGGCGAGGTTTCGGATGGTCGCGGTGCGGTGAGCCGTGGTCCGGCCCAGCTTATAGCCCGCTCGACGGTGACGCATGGGAACACTCCTACTGGGGCCGTGATGATAGGCACCCATCCATCTGTTTACAAAGCTCGGCCGGGTTCCGGGTTCCGGGTTCCAGGTTCCGGGTTCCGGGTTCCGGGTTCCGGGTTCCGGGTTCCGGGTTCCGGGTTCCGGGTGAAGGCGGGGGCATGAGTCCGCGGTCGTAACAGGAGCTCAAGCGTCGGTATGACCCGGAACCCGAGCCCCGAGACCCGGAACCCGATCAGTGCCCCGCCTGATCGGTCAGGATGACGCCCTCGGGCATCTCCATGCCCAGGTCGAGGCCGATATCCGTAAGCTTCCGCTTGACCTCACGCAGCGACGTCCGCCCGAACGACCGCACCTTGAGCAGGTCGGCGTCGGTCTTGGAGACCAGGTCGGCGACCGTGGTGATCCGGGCCGACTCGAGGCAGTTGGAGGCCCGGACGGAGAGGTCCAGCTCGCCGATGGGCATGTTGAGCTTGCGGATCAGGTCCTCGTCGACGCTCGCCGCCGCGGCCGCCTCGTCGCTGACCAGCTCCTCGCCGACCTCCGAGAACTGCACGAAGGGGTTGAGGTGCTTCCGCAGGATCTTGCCGGCCTCGACCATCGCCAGCTCCGGCGTGACCGTGCCGTTGGACCAGATGTCCATGATGAGCTTGTCGTAGTTGGTCCGCTGGCCGACGCGGGTCTCCTCCACGCGGTAGCGCACGCGCTGCACCGGCGAGTACAGGGCGTCGATCGGGATCACCCCGATCTCCTGCTCCGCGTCGACGCGGTTGTACTGCTCGCTGGCCGGCACATACCCCCGGCCCTTGCCGACGGTCAGCTCCATCTCGAACATCACCGCGTCGGACAGGGTCGCGATGACCAGGTCCTTGTTGACGATCGTGATCGCCGGGTCGGCCTCGATCAGCTCGGCCGTCACCTCGCCGGGGCCCTGGGCGTTGAGGTACATCGTCTTGGGCTCGTCGCTCTCCATCTTGACGACCAGCGCCTTGATGTTGAGGATGATGTCGGTGACGTCCTCGATGACGCCGGGCAGCGAGCTGAACTCGTGCGGCGCGCCGCTGATCTTGACGCTCGTGACCGCCGCCCCTTCGAGCGACGACAGGAGGACGCGGCGGAGGCTGTTGCCGATGGTGGTGCCGAAGCCGCGTTCGAACGGCTCGATGGTGAAGCGGCCGAAGTTGGGCCCGCGGAACTTGGGGTCGGCGACGACGCGCGAGGGCAGTTCCAGGCCGCGCCAGCGGATCCTTTGCATGATGAACCTTCCTTGTCCTCAGCGGGAGTTGAAACTTGAACAACTCGGATCGGGACGGCTTCGGATCATCTTCGGCCGCTGAGTCGCCGCGGATGTCCTTCTCGATCGCACCGATCAACTACGAAATGGCAAATAGCAAAGAGCCAAATAGCAAATTCGAACCTGACGACCGGATCTGTTTCTAATTTGCGATTTGGCCCTTTGCCATTTGCTCTTTTACTTTACACGCGGCGGCGCTTCTTGGGGCGGCAGCCGTTGTGCGGGATCGGCGTGTGGTCCTCGATCGCCGTCACGCGGATGCCCGTCGACACCAGGCCCGTCACCGCCGACTCGCGGCCGGCCCCGGTACCCTTGATGTACACCTCGACCTCGGAGACGCCGACCTTGCGGGCCTTCTGCCCGGCCGACTCACCGGCGCGGGTCGCGGCAAAGGGCGTGCTCTTGCGCGAACCCTTGAAGCCGATCGTCCCCGACGAGTCCCAGCAGAGGGTCTCGCCGTTGGTGTCGGTGATGGTGACGATGGTGTTGTTGTGGCTGGCGCGGACGTGCGCGATGCCGCGGGTGACGTTCTTGCGGACCTTCTTGGACTTCTTCGCCATCGATCAATGTCTCCTCGGATCATCCGACGTTCGAGTCGTACCCGGGTGTGGGCGTATCGCCCGTTTTGCGAGGCGGGCGTGCCGCCCCGTCTGATATGCCGTGCTCACGGGGCGACACGCCCCGGCTCACCAGTTGTTACTTCACGCCCTTCTTGCCGGCGACCGTCTTCTTCTTGCCCTTGCGGGTGCGGGCGTTGGAGCGGGTGCGTTGGCCGTGGACGGGCAGCCCGCGGCGGTGACGCTCGCCGCGGTACGAGCGGATCTCCTTGAGCCGCTGGATGTTCTGCTGGGTCTGGCGACGCAGCGCGCCCTCGACGAGGTAGGTCGCGTCGATGATCGCGTTGATCGCGGCCGTCTGCTGCTCGTTCAGGTCGTTGGCCCGCACGTCAGCGTCGATCTGCGCCTCTTCGAGGATCTTCTTGGCGAAGAGCGGACCGATGCCGTGGATGTACTGCAGCGAGTAATAGATCTTCTTCCGCTCAGGGATGTCGATACCGGCGATACGGGGCACTGCTGGACTCCTACCTTGTTGTGAGACGGGGTGTGTCACCCCGTCCTGAATCGGGGCGAGTACGCCCCGTCTCACGATACCTTTATCTCAGCCCTGGACCTGCTTGTGCTTCGGGTCCGCCTTGCAGATCACGCGCACCTTGCCCTTGCGGCGGACGATCTGGCAATCGCTGCAGATACGCTTGACACTGGCCTTGACCTTCACGTCCGACTCCTTCTCAAAGCACGCTGAAAACCCGACAATCGAGCCTCAATCGTAGGCCGCCCGGCCCATGCCGACCAGTCCTCTCTTGGCAGCACGGCACTCGGTGCCGTGTCCCCGCTCGAAGAGCCGGGCTACCAAAGCCTCAGTGCCGGTAGGTGATCCGGGCCTTCGTCAGGTCGTACGGACTCAGCTCGACCGTCACCCGGTCACCGGGCAGGATGCGGATGTAGTTCATCCGCATCTTCCCCGAGACGTACGCCAGCACCTGGTGGTCGTTCGGCAGCTTCACCATGAACATCGCGTTCGGGAGCGATTCCACCACCACGGCGTCCAGCGTCAGCTTGTCGTCCTGCTTGCCCATACTTCCTTTTCCCCCGCCAATCCAAACAAAAACCATCAGCCTTTCGGTGCAGCGTTCATCATAGCCCGGAGCCGATCACCGATCCGCTCGCGACCCCTATCGCACATCACCGCGGCCCGCGCATCCGCGGCCCGGAGCTCTCGTCCCCGCCGCTGAGGAACCCGGCGTAGTTGCGCATCAGCAGGTTGGCCTCGACCCGCTGGATGAAGTCGAGGATGACCGCGACAACGATGAGCAGGCCCGTGCCGCCGAGGAACGAGGCGACGGTCCAGTCGACGTTGAGGTTGCGGTTGATGACGGCCGGCGTGACCGCGATGAAGGCCAGGAACGCCGCACCGACGAAGGTGATGCGTTCCATGACGGCTTCGAGGTATTCCTCGGTGCGCGGCCCCGGTCTCAGGCCGGGGATGAACGACCCGTGGTCGCGGAGCTGCTTGCTCATGTCCTGCGGGTTGAACTGCACCGTGATCCAGAAGTACGAGAAGAAGTAGATCAGGATGATCTCGCACATCACGTAGGGGAACTGGCCCATGACGAAGTTGTCCTGGAGCCAGCGGAAGACGCCGACGCCCAGGCCGCTGTCGCCGCCCGAAGCGCGGAGCTGCTCGTAGGCGATGCCGAAGAGCGTCGACGGGAAGATCATGAGGCTGGAGGCGAAGATGACGGGCATGACGCCGCCGTGGTTGACGCGGAGGGGGAGGTAGGACTTCTCACCGCCGTAGACCTTTCGGCCGCGGGTGTGCTTGGCCTGCTGGATGGGGATGCGCCGCTGCGCGACGGTCATGAGGACCGAGCCGCCCACGACGAAGACGAAGCCCGCGATGAGCATGAAGAGCTGGGGGAAGCCGATCTTGCCCCCCGACTTGTCGCCTGCGTCGAAGTTGTTGATGATCCAGTGCACCGCGTCGGGCATCCGCGCCAGGATGCCGGCCGTGATGATGAGCGAGACGCCGTTGCCGATGCCGTATTTGTCGATCTGCTCGCCCAGCCACATCAGGAAGACCGTGCCGGCCGTCAGCGCCGTGATCGCCATCACCCACCAGATGGGGTTGTGCGCCCAGTTGGCGTAGACGAGACCCTGCACCGTGATGTACTTGAGCCACATAAAGCCCTGGATCAGGCACAGCCCGATCGTGGCCCAGCGGGTCCACTCCATGATCTTCTGCCGCCCCGTGGGGCCCTCTTCCTGCAGCTCCTTCATCCGCGGCCAGACCGACCCGAGGAGCTGAAAGATGATCGACGCCGAGATATACGGCAGGATGCCCAGGCCGAAGATCGTCGACTTGCCGAAGCTGCCCCCCGAGAAGACCGCCATGTACTGCGCCGCGCGGGCCGCGGCCGACTCGGTCGCCGCCTGCTGCTCGAAGAACTTCTGGAGCATCTGCTGGTCGACGCCGGGGAGCGGGATCCAGTGGCCGATGCGGTACACCGCCAGCATCCCCAGCGTGAACAGGATCTTGTTCCGCAGCTCTTTGATCTTGAAGACGTTCAGGAGTGCTTGGAGCATCGTATGTACTTTAGAAGTGGCTGAATGGCACAGTGGCTGAGCGGCAAAGTGAACAGACTTCTCACTTCACCCCGTTGTTCTCAAGCACCTGTCACGAAGATCGATTCCCCACTTTGCCACTCTGTCACTTTGCCACTTTGCCACTTTGCCACTTTGCCACTTTGCCACTTTGCCACTTTGCCACTTCTGACTTTACTTCTTCTTCTTGCCCTTCTTATCTTCTTCCGCGGGCTCTTCCGTCTCAACCACGGCCTGGGCGCCCTTGGCCCGCTTGAGCTTCTTGGTGAGGTTCTTGGGAGAGCGGTCCTCGGCGTTGCGATCGACGCCGCGGACGCGGTCGCGGCGGGTGCCCGTCTCGGTGACCGAGCCCCCCGCGTCGGTGACGGCCTTGCGGACGCTGTCGGAGACGCGGCTGGCGGTGATCTCCAGCTTGACGCCGAGCTTGCCGTCCGGCAGGTCGCCGAGGATCTTGAGGTCGCGGCTGGTGTCGCGGATCAGGCCCGCGGCGATCAGCGAATCGACGTCGACCGTGCCGCCCTTCTTGAAGGCGTCGTGCTGGACGATGTCGCCCAGGTTGACGATCCAGAAGTGCGTGGCGAACTGGGCGTTGGTGAACCCGCTCTTGCGCAGACGCCGGAAGTAGGGCATCTGCCCGCCCTCGAAGGCCGTCTTGCGCGCGTTGCCCGAGCGGCTGCCGGCGCCCTTCTGCCCGCGGCCGGAGCGCTTGCCGCCGCTGCCCGTGCCCCGGCCGACCCGCTTGCGCTTCTTGTCCGCCCCAGCCAGAGCGGTGATTTCGTGGATCATCATAAGAGACCGCCTTTTGAACTCGATCAATACTTTGAAAATCTGCTGATCAGACGTGGTCAAGCGGCACAGTGGCAAAGCGGCAAAGTGAACCGTGTTGCCGTGCGTCTGTGTGTTCTATCACTCTGCCACTTCGTCACTCTGTCACTCTGCCGCTTTTTTTGTTAGGACGCCGCCGACTCGCCGCCGGAGGGCGACGCGTCGCCCCCGCCGCCGCTGCTCTCCGAAGAGCCGCTGTCGCCGCCGCCCGGCCCGCCGGGGCCGCCCGGTCCGCGACCGCCGCCGCCCCGGCCGCCGCGCCCGCCGCCGCCGCCGCGACCGCCACGCCCGCCCTTGCGGTCCTGGCCGATCGTGTTGACGGGGCCCTTGGCCTTCTCGCGGGTGCCGACGGACTGGGGCAGGTAGGCCTTGCCCTTCTCGATGCGCTGCTGGATCGGCGTCTGCTCGAGCGTCTGGCCGCGCAGCTCGGCGACGAGCTCCGGCGTGCGGAGCTGCTCGAGGGCGGCGAAGACGGCCTTGATGACGTTGCGCGAGTTGGTCGAGCCGTAGCACTTGGTCAGGCAGTCGCTGATCCCCGCGTGCTCGAGCACGTTGCGGACGATGCCGCCGGCGACGACGCCCGTGCCGGGCGAGGCCGGGATCAGCCGGACCTTGGAGGCGCCGTAACGCCCCTCGACCTCGTGGTTGATCGTGGTGCCGACGCGCGTCACCGTCTTGACGGTGCGCTTGGCGTACTTCTCGGCCTTCTCGATCGCCTTGGGGACCTCGTTGGCCTTGGCGTAGCCGAAGCCCACCTGCCCGCGGCGGTCGCCGACCACCACCAGCGCGCCGAACGAGAACCGACGGCCGCCCTTGACGGTCGTCGACGTGCGGAACACGCCCAGGTTCGTCGACTCAAGACCCGATGATTCTTCCAGAAGCTCCGGCATGGTTTATCCTTTGGAAGTGGCAAAGTGGCTGAGTGGTCGATTGGCGAAGTGAACTGCATACATCACTTCACCGCCGCACCGATCTGTCACCTTCCACTGTTCTCCTTCACTTTGCCACTTCGCCACTCTGTCACTCTGCCACTGTTCTCAGAACTTCAACCCGCCCTCGCGCGCCGCCTCGGCCAGGGCCTTGACCCGGCCGTGGAACTTGAACCCGCCGCGGTCGAAGGCGACCTGTGAGATCCCCTTCTCCTTGGCCCGCTGCGCCAGCAGCTTGCCCACCGCGGCGGCCGAGACCTGGTTGCCCGTCTTGCCGCCCTCACCCTTGCCCGAATCCTCGATGCTGCTGGCCGAGGCGATGGTGTGCCCCGCCAGGTCGTCGATGATCTGCGCGTGGATGTGCTTGAGCGACTTGTACACCGCCAGGCGAGGCCGGGACGGCGTCCCCGTGAGGGTCTTCCGCACGCCCTTGTGACGGCGGATCCGACGGAGCATCTTGTCTTGGTTCTTGTCCATATCGCACGTCCTTCCCCGCCCCACTCAATCCTGATCTTGCCAACTCGGACACCCGCCCTCGCATGCGCTTCGGGCTTGTCAAAGGAATGATTACGAACCGAAGGCCTTGCCCTGCTTGCGCTTGATGACCTCGTCGGAGTATTTGACGCCCTTGCCGTTGTACGGCTCGGGCTTGCGCAGCGCCCGCGTCGACGCCGCGAACTCGCCGACCTGCTGCTTGTCCGGGCCCTTGATCTTGACGAACTGCTTGTCGACCGTGACCTCCAGCCCCGTCGGGATCGGCACCATCAGCGCGTTGGCCAGGCCGACGGTGAGCTTGAGGTTCTTGCCGGCCAGGGCGGCCGTCCAGCCGACGCCGACGACCTCGAGCGTCTTCTCGTACCCCTTGGTGACGCCGAGGATCATGTTGGCGATGTTGGCCCGGGTCGTGCCCCAGCAGGCGCGGACGAACCGCTCCTCGCTGTCGGCCTCGTCGATGGAGACGACGACCTGCTTATTGTCGCTCGACAGGGCGACCTTCACCTCGGGGCGGTGGGTCATCTTGAGCGTGTGCTTGGGGCCGGCGACGGTGACCTCGCGGCCCGACAGGCTGACCTTGACGCCGCTGGGGATATCGATGGGTTTCTTGCCGATCCTGGACATTGCTTCTTACCTCTGCGAGACGGGGTGTCTCACTCCGTCTTCTTTCGGGGCGACACGCCCCGTCTCACGCTCGTTTATCGCACGCTGCACAACAGTTCGCCGCCGACGTTCTCGGTGCGGCACTTGCGGTCGCTGATCACGCCGCGGGACGTCGAGACGACCAGGATGCCCAGGCCCTGCATGGGCCGGTCGAGGTCGCCCACGCCGCGGTAGACCCGGCGGCCGGGCGTCGACTCGCGCTTGAGGTCGTGGATGAGCTGCTCGCCGCGCGGCCCGTACTTGAGCGCCACGCGGATCTTGCCCTGCCGCCCGTCCTCAACGACGTCGTAGCCGTTGATGTACCCCTCGTCGCGGAGCACGTCCGCGATGCCGCGGCACACGCGGCTGTTCAGGCAGTCCACGCTCTTGGCCCGGTTCTTGATCGCGTTGCGGATCCGGGTCAGCATGTCCGAGATGGGATCGTTCATCGCCATGTATCGTGCCCTGCTTCTTTCTCTGCGAGCCGGGGTGTGTCGCCCCGTCTCATGTCGGGGTCAAACGCCCCGTCGTACACTCGTTCGTCGGGGCGGTGTCCCCGTCTCACATCACCAAGACGACTTCCGCATGCCGGGGATCTTGCCCTCGAGGGCCAGCTTCCGCAGCATGATGCGGCTGACGCGGAACTTGCGGTACACGCCGCGGGCCCGCCCGCTGAGCTGGCACCGGCGCACGACCCGCGTGCTGAACTTCGGCGTCCGGTTTGACTTGGCCATCTGTGCCTTGGTCGTCATATCTGTCCTTTCGGGGCGACACGCCCCGTCTCACACCGTCCGAGGTGCCATCGACCCCGTCTCACAATGCTTGTTTACGCCCGCTCCTCAGGCTTCCTGAAGGGCATCCCCAGCTGGTCCAGCACGAACTTCGAACGCTCCGGCGTCGAGTTCGAGAAGATGAAGTTGATGTTCATCCCGTGGGTGAACACGGCCTGGGCCATGTCGATCTCCGGGAAGACGCCCTGCTCCGACAGGCCCATCGCGTAGTTGCCCTGCTTGTCGAACGCCTTGTCCGACAGGCCGCGGAAGTCCTTGATACGCGGCGTCGCCAGGTGGATCAGCCGGTCCAGGAAGTACCACATCCGCTCGCGACGCAGCGTCACCATCGCCGAGGACTCGTACCCCTCGCGGACCTTGAAGTTCGAGACGCTCTTCTTGGCCTTGATGACGATCGGCTTCTGCCCGCTGATCGTCGTGATCGTCTCCAGGACCGTGTTCTTCACGTTCGGGGGGAGCTTGGTTCCCTCGAGATGGCGGCCCATGTTGACGTTGATGACGATCTTCTGCAGGCGCGGGCGCTCCATCGGGTTCTCGAGCCCGAACTGCTCGCCAACCGCCTTGGAGACCTTCTCGTCGAAGAGCTGCTTGAGCCGCGGCTTGGGCAACGGCTCGCTCGCCGCCGCTTCCAGCTCGGCCTTGCTGACCTTCTTCTTTTTGACTGCGTCCTTCGCCATGGTGCTTGTCCAGTCTTCTCTATCGTGAGACGGGGTGTATCACCCCGTTGTCTTCATCGCTTATCCGCGGGGCGACACGCCCCGGCTCACACTGCTTACGACGCCTTCTTGCTCTTGGCTTCCTTGGAGCGGAGCACGCCCAGCTCGGCGCCGTTGCGGGCCGCGACGCGGACCTTGGAGCCGTCGGGCTTGGTGACGAAGCGCACGCGGGTGGGCTTGCCGTCGACGACGGGGCTGACATTCGAGATGTGCAGCGGCTCTTCGCGGGTGATGATGCCGCCCTGCGGGTTGAGCCGGGTGGGGCGGAGGTGCTTGGTCCGCAGGTTGACGCCCTTGACGACAACGCGGTCTTCCTTGGTGATGACGCGCATGATGGTGCCGGTCTTGCCCTTGTGGGAGCCGCTGGTCACCATGACGGTGTCGCCTTTACGAACGTGACGTGCCATATCAGACCACCTCCGGGGCGAGGGAAACGATCTTCATGAAGTTGCGGTCGCGCAGCTCGCGGGCGACCGGGCCGAAGATGCGCGTCCCCTTGGGGTTGTTGTCCTCGTTGATGAGGACGACGGCGTTGGCGTCGAACTTGACGTACGACCCGTCGGCGCGGCGCGTCGGCTTGGTCGTGCGGACCACGACGGCCTTGAACTTCTCGCCGGCCTTGATGTCGCCGCCGGGAAGCACCTTCTTGATCGACACCAGCACGCGGTCGCCCACGCCGGCCATCCGGCGCTGGAACTTGCCGCTGCGGGTCGACCCGCCGTACACGCGGATGACGTAGGCGATCTTCGCCCCGCTGTTGTCCGCGACCTCACATCTGGTTTCTTGCTGCAACATCTGGTGTTACCTTCTCGTGAGACGGAGGCGTCTCGTTTCTTCTCGGGGCTCTCGTGCCCCGTCTCACTTGTTCACTCAGGCCTGCTGGGCTTCCTCTTCCTTCTTCTGCTTCTTGGCGTCCTGCTTGAAGAGCGAGGTGTCGACCGCACGCGACTTCTCGACGACCCGCACCAGCTTCCACCGCTTGGTCTTGCTGATCGGGCGGCACTGCACCACCTCGACCTTGTCTCCCTCGCCGGAGAGGTTCTCGGGGTCGTGGACCTGCAGGATGGTGCGACGCGACACGAACTTGCCGTACTTGCCGTGAGCGGCCTTGTAGCTCACCACCACCGTGCGGCTCTTGTCGCGCTTGGCCGAGCGCACGATCCCCGTCTTGGTGCCGTGGATGGCCTCGCCGTTGGAGGCCGCTTGCGGTGCTTGGGTCGTCTGGTTCGCCATTCGTCGTCCGATCCTTCTTGTGAGACGGGGCGCTGAGCCCCGAAACTTGACGGGGTGACACACCCCGTCTCACACTTCAGTTCGCCTTCTTGCTCCGCACCGTCTTCTCGGTGAGCAGGCGGGCGATGTCACGCCGGATGTTCTTGAACTGGGCGTTGTTCTCCACCTTGTCCGTCACGGTCTGCGAGCGGAGGGTGTAGAGCTTCTTCCGCAGGTCGCCGACCATCACGCCGATCTCCTCGTCGGAGAGCGACGCGACCTGGCGGGGGTTCTTGCCGTCGGTTGTCTTGGTCAGTGTTGCCATGACTCGTTCTTCTTTCACGCTTCAGGAAGACACGCCTCGTTGTGCATGCTGTCTTCTGTTCACTGTTCACTGCTGACTGTTCACTTCTTCGTTACACCGTCACCCGACGCCCGACGAAGCGGCACCGCACGGGCATCTTCATCGCCGCACGACGCAACGCCTCCTTCGCACGCGGCTCCGACACGCCCGCGATCTCGAAGAGCATCGTGCCGGGCCTCACACGAGCCGCCCAGTAATCCACGTCGGCCTTACCCGTGCCCATTCGGGTCTCCAGCGGCTTCTTCGAGATGGGCTTGTCCGGGAAGACCCGCATGAACAGCTTGCCCTCGCGCTTCAGCAGGTGGTTGACCGCGACGCGGCTGGCCTCGAGCTGCCGGGCGTCGATCCACGTGCCCTCGAGCGCCTGCAGGCCGTAGTCCCCGTAGGCGACGTAGTTGCCCTTGGTCGCCTTCCGGTCGCGGACGCGGCGCATCTCCTTGCGGAACTTCACTCGTTTGGGCATCAACGGCATGATCGATCTTCCTATTGCGACGGGGCGTGCGCCCCACTTATGCGTCCTGTGAGACGGGGCGTGTCGCCCCGTCTTCTACCGGGGTGATCCACCCCGTCTCACAATCCCTTACCTGCGCCCACGCGCCCGCGCCCGGCCGCCCGCGGCGGTCGTCTCGGTCTCGTCGGTCTGGTCCTTGTTGTACAGCCCCTTATAGATCCACACCTGGATGCCGATCGTGCCGTAGGGCATGACCGCCTCCGACAGGGCGTAGTCGATGTTCGCCTGCAGCGTCGACAGCGGGAGCGAGCCCAGCCGCATGTCCAGCACGCGGCTCATCTCCGCCCCGCCCAGACGACCGGCGAGCTTGATCTTCACGCCCTTGGCGCCCGCGGCCATCACGGCCTCGGTCTTCATCTTCAGCGCCCGGCGGAAGGCGACGCGCTTCCGCAGGCTCTCGGCGATGTTTTCGCCGACGAGCTTGGCGTCAAGGTCGGGGTTCTTGACCTCGATGATCGAGATCGAGACCTTCCGGCCCGTCATCAGCATCAGCTCTTCCGTCAGCCGGTCGACCTCGGCGCCCTTGGGGCCGATGACCAGGCCCGGGCGGGCCGTCTTGATGATGACCTTCAGCTCCTCGCGCGTCCGCTCGATGTGGATGTCGCTCACCGCGGCGTGCGGGGGCTTGCGGTTCAGACGCTGGTCGAGGTGGGTGCGGATCTTCTGATCCTCAACCAGCAGCTCGCCGTAGAGCGCCTTGGGGGCGAACCAACGGCTGCGGTGCGCCTCCGTGATGCCGACCCGGAAACCGAATGGATTGGTCTTCTGTCCCATGAGTGGTCCGTTTCCTGTGCTGAGCGCTTCGACTTACCGCTTTTCCTCGACGCCGACGGTGATGTGGCAGAAGTCCTTGACGATCGCGTGCGCACGGCCGCGGTCCTTCGGGTGGAACCGCTTCATCCGCGGCCCCTCGCCCACGTGGCTCTCCGCCACCACCAGTGAATCCATGTCGGCGTTGGCCGTCCGGGCGTCCTCGATCGCCGACTCCAGCGTCTTGCGGACATACACCGCGGCACGCTTGGGGCTGAACTGCAGCATGTCCACCGCCGCCACCGCGTTCTTGCCGCGGATCATGTCGGTGAGCAGTTGCGTCTTGCGCGGGCTGCCGCGGTGGTACTTGAGCACCGTGGTGAACCGGACGATCTCCGAGACGTTGCACCCCAGCGCCCGGGCCAGACGCTGGGCGTCGACGGCCTTGCAGCGGGGGTGGTCGGCGCCCCGCATCCAGTTCTTGATCGCGCTGACGGCACGCTCGCCGCTCAGCCCGGTGCGCTCGACCGCCTGGGCCAGCGCCTCGGGAGAGAGGCCCGCCTGCTCGGCCTTGGCTCTCAGTTTGTTGCCTTGAATCCTCACGGTTCGATCCTTCTATCTGGAACGCTGCGTGCGTTGTCAAACCCGCTTACCAGACGGGACGTTGGGCCCCGCCGATCCGAATCAACCCTTGGAATCAACCCTTGGCGCCGGCGGCGATGCCTTCCTTCTTGTTGGTGTGGCCGCGGAACGTGCGGGTCTGGCTGAACTCGCCCAGCTTGTGCCCGACCATGTCCTCGGTCACGAACACGTCCAGGAACATCCGCCCGTTGTGCACCTTGAACGTGTGCCCGATGAACTCCGGCACGATCGTGCAGCGGCGCGACCACGTCTTCAGCGGCTCACGCTTGTTCATCTGGTTGAGCTTCTCAACCCGGCGGTACAGCCGCTCTTCGACGAACGGGCCTTTCTTCAAGCTGCGACTCATGCTTCGTCCTTCTCGTGAGACGGGGCGTGCCGCCCCGTCGAATGCGCCTTGCTCCCGGGGCGATACGCCCCGGCTCACCTACCTCAGACCGTCTTCGCACCGAACCGCTTGCTCACGCGGCGGCGGATGATGAGCTTGGTCGACGGCTTCTTCGGGTTCCGCGTGTCGCCGCCCTTCGAAGGCACGCCCGTCGGGCTCACCGGAGGCCGGTTGCCCTTCGAACGCCCCGAGCCGCCGCCCAGCGGGTGGGCGTTGTGGCTCTTGGCCACGCCGCGGGTGATCGGACGCCGGCCCATGTGCCGGTTGAGGCCGGCCTTGCCCAGCTTGCGGTTGATGTGGTCGAGGTTCCCCACCTGCCCGATCGTTGCGCGGCACTCGATGTGCACCTTGCGCTGCTCGCCCGAGGGGAGCGTCACCGTCGCGTAATCCCCCTCGCGGTTCATCAGCCTCGCGTACATGCCGGCCGAGCGGCAGATCTGCGCCCCCTTGCCCGGCACCAGCTCGACGCAGTGGACGTCGAGGCCGAGCGGGATGTCCTTGAGCCGCATGTTGTTGCCGACCTTCGGCTCGACCGGGCCCGTGCCGCTCGACTCCACCGTGTCGCCGTCGGTGAGGCCGACGGGGTTGGGGATGTAGCGCTTGACGCCGTCGGCGTACTGGATGAGCGCGATGTGGCAGGAGCGGTTGGGGTCGTACTCGATCCCGGCGACCGTGCCGACGACGCCGTCGCGGTCGTGACGGCGGAAGTCGATGACGCGGTAGTTGCGCTTGGCCCCGCCGCCCTGGCCACGAACAGTCGTCTTGCCGTGGTGGTTGCGCCCGCCGGTCTTGGGCAAAGGACGCAGCAGCGACTTCTCCGGCCGCTTCTTGGTGACCTCGACGTGCGCGTTCACCGACGCGTTGCGGCGGCCTGCACTCGTGGGTTTGTAAACTTTGATCGCCATAGGACTATCTCTTTTCAGTTCTTGAACGCCGGCTTAGAGAGAAGTGGCTGAGTGGCAAAGTGGCTGAGTGGCAGAGTGAGAACCATCGTCCCTGCCTTGTTGATCCTCATCCACCGTCGCCTCTCGCTCACATCGCTTCCCCTTTCATCACTTTGCCACTTTGTCACTCTGCCACTTCTTCGCCTCAGATCAGCTCGATCGTGCTCCCCTCGGCCAGGCGGACCGACGCGAGCTTCTGCGTCTTCTCGGTGACCAGGCCGTAGCGCAGGCGGCGGTTCTTGCCCTTGCGCACCTGCGTGTTGACCGACTCGACCTTGACCTTGTAGAGCGACTCGACGGCCGCCTTGATGTCGTCCTTGGAGGCCCGCGCGTCCACCTCGAAGGTGTAGCGGTTGGTCTCCATCCCGATCGTCGACTTCTCCGTCACCCGCGGCTTGCGGATGATCACGTGCGGCTGCAGCGCTTTCATCGCGACGCCTCCTCAGTCTTCCGCCCGAGCGGATTGGTCTTGGCCTCTTTGTTGGTCTGGCCGGAGGGGCCGCTGAGCCACGCCTCCAGGTCCGCCCTGGTCACCACCAGGTAGCGGTGGTTGAGCATCTCGAAGCAGTTGAGCTGCTGGGCCGGCGTGAGCGTCACGCCGTCGATGTTGCGCCCGCTCTTGCGGACGTTGACGTTGTCCTGGGCGACGGCGACGAGGGCCGAGCCGTCGATCTTGATCGCCTTGAGGAAGTCGATGAAGCCGCGGGTCTTGGGCTCGTTCATCGAGAGCGAGTCGACGACCTTGACCTGGTTGTCGACGAGCTTGGCCAGCAAGGCGTTGAGATTCGCCTTGCGGCGCATCTTCTTGGGCATGTCCTTGCGGTAGTCCTCGGGGTTCCGCTTCTTCGAGTGGGCGTGACCGCCGCCGCGGAACTGCGGCACCTTCTTGTCGCCGTGACGGGCGCGGCCGGTGCCCTTCTGCTTGTAAATCTTCTTCGTCGAGCCCTCGACCTCGTGGCGGTTGAGCGTTTTGCTCGTGCCACGGCGGAGGTTCGCGTGATAGCGGACGTACGCCTGCTTGATGAGAGCCGGGTTCAGCTCTCCGCCCAAACGGGCCTCGTCGATGGTCATCTTGCCGACCTCGACACCCTGCATGTTGTAGACGGGCACATCCATCGTGTGTGTCTTTCCCTGTCCTGACGCCTTGTTCGGCCTTGCCGGGCTCTGGCTCCCGTTTCGGCCCCTCGCCTATCCGCCTGGCCTGCTGTTGTTTTGTGCAGGCCGGCCGGAATCGACTCGGCATTCCCGCCGAGGGACGCCCACACTTCGGAGCACCCGTCGGCACAACGTGTTGTCTTCGCCCGGCGGTATCTGCTTGAGACCTGCCGGGCCGGGCGATCGAGACCCTCTCGACCACCCATCCCCCCCACTACTTTGCGAGACGGGGTGTACCACCCCGTCATTTTCGGGGCGATACGCCCCGTCTCACGTGCTTATCCCTTCGCGGCGTCCGCGAGTTTCTTCTGCTTGGAGCGGTTGATGCGGACGGCGGGCTTGATCATCAGCGTGCCGCGGTTGGGGCCGGGGACCGGACCCTTGACCAGCAGGAGGCCCTGCTCAGCGTCGATGCGGACGACGTCGAGCGAGCGGAGGGTGACGCGCTCGTCGCCCATGTGCCCGGCCATGCGCTTGCCCTTCTTGAGGCCGCCGCCGAAGCCGCGGTTGGAGGCGTGGCCGCCGATGGAGCCGGGGGCGCGGTGCTTCCGCTCGGTGCCGTGCGTGGCGCAGTAGCCCTTGAAGTTGTGCCGCTTCATCGTGCCCTGGAACCCCTTGCCCTTGGAGGTCCCGGTGACGTCGACGTACTTCTCGTTCTCGAAGACCTTGACGTCGAGCGTCTGGCCGAGGGCGAACTCGCCGAGGGCCTTCTCATCGACGCGGAACTCGCCGTGGTGCCGCTGGGGAGCGACGCCGGCCTTCGCATCGTGCCCGATCACGGGCATCGTCGAACGGCGGGGCTTGATGTCCCCGAAGCCGACCTGGACGGCGGTGTAGCCGTCGGTCTCCTTGGTCCGCAGCTGCGTGACCACGTTCTCCCCCACCTGGATCACCGTCACAGGGACCGCGGCACCCTCGTCGGTGAAGATCCGCGTCATCCCGATTTTTGTTCCAAAGAGACACGCCATGAGTCCAACCATCCTTACTTGCTTCTTGACTTCTCGCCCCCGCCAGCGTCAGAGGAAGCTCTTCTTTATTCGGGGCGACACGCCCCGTCTCACTCAAAGTCTTAGGCCTTGATCTTGACGAAAACGCCCGCGGGGACGACGAGGCGGTTGAGGGCCTCGACGGTGCGGGCGTTGGGCTCGATGATGTCGATGATGCGCTTGTGCGTGCGGATCTCGAACTGCTCGCGCGATTTCTTGTCGATGAACGGCGAGCGGAGCACGGTGTACCGCTCGATGCGCGTCGGCAGCGGGACCGGGCCGGCCACCTTCGCGTTGGTGCGCTTGGCGTGGTCGACGATCTCCTTGGCGGAGGCGTCCAGCGCCAGGTGGTCGTAGGCTTCCATACGGATTCGGATCTTGCCGCCGGTCATCTGTTTTCCGATCCTCCGGGGCTGATGCAGCGCCCCGTCTCACATCCCTTGATCTCCCCGGCTCACGCAGCCGGGAAGCGTTGAGTCGATACAACCTCTGGGAACGTCCCGGGCTTTGCACGCTCGGAGCGAGCCTACCCGGCTCGTTCAAGCGTTGCGGAGGCCGTCGTCCGTTCCCGCACGCCGCAGGCAAATCCTTGTGCCTGGCCCCTCCCCCGTTCCCATCCCCGTCCGTGTCGCGGCGAGCGGCCGCAACGCAGATAGCCCGTCCCTGGTTCAGAACGAGCCAAGAAGGTTAGAGCCCTTGACGGCGTTGTCAACTCCCTTTTTTCGCATCCACCACGTCCGATCGACTTTCCGCCGCCCGAGCCGTCTTGTCCCCCGCCCGTCCACCGCCGGCCCGGCCTTCCGGGACGCACAAAGATAGACGATCGCTTGTCGCCCACCCGTCCCGCGACCGATGGAATGATGCAGAAGCCCGGTAACCGCGGCCCAGTCCCTCCACCCTTCCGCCGTCCCCCCACCGCCGCCGACATGCGGCCGAGAGAAACCACCCATGCCGACCTTCCGCACCGACCGGACACGATTGCTTTCCCTTATTACAGGGATCTTGGTGGCCATCGGCGGGGCCCAGACGCTCCTGGCCCAGCCCGACGCGCCCTCGGAGGGCGGCAGCGGCGGCGGGGCCGAGTTCGTCGAGCTGGCCGACGAGCCGTTCCACCTCGACACGGTCGGGCTGACGGTCCGGCTGCCGGTGGGCGTGATCGCCCAGTCGGCGACGGAGCAGAACGGCGTGCTGCTCGCCCCGCCGCTGGGCAAGGGGAAGTGGACGATCCAGATCGACACGCGGCAGACCTCCAACAAGGAGGCGACGATCACCGAAGCCGCGGACCAGGCGATCGCCGCCCTGCAGACCGCCTACGGCACCGTCGACCGCGACCGCACCGTCGTCACCCAGACCTACGCCGAGCTGCTCGACCGCTCCAAGGGGCTCATCGTCAACAACTCGCCCGCAGAGCGGTTCTACATGAGCCTGCCGGCCAACCCCGGCGAAGGGGGCGACGACAAGGACCGCGAGGTCCGCGGCTTCACCTTCTTCAAGCCCACGGCCACCACCTTCGTCATCTTCGAGCTCCGTTGCCCGATGAGCGAGTACCGCAAGGCACGGCACATCTACGAGACCACGCTCGCGACCGCTTCGTTCGAAGACGCCTCCGCCGTCGCGATGGCGCGCGGGGCGGCGATCGTCGCGGGGGCGCGGCTCTTCGAATCGCTTACGCCCGCCGACTACATCGAGGCGATGGGCGTCAAGCCGGGGCAGGACGAAGGGCCGGAGATCGCCTACCGCCTGTTCAAGCCCGCCAGCAGCGGCGCCGACCAGGACGCGGAGGAGCTCGGCTACCGCTTCGTCAAGTTCTGGCGCGGCAAGCGCGGCGAGCTCGACCCCGACAAGCCGCGCTCGCAATACTCGCGCGCCGAGCAGCAGGAGGGCTTCCTCGCCCGCATCCGCGGCAGGATCCTCACGCCCGTCGGCACCGGCGACACCGAGGGGATCTACTTCATGACCCCCGACCGCGCCGAAGAGGCGTGGAGCGTGCGCACCGTCGTCCGCGGCGACGACGGGCGCGGGCAGAAGGACGCCGTCCTCGCCTCGGCCACCGAGACCGGCGCGCGCTCGGGGCACACGATCAGCGTGGTGGTCGACGAGAAGGGGCAGCCGAGCAAGACGATCCAGCCGGTCTTGCAGGAGCGGGGCAAGGGGTACGTCAGCCAGGTGGAGGCGTACCTGCTGCCGCAGATTTTGATGCTGAAGAAAGCGCCGGGGGACTACGGCTTTTACGCTTATCAGAGCCAGTCGGGGACGGTCTCGCTGCGGCGTGACACGCTGAGCCAGGACGCCAAGGCGGCGGGCGCGTGGACGATCGAGACGGTCTTCCGCGAGGGGGCCGGGGGATCGCCGCAGAAGTCGGTGTACACGGAGGACGGGCGGCTGGTACGGACGGTCCTCGAAGACGGCCGCGTGTGGGAGCCGATCGACGGCGAGACGCTGCTGCAACTGTGGAAGAAGAAGGGCCTGCCGACGGGGAAATGAGCTCTTCTGTGGCACAGGCGTCCCGCCTGTGCGTGAACACTGGAGTCTATCTGCACAGGCGAGACGCCTGTGCGTCACCGGAACTACTCAGCCAAGAAGGCGTCTGATCAAGCCGATACGCCCACGCACCGGTCTGGAGACCGGTGCCACCAAAGCCACCGCCTGCACACATCCGTAAACCCTTCTATCATCTGGCGATATGACGCCCCCCCCTTCTTCTCGGATCATGCTCTGCCCCGGCCAGGGTGCGCAGTTCGTCGGCATGGGCAAGGCGTGGTACGACGCTTCCCCTGAGGCACGGGCCGTCTTCGACAAGGCCGACGCCTTCATGGGCGACAAGCTGGGAACGGGGAGGGAGGGCAGGCTCAGCACGCTCTGCTTTGAGGGGCCGGCCGAACGGCTGAACCAGACGGATGTTTCGCAGCCGGCGATCTACGTCTGCTCGGTCGCGGCGTTTGCCGGGCAGCTCGCCAAGTGGGGCGCGGCCAGTGCCGCGGAGGCCGGCGTCCACGCGACGGCCGGGCTGTCGCTGGGCGAGTACACCGCGCTGCACATCGCCGGGTGCTTCTCCTTCGAGGAGGGGCTGAACCTGGTCACGATCCGCGGCCGGGCGATGCAGGACGCGGCCGACGCGGTCGAAAAAACGCCAAACGGGGGGGCCGGGTCGGGGATGGTCGCGCTCATCGGGGCCGATGAGGCCCAGGCCCAGCTCGTGTGCGAAAAGGCGCTGGCGGACGGCGGGACGGGCGAGGTGCTGGTCCCGGCCAACTTCAACGCGCCCGGGCAGGTCGTTGTCAGCGGGCACAGTTCGGCGTGCGAGCGGGCGGTGCGGGTCGCGGGGGAGATGGGGCTGCGGGCGACGGCGCTGGCGGTGGCGGGGGCGTTCCACTCGCCGTTGATGGCCCCCGCGGCGGATCGGCTGCGGATTGCCCTCGCCCGGACGCCGATCTCGCAACCGCAGTGCGTGGTGATGTCGAATGTGACGGGTGAGCCGCACGCCGCCCCGGTGGGCCGTCCGGCGGGCACGGCGGGGCTGGGGGGGGTCGACGACGCCATCCGCGTCAAGCTCGTCGAGCAGTTGACGCACGCGGTGCGGTGGGCCGACGGGTGCTCGGCCCTCATCCGGCTGACGCAGCAGTGGACGCAGACGCCGACGTGGCACGAACTGGCCCCGGGCAAGACGCTCGCCGGCTTGATGCGGCGGGTCGACAAGAGTGTGAAGGTGGAAACCCATGATGAACCGTAAATCTCGCGAGTTCGCCCGGAGCGGCAGGATGTTCGGCGGCTGGCGCCGCGGCGTGGGCATGGCGCTTGCCGTGTGCGCGGCGTCGTCGGCCGTGGTGACGATGACCGGCTGCCCGGAAGAGCCGCCCCCCGCACCAGCGCCCCCACCACCACCCCCGCCGCCGCCGCCGGCCGCGGACTACTCGTCGCTGATCCAGGAGACCGCCGATCCGCGCGTGCAGATCGCCGCGGAGGTCGAATCGCCGGAGGAGGAGCTGGCCAAGCAGGTCGTCAAGCTCGCCGACGCGATCGCCAAGGGCGACGACGCGCAGATGAACGAGGTCCTCTCGGCCCCTTCGCAGGCGCTGCTGGAGTCGATGGTCTTCGACGGGAGCTGGGCCGATGGGACGTCGGACATCGAAGCGGTGCGGATCATCGCGGCGGGGGACAACATCGCGCCCCCCGCGCCCCCGCCGGGCAAGTGGGGCCCGCTGACGGTCATGCTGGACGGCGGGACGATCAGCGACAAGCTCCCCGACGACGTCGAAACCGAACTCAAGGCCACGTTCGACGATCTGCTCAAAAACAAAGAGTTCATGGACTGGATGAAGGACAACGTCGACGAGCTGATCGGCAGCCTCGACCGCGACATCCGCAACATGGCGTCCACGGAAACGCTGAATATCTTCAAGCGCGGCCTGGACGAGACCAAGCAGCTGGCGACCTTCCAGGACAAGCTGAAGAAGGCGCTGGGCGAGCACTACACGCCGCCGACGGGCGAGGTGCGGCGCTACGGCGTGCTCATGGCCGTGCAGACGCCCAAGGGTGCGCAGCTCATGGGGTGGGACGGCGTCGAGGTCGAGGGGAAAGGGTGGGTCTTCACCAACGTGCCGGTGAACGACGCGGTGCGGGCGCGGGCCTCGGACTTCGACAGCGTCGGGGCCAGCGGCTTCCTCACCGAGGGGCTCAAGGAGGCCGCCAAGGCCGGCGAAGCGCCCAAGGACGAGGAAGAGATGAAGAAGCAGGCCGCCGACAACGGCGAAGCGCCGGCCGAGGACGAGAAGAAGGACGAGAACCCCGACGACGACGGCCCGGTGAAGAAGCGCACGCCGCACGGCCCGATCACGATCCCGGGGACGTAAGGTCTTCTGCCAAACACTTGATGCGCTCATACGAGACGCGAGCGTGAGCGAGCGTGTAAAACGTTCGGTCAAAGAACCTCGCTCTCTTCCGCTCGCGTCTCGTATGCACATGACAACCGATGATTGATCGAGACTTTTTCTTATGACGACAACGGACAAGCGTGTGGCGGTGGTGACGGGTGCGAGCCGCGGGATCGGCAGGGCGATCGCCCTTCGGCTGGCGCGGCGAGACGGCGGCATGGGCGGGGGCCGGCACGTCGTGCTCGTCGCCCGCTCGGCGACGCCGCTCAACGACCTCAAGGCGGAGATCGAAGCTGCTGGGGGCAGCGCGTCGGTGCTCGCCGTCGACGTGGGCGACCGGGCCGCGTGGGCCAAGGCGATCGAGCAGGTCGCCTCCGAGCACGGGCGGCTCGACATCCTGGTCAACAACGCCGGCATCACGCGCGACAACCTGCTGCTCCGCATGAGCGACGAGGAATGGGACGAGGTGCTGCGCGTCAACCTCACCTCGGCCTTCGTCGCGGTCCGCGCGGCGGCCCGGCCCATGATGAAGGGGCGCTTCGGGCGCATCGTCAACATCGCCTCGACGAGCGGCCTGGTGGGCAACGCGGGGCAGGCCAACTACGCCGCGTCCAAGAGCGCGCTGGTCGGCTTCTCCAAGACCGTCGCCCGCGAGCTGGGCTCGAAGGGGATCACCTGCAACGTCGTCGCGCCCGGCTACGTGCAGACCGACATGACGGCCGTCTTACCCGACGAGATCAAGCAGAAGGTGACCGAGATGATCGCCGTCAAGCGCCTCGGCGAGGCCGACGACATCGCGGCGGCGGTCGCCTACGCGACCAGCGACGAGGCCGGGTTCCTCACGGGCCAGGTCATCACCGTCGACGGCGGCATGACGATGGCGTGAACAACAACGCCCGACGGGGCGGCACGCCCCGTCTCACTTTTTGCACACGATGAGATTCGTTCAGAGCTGCCAGAGGCTCGAGCCCCAGGTGAGTCCGCCGCCGAAGCCGACGAACATGACCTTCATGCCGGGCGTGACGCGCCCGGCGTCGCGCAGCTCATCGAGGCACAGCGGGATGCTCGCGGCCGTCGTGTTGCCGTAGCGGTCGATGTTCACGTACAGCTTGTCCTCGGTGAGCCCGAACCGCTCGCGGGCGGCCTGCAAGATCCGCGCGTTGGACTGGTGGCACACGTACATGCCCACGTCCTTGGCCTCGAGCCCGGCCTTCTCCAGCGTCTGCTCGATGAGCTTGGGGAAGGTGCCGACGGCGAACTTGAAGACGCTGGAGCCGTGCATCTGCACCAGCCCGTGGTGCGTCGCGTCGGGCTCGGTCCCCTCGGGGAAGTCGACCGCGTGCCGGGGGACGTAGATCTCTTTCCACCCCGAGCCGTCGCACTGGATCGACTGGGCGATGACGCCGAGCTTCGGGTTGTCGCTGGCCCGCACGATCGCCGCCCCCGCGGCGTCGCCGAAGATGATCGCGGTGGAGCGGCCCCGCGTCGAGTACTCGACGAGCGTCGAGAGCATGTCCGAGCCGACGACGGCGACGGTGCGGTACTGCCCCGTGCGGACCATCGCGTCGGCGAGGTTCATCGAGTAGACGAAGCCGCAGCACGCCCCGGAGATGTCGATGCCCCCGGCGTTCTTCGCGCCCACGCCCTCGACCACGCGGCTCGACGAGGGCGGGCAGGGCATCTCGGGCGTCATCGTCGCCAAGAGCACCAGGTCCAACTCGTCGGGGGCGATCTTGGCGTCGGCCATCGCGTCCTTGAGGGCCCCGACGGCCATCGAGTAGGTCGATTCGTCCTTGTCGCGGTCGATGATGTGCCGCGTGCGGATGCCGGTGCGCTGGACGATCCACTCGTCGGAGGTGTCCATCATCTTCTCGAGGTCGGTGTTGGTCAGCACCTTCTCGGGGACGTAGCGGCCGGTGCCGATGAGCTCGACGCCGAGGGATCGACCGGAAGACGACGAAGACGGAGTGGGCATCAGTGCATCTTATGCAGCACAGGGCGCGCAGCAATCCAAGCCCACAGGCTGAGCCTGTGGGCTTTATTTCAGGATTCTTTGCTTACGCGGGCTCGTGGTGCGAGCTTGCGACGTGCTCGACCTCGGCGAGGCGCTGGACGATCGCGTCGTTGACGCCGGAGGCGACGTAGGTCTTGCAGTTGCGGATGGCGCTGCGGATGGTGCGGGCCTCGCTGGAGCCGTGGGCGATGACGCAGACGCCGTTGACGCCCAGGAGGGGCGCCCCGCCGTATTCGTGGTAGTCGTTCTTGCGGTAGATCTCTTTGAAGATCGGCTCGAGCTGGAAGCCCAGATCCGGGGCGAGAGTGAAGATCTCCTGGGCCATCGCGGCAAAGAGCGCCTTGGCCAGCCCCTCGGCCATCTTGAGGACGGTGTTGCCGGTGAACCCGTCGGCGACCACCACGTCGGCGACCCCATCAAAGAGATCGCGCCCCTCGATATACCCGACGTAGTTGATCCCCGGCGTCCGCTTGAAGAGCTCGTGCGTCTCGGCGATCAGGTCCGTCCCCTTCCCCTCTTCCGAGCCGATGTTGAGCTGGGCGATCCGCGGCGTCTCGATCCCCAGCACACGCCGGGCGAAGCACTCGGCCATCAGGCCGTATTGCCAAAGGTGCGACGGGCGGGGCTCGGGGTTGGCCCCGGCGTCGCTGAGCACGACCGGGCCGTGGAAGGCGGGGATGGTGACGGCGATCCCGGGACGATGAACACCCGGCAGGCGACGCATGTGCATCGTCGCGGCGGCGCAGCACGCCCCCGTGTTGCCCGCCGACAGCACAACGTCGCAGCGCCGGCCGGGCTCGGTCTTGGCCGAGCCGAGGGCCGCCATGCGGACGATCGACGAGTTTTTCTTGGTCTTGACGGCCTCGACGGGGCTCTCGTCCATGCCGATGACCTCGGAGGTCGGCAGGATCTCGATCCGCTCGTCGCGGACGCCCTTGTCTTCGAGGATTTCGCGGATGTCGCGGTCGGCGCCGAGCAGGAGGAGCCTGTCGTCGGCGTCGAGCAGAGGCAGGGCCTCGATGCAGCCGCGGACAATCGCGTCAGGGGCGTGGTCGCCGCCCATCACGTCGACGGCCAGCCGCATGCGCTCAGTCCTTCTTGGTGCCGATCCCGAGCTTCGGAACGCTGATCTTCAGACCCGGGCGAACATACCCCGACTCGGTGCAGGCCCGGTGGTGCATCTTCGGCGTGCCGGAGAGGGGGCACTGCGTCGGCTGGGCCGGCGTCAGGGCGTGGTGGGAACGACGCCGACGCGTCCGGCCGTAACTCTGACGAAGTGAGGGTTGCATGGATCGGGCTCCGGTCTACTGAACCTCTCTACGAGAGGACCCCAAGGTTAGGTCGGCACAGGGGTTGGGTCAATCGAGGGGAAAAGGGAGGGGTCTTGGGTCTTGGGTCTTGGGGCCTGGGGCCTGGGGCCTGGGCTCGGGATTCGGGATTCGGGATTCGGGATTCGGGATTCGGGATTCGGGATTCGGGA
>CAZZDW010000044.1:0-27720 GCA_964652945.1 uncultured Phycisphaeraceae bacterium
CGGGCGGCCGGGGATCGGAGGGGGGAGGGTGGGAGGGGGAGCCGGGGCGGGGGGGCGAGTGGGGGACGGGGTATTGGCAAGGGGAGCGGGGGTTCGGAGTGATGTGACGTATGAGCACCGTGACCGCGCCGTCGAAACAGGACATTTCAGCTGTCGAGCAGGTGACCAATCCGTTGCTGGACGAGGTCGGCCTGCCGCATGACCCGGACAATCTCTACTACCAGACGGTTCACGTCATGCTGGCGGCGGCGGAGATGATGGGCATGCCGCAGGAGATCCAGGTCATCCTGGCCCAGCCCAAGAACGAGATCATGGTCCACTTCCCGGTCCGCATGGACGACGGGTCGTACCGGGTCTTCAAGGGCTACCGCGTGCAGCACAACAACGCCAGCGGGCCGTACAAGGGCGGCATCCGCTACCACCCCGACGTCCACCTCGACGACGTCAAGTCGCTGGCGCTCTTGATGACCATGAAGACCTCGCTGGTCCGCGTGCCCTTCGGCGGCGGCAAGGGCGGCGTCAAGTGCAACCCCTACCAGCTCTCGCGCGACGAGCTGATGCGCGTCACCCGGCGCTTCTGCGCGGCGATCAGCCACGCGATCGGGCCGGACTATGACATCCCCGCGCCGGACGTCGGCACCAACGCGCAGATCATGGCGTGGATGGCCGACACCTACGAGTCGCTGACCGACTCGAACCGCAACTCGTGGGACGCGATGCGCGTCGTCACCGGCAAGCCGATCGAGATCGGCGGCTCGCTGGGCCGCGAGAAGGCGACCGGCCAGGGCGTCGTCGACGTCCTCGTCGAGATGCTCCCCGAGCTGGGCATCAGCATGAAGGGGATGAAGTACAGCCTGATCGGCTTCGGCAACGTGGGCGGCTGGACGGGCCGAATCCTGCAGACCCTCGGCGCCAAGCTGGTCGCCGTCATGGACCACACCGGGGCGCTGCGCAACGACAACGGGATCGACTGCGAGCTGCTGGCGGCGCACGTCGCCAAGAACGGCGGCGTCGGCGGCTTCGAGAAGGGCGTCGCCACCGGCAACGGCGCGGCGACGGGGGCAGGCGCGACGAAGATCTCGACGGAAGAGTTTTACAAGACCGAGGTGGATGTGCTGATCCCGGCCGCGCTCGAGCAGATGATCAAGCAGCAGGAGGCCGGCTGGATCAACGCCAAGGTCGTCGCCGAGGGCGCCAACGCCCCGACGACCCCGGCCGGCGACCGCGTCTTCAACCAGAAGGGGATCGAGGTCATCCCGGCGATCCTCGCCAACGCGGGCGGCGTGACCGTCTCCTACTTCGAGTGGGTGCAGAACAAGTCCTGCGTGACGTGGGACGCCGAAGAGGTCGACACGGCGCTGAACCGGCACATGGTGATGGCCGCCCGGCGCACCAAGCTCATGCGGCAGAAGTACTCGTGCGACATGCGCACGGCGGCGTACATCGCGGCGCTGGAAAACATCGGCAAGGTGTACACCGTCCGCGGGATCTTCCCGTAATCGCAAGGTGCCAAGGCAGCACGAGGCATCAAGACACCAAGGCCCAGGGACATGTCCCTGGGCTCTTTGCTTTTTGACTTGCTTTTGGAAAGAGTTTGGGTATGCTGGATGCTCAACGGAGGCGGCATGCCGTGCATCAGCCGGTTCTACGGGATCGCGATCTATATGTATTTCGAGGACCATCCGCCGTCGCATTTTCACGCGGTGTATTCCGGGCAGGAGGCGGTGATCTCGATCGAGAGTTTGGGGGTGCTCCGCGGGGCGCTTCCGCCGCGTGCCTCGGCGTTGGTGGTCGAGTGGGCGGTGCAGCATCGGGAAGATCTGCGTCGGGCGTGGGAACAGGCGAGGGAGCATGAGCCGATCGATCCGATCGAGCCGCTCTCGTAAACTGGAGGCATGGTGCGGATCACGGCCGTCAAACCCTTGCCCGATTACCGGCTCCAGCTTCGTTTTTCCGACGGGGCCGACGGCGTCGTGGACTTGTCGTCGATGGTGGGCAAGGGGGTCTTTGCGGCGTGGCAGAGGCCGGGGGTGTTCGAGACCGTCCGGCTGAACGCCGAGTCGGGAACGGTGTGCTGGACGGTCGAACTGGACGGCAAGAACACCGAGCTCGACCTCGACCCGGACGTGCTGTATTCGAAGGCGACCGGCACGGCGCTGCCCGATGCGGATGCGGCGTGAGCACGAGTAACCCGATCATGTCGAAGAACGCCATCGGTCTTCTCCGCCTCACCCTCGCCCCTGGCCTCGGGCCGATCCTGATCCGGCGGGCGATCGACACGTTCGGCGGCGTCGACAACGTCCTCGGCGCGCGGGCTCAGACGCTGATGAACGTCGACGGCATCGGCCCGAAGAAGGCCGAGCTGATCGCGCGGGGGCTGGGCAAGGCAGAACAGCTCGCGCGCGACGAGCTCGACCTGGCCGAGCGGCTCGGCGTGCGCGTGATCGGGTGGGACGAGGCCGAGTACCCGCCGCTGCTGCGGCAGATCGCCGATCCGCCGCCGGTGTTGTACGTGCGCGGGCGGCTGGGCCTGGGTGAGACTAGCCCCGACGCCTCATCGCGTGCCGCGCGAGATCAGCAGTACACCGTCGCGATCGTCGGCTCGCGCACGTGCTCGCACTACGGCATGGAGCAGGCCGAGCGGTTCGCCGCGGCGCTCGCGCAGGCCGGGCTGACGATCGTCTCTGGGGGCGCACGCGGCATCGACAGCGCGGCTCACCACGCGGCGCTGCGGGTGAGGGGCGAGACGATCGCCGTCGTCGGCTCGGGGCTTGCGGAGTGCTACCCGCCGGAGAACCGGGAGTTGTTTCGTGAGATCGCCGAGGGGGGAAATGGGGGGGGCGGGGCTGTGGTGTCGGAGCTGCCGCTGCGCACGCCGCCGGCGGCGGAGAACTTCCCGGCGCGCAACCGCATCATCTCCGGCATATCGCTGGGCGTGCTGGTGATCGAGGCGGGGCGCAAGTCGGGCGCGCTGATTACCGCGCGGCTCGCCGCCGAAGAGCACGGCCGCGAGGTCTTCGTGCTCCCCGGGCGCGTCGACTCACCGGCCAGCGAGGGCTCGCTCGACCTGCTCAAAGACGGCGGCGGGCTGCTGGTGACGTGCGCCGACGACGTGCTCCGTGGGCTCGAAGCCTCCGCGCGGCACCAGTTCGACGGCACGCACGAGGCGCGGTACGCGACGCCGGCCGTGCAGCCTTCGCTCTACGCCGACGAGCCGGCGCACGCGGTGTCGCGCTCATCACCATCGCCCGCATCAACCGTCAATGGCGTGGGCATCCGCGACGCGGGGCTGTCGGATTCGCAGCGGGCGCTGGTGGCGGCGCTGGACGAGCCGCGGAGCGTCGACGACCTGGCGCGGCTGCTCAACACCTCGCCCGCGGCTCTGCGCGTCGATCTGACCATGCTCGAAGTCAAGGGCCGCGTGCGGCGGCAGGGGACGCTCGTCGGGCTTGCGCGTTGAGATCCTTTGGTAGAAGACGCTCGCTCGCGAGGATTATGCGAGTCCTTCGGCTGTTAGAGCCTGTTTAAGAAGCATGTCTTTGGTGGCGCCGCTCTCCGAGCGGTGCGTGGGCAAGCCTGAAATTGGACGCCTGCGCACGGCACGGAGTGCCGTGCCACCTTCAAACCCGCTTTCTAAACAGGCTCTCAGAAAGTAGAAACTCAACTCGCTTGCGGTGGGGCGGGCGTCCCGCCCGCCCTGCGATCATCTCTGAGCATCCCGTATGGCGGGCGGGACGCCCGCCCCACCCAAGACCTTGTTCCTGTACCAACTGCCACTCGGAGTGACGAAGCTTCGCCTCACGCGCTCTTGCCCGACGCCGCGGCTTCCTCGGTCTGCTCGCGGCAGGTCTCGATGAGCGCCCCGCGGTCGATCGGCTTGCTCGCGTAGCCGTTGCACCCCGCGTCCATGCACTTCTGCATGTCCCCGGCCATGGCGTGCGCGGTCAGCGCGATGATCGGCCGCCGGTAGCCCTGGTCGCGCAGCGTGCGAGTCGCGGTGTACCCGTCCATCTGCGGCATCTGCATGTCCATCAAAATCAGGTCGTACGGCCGCCCGTCGGCCATCGCGGCCTGCGCCATCTCGACGGCGATGAGCCCGTTCTCGGCGAGGGCGACCTCGGCCCCGGCCTTGCGGAGGAAGGTGCCGATCAGCCGCTGGTTGTCCGGCCCGTCTTCGGCCAGCAGCAGGCGCTTGCCGCGGAGCACGTCCTTGCTGGTCGCGCCCGGCGCTGCGGCGGCGTGTGCGGCGTCGCGCTTGGCGCGTTCCTCGGCGCTCAGCGCCGTGCGGATCGGCACGCCGCGGAGATCGCCGGGGTTGATCGTGACGCTGAACGTCGAGCCCTCGCCGGCGATGCTGCGCACCGTGATGTCGCCCCCGAGCATGGTCGCAAGGCGGCGTGAGATGGTGAGCCCGAGCCCCGTGCCTCCGAAGCGGCGCGTCATCGACGAGTCGGCCTGCGTGAAGGGCGTAAAGAGCTTCTCGAGCACCTCGGGGCTCATGCCCAGGCCCGTGTCGATGACGTCGAAGCGCAGCACCGGCTCCTGCTGTTGGTCGTGCCCGAGGTGGTCCTGGAAGGAGACGCGGATGGTGACGCCGCCCTGCTCGGTGAACTTGATCGCGTTGCCGGCGAGGTTGACCAGGATCTGCCGCAGACGCGTCGGGTCGGTCTGGATGGTTTCCGGGATGGGCGTTGCGAACTCGGCGGCCAGGCGTATGCCCTTGGCCTCGGCGCGGACGCGCATCAGCGAGAGCACCTCGTCGACGAGCGTCTCGGTGTTCACCGGGATCGTCTCGATCGTCATCCGCCCGGCCTCGATCTTCGACAGGTCGAGGATGTCGTTGAGGATCGACAGCAGGTGCTCGCCGTTGCGCCGGATGGTCAGCGTGGCGCTGCGGCGTTCCTCCTCGCTCTGCGTCGCGTCCAGCAGCAGCTCGGTGTAGCCGAGGATCGCCGTCATCGGCGTCCTGATCTCGTGGCTCATGTTGGCGAGGAACTCGCTCTTGGAGCGGCTGGCGGCCTCGGCCTCGGCGCGGGCCTCGTCGAGCGCCTGCGTCTTGACCGAGAGCTCGATCGTCTGCCGGTCGACCTGCATCTTGGCCTGCAGCATCTCCTCGGCGTATTTGGAAAGATCCGACTCGACCTGTTTGCGCTCGGTGATGTCGGTGCACGTGCCGATGTGCCCGAGGAAGACCCCCCCGGCGTCGAAGCGCGGCACGCCGCGGTCGATCATCCAGCGGTACTCCCCGTCGCGGCGCTTCATCCGGTACTCGGCCTTGTAGGGGGCCTTGTTGGCGACGGCGGTGCGCCAGGCGAACTTGCAGCGCTCGCGCTCCGACGAGTGGATGTGCGCCAGCCAGCCGTCGGTCAGCTCCTGCTCCATCGACCGCCCGACGAACTCCAGCCACGGCTTGTTGAAGAACGTCGGCGAGCCCGTCGCGTCGGTCATCCAGACCATCACCGGGGCCGAGTCGCTCATCGCGCGGAAACGCGCCTCGCTGTCGTGGACCGCGGCCTCGACGGCCTTGCGCTCGGAGATGTCCATGTGCACGCCCACGCCGCGCACCGCCTCGCCGCCCGCGTCGCGCTCGACGACCCGCCCGCAGTCGAGGATCCACACCCAGTGCCCGTCGGCGTGGCGCATGCGGTACTCGGCGCGGAAGGTGTCGGTCCGCCCCTCGGTGTGGGCCTTCCAGGCGTCGACGACGCGCTGGCGGTCGTCGGGGTGGACCAGGCTCTGCCACGTCGCGATGTGCTGGGCGAGCGTCGAGACGTCGAGCCCGAGCATCTGCCCGTAGCGCCGGTCGTAGACGACCTTGTCGGCGGCGATGTCCCAGTCCCACGTGCCCAGGCCCGCGGCGGACATCGCCAGTTGGTGCCGCTCCTCGCTGGTGCGCAGCGCGGCCTCGGCGGCCTTGCGCTCGGTGATGTCGGTCTGGATCGTCACGTAGCAGAGCACGCGCCCCTCGGCGTCCTTCATGGGCACGACGGTCGCGTCGACCCAATAGGCGGAACGGTCCTTCCGACGGCAGCGCAGCTCGCCGTGCCAGACCTGCCCGTGCAGGAGCTTGCCGTAGAAGTCGCGGAGCACCCACCGGGCCGGCAGCCCGCCGCTGAGCAGGCGGTGGTGGACGCCGAAGAGCTCGTCGGCGGTGTAGCCGCTGATTTTGCAGAAGCGTTCGTTGACGCTGACGATGCGGCCGTGCAGGTCGGCGAAGGCGACGCAGGCGTGCTCGTCGAGGGCGAACTTGCTGAACGACAGCTCGTCGTTGAGGCGTGCCAGGTCGGCCGACTGGAGGCGGAGGGAGGCGAGGGTTTCTTCGCGTTCGCGGTTGAGGCGGCGCTGCAGGTGGGCGGAGCGGTAGCCGTAGTGCGCGAGGACGAGCACGACGAAGACCGCGCACCCGGCGGCGGTGTATTCGAGCACGCCCAGCATGTCGGTGCGCATCGTGCCGGCGCGCAGCTCGGCGGTCCTGGCCTGGGAGATCCGCAGGTAGAGGTCGGAGATGCGGTTGTCGAGCCTGCCGCGGGAGGACTGCATCATCGAGAGCATGATCTCGGCGGTGCGGTGCAGCTCGGGGCCTGCGTGGTTGAAGACCTGACGCCCGCGGAACTCGACGTGGCGGAGGTCGTGCTCGAGGGCGGCCAGCTCGTCGGCGGCCGAGCGCCCGCCCTCCGTGGTGATCTGGCGGACCGTCGGGTCGCTCATGAGCCGCGCGTAGGCCTCGTTGATCTCACGGGCGTACTGCTCGAACTGCTCGCGTTCGGCGTCGGCGTCGCGGGTGCGGAAGTAGGCGGTCGCCGCGGCGGCGCACTCGTTGATCTCCTCGTTGAGGAAGTTGAGGTCGTCCATCAGCCGCAGCGTCTGCTCGCTCTTGGCCGCCAGCCCGACGAGGGTGGTGCGGGTGATGTGGGCGATCGCCATGCAGGCGACGAGGGTGGCCAGCGAGACGCAGGCGACGGCGACGTAGATGGTGCCGAGTCTGGCTTGCCCCCCCGGCAAGGCCGCGGACGCGGTGAGGGGGGTTGAGCGGGCGTTGGTCATACGCGGCACCGTTCCTCGCCGTCTTGGCAGAGAAGGCCCTACAGGCGGTCCGGTCGCGTCCGGTTTGCCGCCGTTCGAGGAAGACGGTGTCAAGATCGGCCGTCTGCAACGACCGCTTCACGCCCATTTCCGTCCATGCACAAGATGAATGCCCGCTCAGAGTCGTGCGGCGTCGGGTTTCCGCAGGATGACGGCGTGGAAGGGCCGTCCCTCGCGGCGGTATTTGCGCTCGAAGTTGCTCCCCACCAGCTCGCCCTCCTGGGCTGAGCCCACGCGCTCAAACGCACGCCGCTCGAAGAGGGGGGCAAGAGCCGGCGACGACGGGGATAACCCATCGGACCTACGCGGCGAGGTCGCGCGCTCCACGTGCTCGCACATCCACGCCCAATAGTCCGGGTGGTCGGTGACGATGCGCAGCTCGCCCTCCGGAACAAGGACGCGACGGCACTCGGCCAGGAACGGGTCCTGGACGATCCGGCGCTTGTGGTGGCGTTTCTTGGGCCACGGGTCGGGGAAGTAGAGGTGGATGACCTGCGCGATCGCGTCGGGGACGCGCCAGCGGAAGAACTCGCCGGCGTCGAGGTTGAGCATGCGGACGTTGCGCAGGCCCTTTCGGCGGAGGCGATCCGCGGCGTACTCGAAGAACTCGCGCGCCCACTCGATGCCGAGGAAGTTGGTCTCGGGCTGCTCCGCCGCCTGCTGGACGAGGAACGTGCCCTTGCCGGAGCCGATCTCGATCTCCAGGGGCCGATCGGGGTCGGGGAACCATTGCCGAAGGTCGACCCGCCCGAGCGCGGGGTCGGCGACCGCGGCATCGGGGAGCGGGGGCAGCTCGGCCGGGGTGACGGCGACGCCGGTGGGGTCCAGTTCGCGGTCTCGTGCAAGCCCGAAGGACATGGGGGACGAGTGTAGGTGCCCGGGTTGTTCCGAGAAATGCCGGCGGGCTCGATCTTTCCCGCGGGGCGGTACGTACAGAATGGTGAAAGCGCTTGCGACGGGCCGGTCAACGTGTAGTCTTGGAGACGGCTACGCGGGAACGGGTTTGGGCCGTAGAGATGCCTGTGAGATGCCGTCGAGATGAATGTTTTGGGGAGTTCAGGCGGGATTTGCGGGGTAGGGGGCCTGGAGAGGCGGAAACATTCTTTTCGGGGGCGGGGTGCGCCGATAAGAACTGAAGAGGTCTGTTGATCCCTTGGATGGGATGGGCTCGCGGAGAGAAATCTCGCGGGAACCGATTTCTGGTGCCGTGTCGGTCGTCGGGGTGTGTGCCCGGCGGCCGGGGCGGGAGCGGCGGCTGTGGCCTGGTCACGACGCCGCGCAGCGGAGGTGCGACCATGTGCTCTGACCATTCCCATCCGTTCGACCTCGCCCGGCCCGTGCTCTCCCCCGATGGAACGCCCGGCGGCGGGGGTGGTGGGGGAGGAGGTGGGGACGACCTGGTCTCGCTCGTCGAGTCACGCCTCGACCGCAAGACCTTCCAGCAGCACCACTGGGAGGGGACGTTCTTCGACTACCTCGACATCGTGCAGCAGCGGCCGGGCGTCATCCGCAACGCCTACCAGCGCATGTACGACGCGATCCTCTCGCACGGCTTCGAGAAGTACCGCCTGTTCAAGAAAGACTGCGTGCGGTACCACTTCTTTTCCGACCCGTTCGACAAGGGGCAGGACGCGATCTTCGGGCTCGACTTCGCGCTGATGCAGTTTGTCGACGTGTTCCGCTCGGCCGCGGAGGGGTACGGGACGGACAAACGCATCCTGCTGCTGCACGGGCCGGTGGGCTCGAGCAAGTCGACGATCGCCCGGCTCTTGAAGAAGGGCATGGAGCACTACAGCCGGACGGAGGCGGGGGCGCTGTACTCGTTCTCGTGGATGCTCGATGCGGACTGCTCGCCGAGCTCGACGAGCGCCAACTGGCGGACGACGGCGGAGGCGACCGAGTTTATCTGCCCGATGCACGAGGAGCCGTTGATGCTCGTGCCGCGCGAAGCGCGGGCGGACATGCTGGCCAAGCTGAGCAGCAAATACACGCCGACGCACCGCGGCGGGACGCTCAAGCTCACCGGCGAGCTGTGCCCCTTCTGCCGCCGCGTGATGGCCGACCTGATGAAGCACTACGACGGCGACTGGCGCAAGGCGATGGCCCACGTCAAGGTCCGCCGCATTATCCTGAGCGAGAAGGACCGCGTCGGCATCGGCACCTTCCAGCCCAAGGACGAGAAGAACCAGGACTCGACCGAGCTCACGGGCGACATCAACTACCGCAAGATCGCGCAGTTCGGCTCCGACTCCGACCCGCGGGCGTTCAACTTCGACGGCGAGCTGAACATCGCCAACCGCGGCGTCTGCGAGTTCATCGAGGTGCTCAAACTCGACGTGGCGTTCCTGTATGACCTGCTCGGCGCGAGCCAGGAGCACCTGATCAAGCCGAAGAAGTTCGCGCAGACGCACATCGACGAGGTGATCCTGGGGCACACCAACGAGCCGGAGTACAAGCGGCTGCAGTCCAACGAGATGATGGAGGCGTTCCGCGACCGCACCATCAAGATCGACGTGCCGTACAACATCAGGCTCGACGACGAGATCAAGATTTACCAGAAGGACTTCGGCCCGGAGCAGATCAAGAACATCCACATCGCGCCGCACACGCTGGAGGTCGCGGCGATGTGGGCCGTGCTCACGCGGCTCGAATCGCCGAAGAAGAGCGGGCTGTCGCTCCTGCAGAAGCTCAAGCTGTACAACGGCAAGGCGATCCCCGGCTTCACCGAGGACTCGATCAAGGAGCTGAAGGAAGAGGCGAGCCGCGAGGGGATGGAGGGGATCTCGCCGCGGTACGTGCAGGACAAGATCTCCAACGCGCTGGTCAGCCGGCAGGCGGTCGACGAGAAGTCGATCAACCCGTTCATGGTGATGAACGAGCTGGAGGGTGGGCTTTATCACCACTCGCTCATCAACGACGACGAGATCAAGAAGCGGTACCGCGAGCTGCTGGCCGTGGTGAAGGAGGAGTACGAGGACATCATCAAGGCCGAGGTGCAGCGGGCGATCAGCGCCGACGAGGACGCGATCAAGCGGCTGTGCACCAACTACATCGAGAACGTCCGGGCGTACACGCAGCGGGAGCGCGTCAAGAACCGCTACACCGGCAAGGACGAGGAGCCGGACGAGCGGCTGATGCGGTCGATCGAGGAGAAGATCGACATCCCCGAGAGCCGCAAGGACGATTTCCGCCAGGAGATCATGAACTACATCGGCGCCCTCGCCCTCGACGGCAAGAAGTTCGAGTACAACACCAACGCGCGGCTGTACAAGGCCCTCGAACTCAAGCTCTTCGAGGACCAGCGCGACACGATCAAGCTCAAGAACCTCGTCTCCAGCGTCGTCGACGACGAGACGCAGCAGAAGATCGACATCGTCAAGCAGCGGCTCATCAAGCAGTTCGGCTACAACGAGGTGAGCGCCACGGACGTCCTCAACTACGTCGCGTCGATCTTCGCACGCGGCGACGCCAAGAGCAAGTAGGCCGGCGTACGGCAATGTGCATCGAG
This sequence comes from uncultured Phycisphaeraceae bacterium, assembly GCA_964652945.1. GTDB lineage: Bacteria > Planctomycetota > Phycisphaerae > Phycisphaerales > UBA1924 > CAZZDW01. The sequence goes on from CAZZDW010000044.1 coordinate 10,592, forward strand.
CCCAGGGCCCCGCGTGCCGAACGCGGGGCCTTGTCGTTGGCGGGCAGGGGTTTACGGCGTACATTTCCGGCATGCGCCGCGTCACGGCAATCTTTTACCGGGCCGCACTATGAACGTCCTTGTCCTCGGCGGCACGCGATTCATCGGACGGCACATCGCCGAGGAGCTGCTCGCGCGGGGCGAGCGCGTCAGCGTGCTCAACCGCGGCAAGTCGACCGACGAGCTGCCCGCCGCCGTTGAGCGCCTCCGCGCCGATCGGAACGACGCCGACGCCGTGACGAGCGCCGTCGCGGGCAGATCGTGGGACGCGTGCGTCGACGTGTGCGGCTACACCCCTCGCCAAGTCCGGCCGATCGCCGAGGCGCTGCGCGGGCGCATCGGGCGGTACATCTTCATCAGCACGGGGAGCGTCTACGGCGAGCCGAAGCAGCGCCCGATGACCGAGGACCACCCGCTGCTCGAACCCGCGGGTGATGAGGTTACGGAGGTGACGGGTGAGACGTACGGGGCGTTGAAGGTCGCGTGCGAGCGCATCGTTGGTCGGGTCTACGGCGAGCGGTGCACGCTGCTCCGGCCGCAGATCGTGGTGGGGCCGCACGATCCGACGGAGCGGTATTCCTACTGGGTGCGGCGTGCCGCGCTCGGCGGCGAGATGCTCATGCCGGGCGACGGGAGCGATCACCTGCAGGTCGTCGACGTGAGCGACATCGCGCGGTTCACCAGCGCGGTCATCCGGCACGACCTTGGCGGCGTCTTCAACATGGCCGGGCCGCGCGTGGAGTGGGGGACGTTCGCCGAGATGCTCGGCGTGCAGCGCCCGGTGTGGGTTCCCGCGGAGGTGATCGACGCCGCGGGCGTGACCGAGCTGCAGTTGTTTGTGCCCGAACGGCACGCCTATGCGGGGCTGATGGACATGAGCAGCGTCCGCGCGCAGCACGCGGGGATGACGCTGACCGAGCCGACGGCGACGCTGGCGAGCGTGCGGGCTTGGCTGGAGGATCACCCGGCCGAGCTCGCGCTGACGCCGCAGCGCGAGCGAGAGGTCATCCACGCGGCCCGTGAGCGTCCGCCGGGCTGAGCGGGACTGTCGGATGCTCGCCGTGCCAGCCGCGGCAGGACACCGGAGCATTTCGTATTGCTGAAAAGCCGGGTTATCTCCGAGGGCGAGGTGGAGCGCACAACACCCAAGCCCATCGCTAAGAGCCTGTTTAAGAAGGGGTGTCTTTGGTGGCATCGGCCTCCAGACCGGTGCGTGGGTAAGCCTGAAATCGGACACCCGCGCTCGGCTCGGAGAGCCGAGCCACCCTGCAAGCCTGCTTCTTCAACAGGCTCTAAGCGGCCATGGGCAGCACTTCGGCGTATTGGCTCTGGATCTGGATGAGCCGCGGCTCGGTTCGGACGAACGCCTCGACGATGTCGGGATCAAAGTGCGAGCCGGCGCCTTCAAAGATGGTGGACCGGGCGGTCTCGTGCGAGAAGGCGACCTTGTACACGCGTTTGGAGGTCAGGGCGTCGTAGACGTCGGCGATCGCGACGATGCGGCCGCTGAGCGGGATGTCGTGGCCCTTCAAGCCGGCCGGATAGCCGGACCCGTCGAAGCGTTCGTGGTGTGTTGCCGCGATGTCCCGGGCCATCTGCAGGAACTTCACCCCGGGGAACGCTCGCAGGGCGGCATCGAGGGTCGCCGCCCCGAGCGTTGTGTGGGTTTTCATAATCTCGAACTCGTGGGCGCTGAGCTTGCCGGCTTTGAGGAGCACGCAGTCCGGGATCCCGACTTTGCCGATGTCGTGCAGCGGGCTCGTGAGATAGATGAGGTGTGCGAACTCGGTATTAATCTCGCGTTGGAACGTGGGATGCGCCGCCAGGTCATCGGTGAGGACGCGGCAGTAGCTCCGGACCCGTTCGAGATGCGAGCCGGTGTCGGTGTCACGCGACTCGGCGAGCTTGGCCATCGCGAAGATCGCCACATCGCGGGTCTCGAGCGAGAGGATCCGCTCGCCGGCGCGGACCCGGGCGATGAGTTCGCCCGGGTTGAAGGGCTTGCCGAGGAAGTCGTCCGCGCCCGCCGAAAGCCCCTCGACGGTTTCCTGCGGCGAGTTGTGCGATGTGACCAGGATCACGTACGTGTAGCCGGGCAGGTCGCCGTCGCGGATCGCCCGGCACAGATCCGGCCCGCTCATCCGAGGCATCTCCCAGTCCGATACGACCAGGCGGTAGCCCTCTGCGCGTACACGCTCGAGCGCCTCGGCGCCGTCATGCGCAACGCCTACGTCGTAGCCGGAGCGCCTCAGTGTTGATTCCAGAAGATCCCGGAAGATCTCGTTGTCTTCGGCGACGAGCACTTTCATGACCTGGCCTCCAATCCCGCGGACGCACCGAGAACGGATGAGAGCAAGGATTTTCGTGCCGTCGGGAGGTAGTCCAGGCACGCCTCCACCTCTCGGCGGAGCTTGGCGAGTTCGTTTTCCATTGTGTCGAGCTGTCCTCCGCGGGCAAGCTCTTCGATTACCCGGGCAATTGCTTGCAGGCCCGGAGCGGCAGCGGCGGCGGCGGTGCTCTTGAGCGCATGCGCCCTTGCGGCGATTTCCGCCGCCTTGCGCTCGGCAAGGTGCCGGTCGAACTCCGCCGCTTCCTTGCGGATCTGCTGTTCGAACTTATGCAGGATCGAGATGGCCACGGCGGCGTCCCCCATGCAGCGGGCGGAAAGATCGGCCACCACCAGCGGCGGGGTGTGGTCGCTTGCAGGTGTCGGATCGAACGGCTGAACAGACATAACTCCTCCTATGCGGCTTGAGCGCTGCGAGCGGATGCGCGGAGCACCCGCTCGATCGTTGACAACAACTCTTTGGCGTTGATCGGTTTGCTGGCGTAGGCGTCCATCCCCGCCTCCAGGCACCGCTCGCGGTCGCCCTTCATCGCGTTGGCGGTGAGAGCGATGATCGGCAGACGCGCGTGGTCCACCGGCGCACCGTCGCGCTCCCACGCGCGGATGGTGCGGGCGGCCTCGAAGCCGTCCATCACCGGCATCTGGCAGTCCATGAGCACGGCGTCGAACGGCTCGCGCTGCACCGCCTCGACCGCCGCACGCCCGTCGGAAGCGATCCGTGTCTCATAGCCGGCCCGGGTGAGCATGTCGACGGCCACCATCTGGTTGATCTCGTTGTCCTCGGCGACGAGCAGACGCAGCCCGTTCGGGGGCGCGGCCAGCGCCACGTAGTCGGTCCCCGAAACCACCAGCGAATCCGGCCCGCGATCGGCCTTGTGCCCCATGCCCAGGGCGTCCATGATCGCGTCGAAGAGCGTCGATTGCCGCACCGGCTTGCTCAAGGCGCCCGCGAATCCGGTCTCGCGCAGCTTCACCAGGTCGATGTCTTCCTCCGCCGTCAGGAGGATCATCAGCACGGTGTCACGCACCCGCGGCGACGCCTTGATCAGTGTGCCGAGCTCGAACCCGTTCAACCCCGGCAGGTCGTGGTCGACGATCGCCACTTGGAAGGGGCTGTTGCGGATCGAGGCGTCGACCAGCATGGCGATGGCCGACTCGCCGTCCGCGGCTGTTTCAGCCTGCATATTCCAGCTGGCGAGCTGTTCGCGCAGCACCTGCCGCTGGGCGTCGCAGTCGTCCACGGCCAGGACGCGGAGGTTCTGCGCATCGAGCCCGTCACCAACGATCGGCAGAGCGCGGGGGCACCGCTGCAGGCGCGCGGTGAACCAGAACGTCGACCCCCGCCCGAGCTCGCTCTCTACGCCGACCGAGCCGCCCATGAGTTCGGCCAGTTGCTTGGAGATGACCAGCCCCAGGCCCGTGCCACCGTAGGTGCGTGTCGTAGAGGCGTCGACCTGTGAGAAGGCCTTGAAGAGCCGGTCGACCCGCTCGGGCGCGATCCCGATGCCGGTGTCGGTCACGCTGAAGCGGACGAGCGCGTCGGTCTCGCCTTCCTCGTCCAGCGAGACGTGCAGCACCACGCTCCCCTTGGTGGTGAACTTGATCGCGTTGTTCACGAGATTGACGAGGATCTGGCGGATGCGGTCGGGGTCGCCGTGCACGAGCCGGGCGACCTGCGGCTGGACGGAGCAGGCGATCTCGACGCCCTTCTGCTGGGCGCGCGGGGCGAGCACCTGCATCACGTCCTCCACGGTCACGTACAGATCGAAGTCGATCGGGGAGAGCTCGAGCTTGCCCGCCTCGATCTTCGAGAAGTCCAGGATGTCGTTGATGATGCTGGTGAGCGACTCGGCCGAGGCCTTGGTGAGCTGCACGTAGCGGCGCTGCCGCGCGTCCATCGGCGTGCCGAGCAGCAGGTCCGTCATCCCGATGACGCCGTTGAGCGGCGTGCGGATCTCGTGGCTCATGTGCGCGAGAAACTCGCTCTTGGCCCGACTGGCGGCCTCGGCGCTCTCCTTGGCGATCCGCATCTCCTGGTGCCGCTGCAACTGGACGTTGGCGGCGAGCAGGTCGGCCGCCTGGCGTTCGATCTGCGTCAGCATGTGGTTGAAATCGTCGGTGAGCAACCCCAGCTCGTCGTCGGCGTGCTTGCCGGCCCGCACGGAGAAATCACCGGTCTCGGCGACGCGCCGGGCCGTGTTGGCCAGCTCGGCGACAGGGGCGGAGAGGGTTCGCTGCAGGCGCATCGCGATGAGGAAGGCGATCGCGGATGCGAAGAAGCCCGTGGCGAGCGAGACGAGCAGATCGCCACGGAGCACGGCATACAGCCCGCGCAGGTCGTAGACGAGGACCAGCGTGCCGGCACGCACGCCGTCGTGCGCGACCGGCTTGGTCAGGATGAGCCAGTGCCCCTCCCGGCGTTCGCCGTCGGGCCCGAGTTTCAGGGCCGAAGGCGCCACCTGCATCTGTTGCATACTCGCGAACATGCGCCCCGTCTCGTCGAACAACGTCGCGGCCGCCACCTGCGATTCGACGCGGAGAGCCCCGAGCGTCTCCTTGGCGGCGTCCGGGTCGTTGAACGTCAGCGGAGCCGACGCGTTGAAGCCGATAATCTCCGTCTTAATCCGAAGATCGGCGATCATCTGGCTCCGCAGGCGAACAAAGTTGGAAATAACCAACGCGGCGCCGACCACGACGGTGGCGAGCAGGCTGATCGTCACGACCAGCAGCAGGAACTTCGAGCGAAACGATCGGATATGTGGGAGTGCCATGTTATTGATCCACAGTCCGCGCAAGCCGCAGGAGCTTCGAGCTGACCTTGAGTTGAGTTGCTTCGATCTTGTCTGTATTGGCGTCGAACGCGACCTTGTCCTGCCGAATGGTCAACCCGAGCATGCCGCCCTGCTCGGCGAACTCATGCAGATCACCGACGGTCAGGACATTCGCCGCGTCGAGCTTGGCGAACACGGCGTCCAGATGGTCCTTCTCGGAATCGCACACGAACAGGACGTGCGACGCACGCAACGTGCTCACGAACGTGCTCATGTCGTCGTCGGAGACCGCCGCTTTGCCCGGCGGCGGCTCGGGATATGCCAGCCGACGCACCTGGACGACCCTCCCATGGACCTGCTGGTCGCTCATCGTCTGTTCGAGAGCGTCGGCCATCTCGCCTTCGCCCAAGACCGTGAGCACGATGGGATCATTCTGAGCATCGAACGTCGCCTCCGGCCACTCGGTGTACCGGATGAAGTTCAGGACCATCCCCGCCTTGATGGCGGACGCGCGGGAGATGCCGGCGGCCGATGACGGCGCGCCCGCATTCGCCGACGCGGCGACGCCGGCTATTGCAATCCACAGCACGATGAGGCGTTTCAGGACAAGCATGGTGAGTTCTGTAAGACGGTCCAAGTGCCGCCGGAGCCGTTCGAGACATTGCCTAGCCGGATCAGAATCGGATGGTCCCCATGATGTAAACACCGCGCTCGACCTCATCGCCGGAAAACTCGCGGTGGCGCGGCTCCACGAGGTTCTGCCCCCAGATCGCCATCTCAAAGTTCGGCGTCACGCGCCACGTAACGCCCACGTCGAATCGCCAGTATGAGCTCGCGCCAACGGCCGGCACGTCGTCCACGAAATACAACGCGCTGTTGAGCTCGAGATTGTCCGTAATATCCAGATACGAGCGGAGCTGGGCCTGATGACGCGGCGTGAGCCCTTCGTCGGTGGCGAGGACCGGCCCGTGGATCAGGACGCGCGTATAGCTGTAGGCAGCTTCCAGCCTCCAGTTTGCGGTCGGTCGCCATGTCACGGCGGCCTCACCGCCGTAGGTTTCTCCGAAACCGTCGTTGTTCCAAGGTTGGAAGCCGGTCACATAAATAAGGCGTTCATAGTCGTTATAAAACGCGGCGGCGTCCACCGAAAACTGGTCGTTGATCCGGACGCGGTAGCCGATCTCGTACGCGGTAAGTTGCTCCGCTTTCAGGCTGTCATTGGGGTCCACCTTGAGCGGGATGATGGTCCCATTGGGGGAGCCGCCCGCGAGCAGGCCTGAGTCGACGTAACCGGAGATGATGGTGCCTCCGTCCTCGATGCGAGAAGGGATCCGCACCGGGCGCGAAACCGACGCCCAAAGCGTGTTCCGTTCGTCCGGCGTCCACCAGATGCGCGCGCTGGGCTGAAAGTCAACGCCCGTATAATCGTTGTGAGAAACCTTGGATCCGATCATGAAAAACAAGTGGTCCGGGACGAGCGTGATCGTGTCTTGGATGAAAGCGCTGAGGATGGTGTTGTCGCCGTCGGATGGGTCGAACGCAAGCGTGGGCCCGTCTTCCGTATGATCGCGCGTATATCTGGCCCCGAGCCCCCACATGATCCTGTGGCTTTGACCAAGCGTGAAGTAGTGGCGCCACTCAGCGTCGAAGGTGTCGCGGTTAACCTGAAAGTTGACATTGCTGACGCGGTCGGTGCGGTCATAATACGCTTGAAAACTCCAGCCGTTGTCCGCGTCGTCCTGCCCGATTCGCATCAGCACGTTCGCGCCGCTGGCACGCACGTCGCGGACGTCGTCGGCAAACCGCAGGCTCTGGCCGGGGACGGGGACATTTCTGGCGAACTGACCGAACTGGTTGCTCCCGTAGGCGTCGCCCTGGATCGTGAGCTTGATGCCGCTGTCGCCCTCGCGGTCGAAGCGGAAGCCGCCGCGGAGCATCGCCCAATCGTCGTGCGTGCTCTCGCCGTTTGAGTCGACGAGGTGGTCGCGTTGAAACCACTTGCCGTACAGGCGCAGCCAGGAATGATCGCTGATCTGGACGCCGTAGCGAGCCTCTCCGAACGCACGTTCGTACGTCCCGCCGCCGCCGGCGACGAAGAGGCCCTGAGTATCCTTGGCGCTTTTGGTGATGACGTTGATCACACCATTGACGGCGTTTGCACCCCAGAGCGTCGCGCCGGGGCCGCGGATCACCTCGATGCGGTCGAGATCTTCGAGGAGGACATCCTGCACGTCCCATGCCGTGCCGCCGAAGAGCGGGTCGTACACGGCCCGCCCGTCAATAAGCACCAGCGTCTTGTTCCCGAGACTCCCGTTGAACCCGCGCATGCCAACGGAGAACGCCCTGGAGTTGGAATGCCCGACGAAGACGCCGGGCGCCAGGCGGAGCGCTTCGGCCAGTGTGCGGAACCCGCTGCGCCGGACCTCGTCGCCGGTGATGACGCTCACCGCGGCGGGCGTCGTGAACCATTCCGTCTGCGTGCCCGCCACCGAGGTGACATCCAGGTCCATCAAGTCTTCGAGGGACATGCCGACCACCTGGTCGGTCGTGAGCGGCTCGTCGGAAGTCGAGCCGCCGAACGCCGTGGACCCGACAAGCGACACCACAACGACCGTGATCGTGGCGGGGCGCGTGTGCGTCGTCGCCGCCCCACGCGGCGTTCGATTCCTGCCGGATCGCATCCATGCATGCGCAAGCCGCGAGAGCATCGCGGGAAACCGGCGAGATGGGCGCAAAGTGCGTCCGAGCACTCGCCGACGACTCGTGGTCGCGGGCATCGTGTCCTGCATCATAGTCCGCTCTGTGATTATCTTAATCCATGATCGACAACGTAATACTTACCAACGCGGACATATTCGATCAATCAGATGGACTACATGAATGATAATATTTTGAAGCCGGGGTATTCATTGGCCGGCTCGTGGCAGGTGTGTGTAACACGAACATTCGAGCGCAGATCGCGCGTATTAGCGGACAATGCCTCGGAGCGACTGCTCCTTTGAAATCTTCTGGAGACCCCGGGCCCGTGCGGGTCGATCGCGGACTTCGCGAACGTGTCGAGCATCGCACGAGCGCGACAAACGTGCGGGCGCCCCGGCTCGCTCATCATGGCGCCGCCCAGCAACGACACAAGAACCGATACAAGGGGAACCCCTGTCGTCGTCGGGCACGGTCCCCTCGTGCCCCTTCACGCCCGACATCGCCGAGCGCGACGGCCGCATCGCCCTCTCACCGCGCGTTATGATCAAACGCCGCGCAATGACGAGACTGGCATGTCCAAACGGCAGGTATTGCTGATGAAGAAAGACTTGATCGGCCGCTGGCGGCTCACGTGGATGAGCAACTGGGACAACGAGTTCATGGACGCGGAGTCGCCGGCGTTCATCGAGTTCAAGCCGGATGGCCGCGGAGAGTTCCACTTCGGCTACGTGCACTGCGGCATCGACTGGCGACCGGAACAGCGGCAATCGAGACCGGGCTGCGCATTCACGTTCGACGGCAGTGACGAGATGGACCCGACGCGAGGCCGGGGGTGGGCCGTCGTACAGGACGACGGCACCCTCAAGGGCCACCTCTACTTTCATCAGGGGGACGACTCGGGCTTTTTGGCTGAAAGGCAGCCGTTGAGGTTGAAGCATGTGAGGTAGACACATCGCATTGGCAAGGCCTCGCTTCCGTAGAAGGAAGAGATCGGTCTGCCGACGCGGCCGCAAACCCTTGTGCTGCCGCTCGTCCCACATTCAGGATCATTCTGGGTATACTCGGGCCTGTCGCGGCCGCACCTGGAATCAATGCGATGCTCACCGAGAGGTTGGCCAAGTCGTTCAGCACGAATATTCGGCAACGCGGCGCGCGGTACTTTCGGGACGGACGCATTAAGGCCTTGAAGATCGACGCGGATTCGATCACGGCCCGGGTTGCCGGTTCCGAGTGGTACGAGGTCCGGATCACGCTCGCCCGTTCGCCGGCGAAGTGGACGCTCGACTCGGCGTGCGATTGCCCGTTCACCGGGCAATACGGCGGGCCGTGCAAGCACGTGTGGGCGACGCTGCTGGCCGCGGAGCACGAGAACAGGGCGTTCTTCGAGGATTCGCCGTCGAAGGTCGTGCTGCGGGCGAGCGAGGGGCTGGACAACGATGATGTCGAGAACGACGATCAGGACGAGCGAGCGGAGCACGAAGAGAAAACAGGGAACAAGCCGCTGAGATTGACGTGGGGTGAAACGAAGCCGCGCGGCAGGGCCAAGCGTCGCGCCGCCACGGCGTCGCCGGATCCCTTGGCTTACCTCGAAGAGCTTGCGCAGCGGCTAGGAGGCAGCCTCGTCAGCGACAAGCGTGGGGATGTCGGAGTTTTTTTGAGCTCGGATAGATCCAAGCAGCGGGCCGAGCGGCTGCCGGCGTGGCGGAGGGCGATCCGGTTAGCAGCGCCGCCGACGGTCTATCGCGAGCGGCACGAGAAACCGCGGGTGATCGGCGAGCCGTTGTATGTCGTGGACGCCGAGCGCTCGCGCGAGTCGGGCGTGCTGACGCTGGCGCTCATGCACCGCCCGTTGTCGACAAAGCCGGGCAGAATGCTCAAACCGAAACGGCTGGCATTGGGCGTCTCCGACGTGTCGCGCCTCGCCGATCACACCGACCGGCTCATCTGCGGCATGCTGATCGGCGCGGGCGAGCCGGCGAGCACGTACGGCTACGGGTATAGCGGTTCTGCGCATGCGAACGGGTCGCGCTCGGCGCTGTGGGCGGTCGACGTGTCGATGCTGGCCGTGCTCATGCCGTTGTTGAAAGAGACCGGGCGGCTGATGTATCAGTACAGCGAGGGCGCTGCCCCGCTGCCGATGATCGTCGAGGACGCCACGGCGGAGAATACGTGGGAGCTTGTGCTGCGCATCGTTGAGCCGGCGTCGTCGGCTTCTGCATCGAGGAACGGCTCGCGGAAGCAAAGTAAAACTGCCGCGAACAGCCGCACAGGACTGGCGTTGATCGCGACGGTTCAGCGCGGCGGTGAGTGGAGCGAGCTTTCCCATACCGACGTGCTGATCGACGGCGAGCCCGGCCTGCTGGTGCGCGGGCGCACGATCTCGCCGTTGCGCACAGGCGGCGACGCGCAGATCGAGTTCGCCCGGCGGCTCGGCGTGCACAAACCCGCGGGACTGAGCGAGAGCGACTTGCCGGAGCTCATCAACGAGCTAAACACGCAGGGCGTGCGGCTGCCGATCGCATGGCCGGAGACGTGGCGCACGCCGCCGATGGCCGATGCCGTGCCGCGCGGTCGGCTCACGCTGCACTCGACGCCGCCCGAGCGTGTCCGGTTCCTGCCCGCGGGCATGACCGCCGCGGACGTGAGCTTTGACTACGGCGGCGCAAGTGTCGATGCGTCCGACGGGCGGCGGTATATGAGCGTGGACTCGTCGTTCGTTCGGCGCGACGCGGCCGCCGAGCGGGCTCTCGTGGAGCGCCTCGCGGGGCTCGATATCACCCCCGACAGCACATATTCATCGGGCAAGGATATTTTTCGCGTCCCGACCAAACGCATCCCCGCGATCGTGCCGGCGCTGTTGAGCGAGGGGTGGACGGTCCTGGGCGACAAAGCGTTCTACCGCACGCCCGGCGCGTTCAGAATCAACGTCTCCTCCGGCATCGACTGGTTCTCGCTTGAGGGGCACGTCGAGTTTGGCGAACAGCGGGCCGACATCGCGCAGTTGCTGCACGCGATGAAGCACGCTCAGCGGTTTGTCACGCTCGGTGACGGCTCGCTGGGCGTCTTGCCGGAGGAATGGCTCGACAAACACGCGAGATGGCTGCGCATGGGCCGAGCCGACGAAAACGGCGGCGTGCGCTTCGCCACGACACAGCTCTCGCTCGTTGACGTGCTTCTCGCCGAGATGCCGGAGGCGACGTGCGACGCGCAGGTCACTGCCGCACGCGCGAGGCTCGCGGCGTTCGACGGCGTGCGGCCGGTGCCAGAGCCAGCGTCGTTCAACGGCATGCTCCGCGGCTATCAGCGCGCCGGGCTGGGCTGGCTGTCGTTCCTTGACGACTTCGGCTTCGGGGGCGTCCTCGCCGACGACATGGGCCTGGGCAAGACCGTGCAACTGCTCGCCCACATCGCCGGTCAACGCGAGAAGGGCAACGCAAAAACACGCGAGCCCTGGCTGATCGTCGCGCCCAAGTCGCTGGTCTTCAACTGGTCGCGTGAGGCGGCACGCTTCACGCCTCATCTCAAGGTTGTCGAGCACGCCGGCGCTCAACGGAAGCATCTCGCCAAAGCGCTGCCCGCCGCCGACATCGTCCTTACCACCTACGGCACGCTGCGTACCGATGTCGAGTTACTCAGACAGATCGCATGGGCCGGCGTGGTCCTCGATGAGGCGCAGACAATCAAAAACGCCGCATCGCAATCGGCAAAGGCGGCGCGGCTCGTCGGCGCGTCGGCCAAGCGCCGCCTGGCCCTCTCGGGCACGCCCGTCGAAAACTCACTCGACGACCTGTGGTCGATCATGGAGTTCCTCAACCCCGGCATGCTCGGCACCAGCCGCGTCTTCCGCGAGCTGTCGCGGGGCGCATCGGCGAGCGCCGACCTGCCGCACATCCGCCGCGCCGTGCGGCCGTTCATCCTCCGTCGTACGAAACAGCTCGTCGCGCCGGAGCTGCCCGAGCGCATCGAGCAAACCGTCGAGTGCGACATGGAACCGGCGCAGCGTACGCTCTACACCGGACTGCTCGCGCACTACCGGGAGAAACTCCTCGGCAAAGACGGGCGACTCGAACGTCAAGGGTTCAACAAGAGCAAGATCCACGTGCTCGAAGCGTTGCTGCGCCTGCGCCAGGCCGCTTGCCACCCGGCGCTGATCGAGGTCAAGCCGAGCGCCGCATCGTTCAGATCAAAGACATCGAGCACACGCGGCATGAAAAACGCCGAGGCCGGCAACTCGGCCAAGCTGGACACGCTGCTGGAGATGCTCGACGAAATCCTCGCCGAGGGGCACAGGGCGCTGGTCTTCTCGCAGTTCACGTCGCTCCTGGCGATCGTGCGGGAGCGATTACAGAGCCGCGGCGTCTCACATGAGTATCTCGACGGCAAGACGCCGGCCGCCGAGCGCGCCGCCGCCGTCGATCGTTTTCAAAGCGGTGCTTCCGACGCTCCGCGCGTCTTCGTCATCAGCCTCAAGGCCGGCGGCGTCGGGCTCAATCTCACCGCCGCCGATTATGTTTTCCTGCTCGACCCGTGGTGGAACCCGGCCGTCGAAGCCCAGGCGATCGACCGCAGCCATCGTATCGGGCAGCACAAGAAGGTCATCGCCTACCGGCTCATCACGCGCGATACCGTCGAGCAGCGCGTGCAGGAGTTGCAGGCGAGCAAGCGCGAGCTGGCCGCCGCGATCATGGGCGAAGCGGACGAAGCAGGTTCCACATCGGGCGGCAGGCAAATCGGCTCTGCTGATCCGCTTGCCTCCCTCACCCGCGAGGATCTCGACTGGCTGCTGAGGTGACCAAGCGTCAAAGATTGACCCAACGAGAATGGAGTTGATCATGACGGAACCGCCGGCATACGCCCACACGCTGCCGGAAAGACCCTCCTCGGACTGGGAGCCTCTCGAACGGCACCTCCAAGAAGTTGCGCAGGGCAATGGCTTGTTCCCCGGTGCCGCGGGCTTTGCGGCGGCCTTCGGGGCGAGTGACCTCGCACGGCTCGCCGGGCTCTGGCACGACCTCGGCAAGTACGCACCGGCTTTCCAGCAATACCTGCACGATTCCGCCGACGGCAGGCCCGTCGCACGCGGCAGCGTCGACCACGCAACCGCCGGAGCGCTCCACGCCATCACCCGCGACAAGCAACTCGGCCTGCTGCTGGCGTTCGTGATCGCCGGGCATCACGCGGGACTGGCCGATCTGGGACAGCGGAGCGCGAATAACGAGCACGAGTCGTCACTGCTGGCGCGGATCTTCAGAGCCGAGCAGACCGGATCAGTATCTCGTTCCGCAATCGACGCGGCGCCGGCGCACATCACGTCTCAGCCGTTCCCTCCGCCACCGGCCCTGCTGACCAAGCCGGTGGACGACGCACCTCTCCGCGTTTCGCTGTTCATCCGCATGCTCTTTTCGTGCTTGATCGACGCCGATCGGCTCGCGACCGAGGCCTTCGCGAATCCGCAGCAAGGCGGCTCGCGCCCGCGTGAACACGCCTCAATCGTCGAGCTGAGACGAACACTCGACAAGCATCTCGAAGACTTTGCTGGTTCTCATGCCGCAGAGTTGTCTCCCGTCAACGCCATCCGCGCTCGACTCCTCGGCATGTGCCGCCGCAAGGCCGAGCTTCCGCCCGGCCTGTTTTCATTGACCGCGCCCACCGGCAGCGGCAAGACGCTCAGCTCGATGGCCTTCGCCCTCCGCCACGCCGAACGCCACGGCATGCGCCGCGTCATCTACGCGCTGCCCTTCACCAGCGTCACCGAGCAGAACGCCCGCGTCTTCCGCGAAGCCTTCGCCCCGCTCGGCGAGCGCGTCGTTCTCGAACACCACAGCGCGTACCGCCCTTCCGAAGAGATCAGCGATCAGCCCAAAGAAGTCTGGCGGCGACTCGCCGCCGAAAACTGGGACGCCCCCGTCATCGTCACCACGAACGTGCAGTTGCTCGAATCGCTCTTTTCGGAGAATCCGTCGCGCTGCCGCAAGCTGCACCGCATCGCCGGCAGCGTCATCGTGCTCGACGAAGCCCAGGCGCTGCGGTGAGCCTGCTCAAGCCGACCCTCGCGGCGCTCGACGAGCTGGCCAAGTCCTACAACGTGAGCGTCGTGCTGTGCAGCGCCACGATGCCCGCCGTCACCCGCCGTGACGACTTCCGCATCGGGCTCAAAGACGTGCGTGAGATCGTCGATCAGCCCGACGAAATGGCCCTCGCCATGCGCCGAGCCGACGTCCGGGTCATCGGTCATCTCGACGACAACGAGGTCGCCGACCGTACGGCGACGGCCCGCCGCGTGCTGACGATCGTCAACACCCGCGCCCACGCCGCCCGGCTCTATCAACTGGTCAAAGAGCGCACCGACGATGTGCTGCACCTCAGCGCGCTGATGTGCCCGGAGCACCGCAGCGAGCGGGTCGCCGAAATCAAGGACCGGCTCAAGCACGACCGCCCCTGCCGGGTGATCAGCACGCAGGTGGTCGAGGCCGGCGTCGATATCGACTTCCCGATCGTCTACCGCGCCATCGCCGGGTTGGATTCGATTGTGCAGGCGGCCGGTCGCTGCAACCGCGAGGGCCGGGGCCCGCGAGGCAAGGTCTTCGTCTTCGACACCGACCTCAGGCCGCCGCCGGGTATCCTCGGCCCGATCAACAGCACGCGGCAGGTGCTCACCGACAATCAAGACCCGCTCGATCTCGGCACCATCACGCGGTATTTCCAGTACCACTTCTGGACGCGCAGCCGCGAGTGGGACGGCGGCATCGGTCAAGACGGCAAGCCCGTCGGCATCACCGACATGCTCAACGTCCCCGATCTCAAGCTCCGCACCGCCGCGGGCTGCTATCGGCTCATCGATCAGTGGGCCGAGCCGCGCATGGCCAATCTCCGACGAAACGAGGTCGGCGGCAAAGTCCCCGTCGGCTCCGCCGGGAGCGTCATGAACAACGGGCGCGGCCGGCTCGGCGTCTACGTCGAAGAAGACCGCCAGCAGCGTGCCGCCACGCTCTTGCGCAATGTCGAGTACGTGATCGAAGCGCACTTTGAAATCATCGATCCGCGCGACGCCGACGGCACGCCCCTCACACCGACGCAGGCCGAGGCAAAGCACCTGGACCAGTTTAATCGCCGGGCGCGGGCGGGGCAGTGTTTTCAACGGCCGTATCTGGGCTGCCGCGAGTTTGTCGCGCAGTTCGAGTTGATCGAGGGCGACTTGCCGCGTTCGCCGCTCGCTGGCACGCCGGAGGGCAACCGCGACCTCGGGTACATGCTCCACGACATCGATTTTTCTCGCAGTATGGCGGCGAGGTTCTTCCGAGCCACAATGGTGGACGGCGTGATCAACGTCCCGCCGCCGGAGAGTACGGAGGTGCGGTCATGATCGTCCCCGCGCTCGTCCGCCTGTACGACCGGCTCAGCGATGAGGTCGACGACGCCGGGCAACCCCTTGTCGCCCCGGCCGGGTACAGCGAACAGAAAATCAGCTTCAAGGTCGTGCTGAATCCGGACGGCTCGCTGCACGCGATCGAGCCGGTCTTTGTTGAAATCACGCGCGAGATCACCAAGAACACGAAGAAGGGACCGGTGACGGAGGTCAAAGTCGACCGCCGCCTGGCGCAGCTCTTTGTTCCTGGCCAAAGCAAATCTCCCGGCAGCGGCATCAACCCGTGTTTCTTATGGGACAACACGGCGTACATGCTCGGCTACAAGGCCGACGACAAGAAGCCGGAACGCACCCGCCAGACCTTCGACGAGTTCCGCAAGAAGCACGCCGATCTCAAGGACGAGATCGATGACAAGGCGTTCGACGCCGTCTGTCTATTTCTTGAATCATGGCGGCCGGACGACGCCGGCACATACCCCGCGCTCGTCGAGGCCACCACCGGCTTCGGCGTTTTTCAGATCCGCGGCGAGCGCGGCTACATCCACGAGCGGCCGCGGATCCGCGAATGGTGGAAATCGCACCTGCAAGCCGAAGCCTCGCACGCGGCGTCAAACGCCACACTTCATGCGTCGTCGCTGATCGATGGACGCCTTCAGCCGATCGCCGAGATCCACGAACCCAAGATCAAGGGCGTCTTCGGTGCTCAATCCGCAGGAGCGCTGCTGGTTTCGTTCAACCAGTCGGCGTTCGAGTCCTACGGCAAAGAACAAGGGGCCAACGCGCCGGTCGGCGCTGAAGACGCCGAAAAATACTGCACAGCACTGAACTACCTGACAACCGACGACAAGCACCGCGTCCGCATCGCCGGCGACACGTACGTCTTCTGGGCCGAGAAGCCCGCGAAGCGTATCGAGAGCTTCATGCACTGGACCTTCGACGACGCCGGCCCGCTCGACGAAGAAGCCCGATCGGTTTTCATCCGGGCGCGCGACGGACGGCCCGTCAGCGAGGTGGTCGGCGTTGACCCGGCAACGCCGTTCTACGTGCTCGGCCTCTCGCCCAACATGGCGCGGCTCAGCGTCCGCCTGTGGCTGGTCTCGACCGTCGGCGACGTGGTCGATCGCCTCCGACGGCATCACGATGCGCTCCGCATGGAGCCGTCACCGGACGAAGACGATCGGCCGATGACCCTCCGCCGTCTGGTCGGTGAAACCGTCCCGCCGAAAACGGCTTTCCCGATACCGATCAGGTCATCCCGTCGCTGACCGCCGACGTCGCGCGTGCGATCCTCACCGGCACGCCGTATCCCGCCTCGCTGCTGGCCGGCGTCGTCGGGCGAGCCCGCGTCGAGGGCCTCGGTGATCAAGAGACCCGCAACGACTGGCGAGCGGCGCAGCACCGCCGCTGCGCCATCATCCGCGCCTGCCTCACCCGCAACCATGAAATGGAGGTCCCCGTGTCACTCGACCCCGAATGCCGTGATACCGCGTACGTGCTCGGCCGGCTCTTTGCCGTGCTCGAACGAACACAAGAGAATGTCCTCGGCGACATCAATCGCACGATCAAAGACAGCTACTTCGGCTCGGCCTGCGCAACGCCCGCCGGAGTCTTCCCGCGGCTCCTCAAGCTCTCCCAGCACCACCTCGACAAGATCGACAACACGAAGCGTGGCCAGCGCATCGCCCGCGAACGTGAGATCGGCCAGTTGATCGAGCAGCTCCCGGCACGCCAGTTTCCTCGCTTGTTCTCACTCCCCGAGCAGGGGCTCTTCTCAGTTGGCTATTACCACCAGCGGCAGTCGTATTTCCAGCAAAGGGACGAGCAGAAAGACGCCCAAGAAGCCGTCGCGGTCTATTGATCTCTGCGCTGTGAAAGGAATGAGTGCCGGCATGCCGATGAATGGTGG
>CAZZDW010000045.1:0-26839 GCA_964652945.1 uncultured Phycisphaeraceae bacterium
GGGGGGCCGCGTTGCCTGTGGGGGCTCGACAGCCCGCGCGACCAGGGCGAGCCGGTGGTGACGGCGATCACGCCGTCGGCGCGGCCGCAGGCGCTCGCGACGGCCGCACAATCGGTTTGAATCACGGAGTACAGGGAAATAGCAAATTGGCAAATTTCCAAATGGCAAAGCAAGCGGGCTCATGCCAATAGGTTTGAGTTTGCTCTTTAGCTCTTTGCCATTTGCTATTTCGACCTTCAGCGCCGGTGCGCACAGGCGTACGTGCGCACCCACCGCCACAGGCGTCGGCCGCGGGGGAGGCGATCGAGGCTCAGCAGGCGAGTTCGGACGGCGGGGGCGGGCGAGGCGTCGATGATCCCTTCCATCTCGGCGTAGGAGCGGGCCGGGCGGGCGTAGAGGTCGGTGGCGCAGCAGGGGCACATATAGACGGCCTTGTCGCCGCGTGCCTGCAGCTCGTGGCCGGCGTAGCCGCAGCCCGGGCACAGCCGCGTGAGCAGCCAGTCCCTCTCGGGTCTCCCCTTCCCCGGCGTCCTTGCCCGCCGGCCGGTGAGGGGCGCGGCGGCAAGCACGGAAATCGAGGACGATGCCTTGAGCCGTGACATCGAGGGCGGAATATACCGCATGGGCGGGCGGCTCCGCAAGCCCCTTGTGAGGACAAAGCCGTGCAGACGACCGATCCGAGGCGGTTATGGGCCGACAGGCTCCTGAACGTGGCCCGAGAACGCCTCGGCCCCTCCATTTCCACACCCGCCCTTCCCCCCGCCACCGGCGACGAGCTGGGCCAGCGAAGGCCCGTCGACGGGCCGTTCTTCGACTGGCGACGCCTGCGGCACGGCGAGGCCGCCGCACCGACAAGCCCCGCGCGCACGGACACGCCCGACGCGCCCGAGACGATCGTCTGGTCGTCGCTGATCGACCCGTCGGTCGACCTGCGGCGGGCGCTGCGGGCAGAACCCGACGGGCCGCTTTTGAGGTGGGCGAGGCCGCCGGGGATCGAGGTGTGGACCGAGTGCGAGCTGGCGGCGTTGCACGGGCTGTGGTGGGCGGGGCTCGTGCGCAACGACGCGGCGCTCCGCGAGCGCTGCCTCGCGGCGGCCCGCTGGCACGTCGAGAACCTGCAGCCGGACAACGCGACCCATCGGCCGTGGGCGGTGCACGTGTTCGTCGAGCTGGGGCTCGCCGACCCTTCAGCCGGCGGCGATCTCCATGCGCAGACGCTGCTGCACAACTGCCGGGTCGGCGCGGGGACGGGCGAGGTTGACGTTGTCAGCGCCCACATCCTGCTCGATGCGGCGGAAGCCCTGGAACGCTGAACATCCGCGGCCGGGGCGACCCGTTCCACCCCGGGATCAATGGGACTACCCTCTCACGCGTACGCACCCGCTCTGCATTCATGGAGGTTGTTGTCAACATGTCCGCCACGCTGTCGCCCTCGTCGTCCGGAACCGCCAACGGCACCGCCTCGTTCAAAAACGGCTCGCACGTCACCCTGCCGGCCGACACCAACCAGGCGCTCGGCATCGCGCAGTACGCGATCGAGTTCATGAAGTCCGGCAAGCCGAGCAAGAGCGTGCTGGAGCGGACCAACCTCTTCTACACCGACGCGTGCCTCTGCGGCGTCTCGGCCCTGGCCCTCGGCACCAACGCGCCGTCGATCCTCCGCCGTGAGGCGCTCGGGTATCCCGCGCCGGTCGCGGGCTCGGGGACGCTCTCGCCGGGCAAGGGGCTGGTGCGCGGCGGGGCGACGGTCTTCGGCTCGACGCAGTGGTGCATGCCGGAGAAGGCGATCGCCGCCAACGCCTCGGCGGTGCGCGAGTGGGACAGCAACGGGACCAACTTCGGCTATAACCCGGCGCTCGGGCACACGGCCGGGGAGTTCGGGCACAACGACTTTTACGCGGTGCCGGTCGCGGCGGCGCAGATGGCCGGCAAGGACGGGGCGTTTGCGCTCAAGGGCATGGTGCTGCTCGACGAGATCCGCGGCCGTCTCGCCGAGGTCTTCAGCCTCAAGACGTACAAGATCGACCACGTCGTGCACGGGGCGATCGCCTCGGCCGCGACGTACGGCGCGATGCTGGGCGCGACGGCCGAGCAGATCGAGTCGGCGATCGGCATGGTCGTGGCCCACTACATCCCCTTCCGCGCGATCCGGGCCGGCAAGCAGTTGTCGGATTCGAAGGGCGCGAGCGCCGCGATCAGCACGGAGGCGGCGATCGTTGCGATGAAGCGTTCGATGGCGGGGTTCCTCGGGCCGCGGGACGTCTTCCGGAATCCCGAGGCGATCTTCCGCATCTTCGAAGGCCCCGGCCAGATGTTCCAGAAGGTGGGCTCGCCCGACGGGCAGGCCGACACGAGCAAGCGCGACGCCTCGCCGTTTGATCTGGTGCTGGGTCGCGAGGTGGACGACTTTGCGGTGATGGGGATGCACTTCAAGCTGGGGCTGTACGAGCACCAGTCGGCGGGCGCGGTGCAGGCGATGATCGACCTGCTGGGCGCGTCGCCGCGGCTGCTCGAAGACGCCAGGGGCGGGCGGATCAAGTCGATCCAGATCGTCGCGTACGAGCCGGCCTTCGGCATCATCGGCGACCCGGCGAAGCGCAACCCCACGACGCGGCAGTCGGCCGACCACTCGATGGTCTACATCATCGCGACGCTCCTCCGCAAGGCTTTGCAGCAGCGTGAGGCCGGGTGGAAGGAGCTCATGCTCATGCCGGAAGACTACGGCCCCGAGGCGATCAAAAACCCCCTCACCCGCGCGCTCATGGAAAAGATCTCCTTCGCGCACGGCGGCGAGGAGTACGACTCGAAATACCCCGACGGCATCCCCACCTCGGTGCTCATCACCGACGACGCCGGCAAGCAGCACGACTCCGGGCTGGTGATGTACCCCGCGGGGCACGCGCGGAACACGACGCACGACCTCCGCGACATCCTGGGGCACAAGTTCCGCCTGATGGGCGCGCTGGCCAACACGGGGACCGACGCCCAGACGCTCGTGAAACGGTTCACGGACTTCGGCACCAAGTCGGCCGACGAGGT
Organism: uncultured Phycisphaeraceae bacterium; assembly: GCA_964652945.1. Lineage (GTDB taxonomy): Bacteria > Planctomycetota > Phycisphaerae > Phycisphaerales > UBA1924 > CAZZDW01. The sequence continues at coordinate 3,040 of CAZZDW010000045.1, forward strand.
CGCGCACGTGCACGACTTCACCATCGCGGTGCGCGACGATTACGAGTGAGAAAGACAGGCGTAAGGCGTGGGGCGTGGGGCGTCGGTGCCATGACTCTTTGATGGGTCATCTCCGGCTGTCTCGTGCGTTCGTATCAACTCCAGCTACAGACGCCTCACGCCTGACGCCCCACGCCTGTTTAAACGACAACCGCCGGGTGGTCTATCCCGGCGGTGTCGTGCGTTTGCGTCGAGTGGGAGGGAAGAGGTGTGTGACGCGTTGTTTTGTGTGAAGACGTCCCTGTCGGGCGGCTGGTGGACGGGTCGAATCCTTGACCTTCAGAGCACGGCACCCAGTTCTCTCTCAGGGTGTTCTCTCTCGGCTCTGCCGTTTGCCGCCTTGCGATCTCTCTCCTGCTCTCTCTCCTGACACAATCTCTCTCGTATGCAACTCTCTCTCCAGAGAATGCTCTCTCCTCGGGCTCTCTCTGATCTCTCTCAAACCTCCGCTCTCTCTCCAGAGAGGTGTGGTGCGTGCGTTGCACCGGGGATTGTTTTACACGGCCCGTTTCCGCCGCCTGCCGGCGAGCCCGGCCGCGCCGAGCAGGGCCAGCGCCCCCGAGCCCGGCGTGGGCACCTTCACCGTGGTGGTGAGGTTGGCCCCGTCGAAGTACCCCTCTTTGCCGTCCGGGCGGTACCAGTTGGTGAGGAACCCTTGGGCCGCGCCGGAGTCGCCGTAGGCGGTGGTCAGGTTGCGGAAGGCGTGGAACCAGATGCCGAGTTTGTCGTCGAAGCGGACGCCCTCCCACGCGTCGGTGGCGTGGGGGTAAAGGGGCGCGTGACTATTGATGCCGCTGGCGTCGATCGAGAAGTTGATCGTGCGCGTGGTGGCGGTGTCGACGACGCTCGCTGACAGCAGGAAGCCGGGGGTGATCTCCGAAGAGACGATGCGATCCGGCGTCTGGTTGCCGCCGGCGTTGCCGTTGCCGTCGACGTAGGAGAGGTACGTGTCCTGCCCGTTGTAGGCGTACGCCGTCACGACGGGGCTTGCCGTGTTGGTCGCGTCGATGTAGAGCAGGCCGAGCTGGCCGGGGTGGCCCTTGGGGTTGGGCCCGTCGCTGACGGCGAGGGTGAGGCCCTGCGTGACTTTGTTGTTGAATGTGACGGACCATGAGAGGACGTTGGTGGCGTCGTTGAACGTGCCGTTCATGCTCGCCCATTGGCCGCCGCTATCGCTGTGGCCGACGTTGGGTGCGTTGTCCGTCCAGTCGAACTCCCAGATCGTCGCCCGTGCTGCGCCGGAGGCGAGCAAGAGCGAAGCGGCCGCGGTCGCGGCGGCGAGTGCTCTTGTCAACATAACGAATCCTTTCTCTGAAAAATGGCCAACCGTGGCGACGAGCAACGAGCTCCTGCGAAGACGAGGCGGACGCCATGTCCGTGCTTCGCTCGCGTGAATGCCGCACTCAAAGATGGACCCGGCCAGGCACGGCCGCCAGTGTTTTGCCGCGTGCGTGCACGGCCGACGCCGGCGCATCGCCGACAGGCCGAGGGGTTTCGCCAGAGTGACGGCACAGGCCGCACGACCCGAACGCGGTTGCGTCCGGAAAAGATTGCTCGTGCGCGTGGCCGTGCCGTGTCGTCGATCAACACGCGGCGTGCGTTCCCGATAACGCGCACGAAAAAAGCACCGCCGCGTCAACGGTGGTGCTTTGACGAATCACATAATGAACCAACGGGTCAATCAGGCGCGGCGGCGACGCCCCCCCGCGACGAGCCCGCCCAGGCCGAGCAGGGCCGCGGCGGCGGGCGCGGGCACGATCGAGGCCGCGTCGACCGACGTGGTCTGGTTGGTGAAGGTGAACCAGCCGTAGCGGTTGCCGCCGACGACCGAGCCGATGAGGTCGGAGGCGTCGGAGCGGGTCTCGGTGAAGAGCAGGGCGCCCCCGGCGTCGCGGAGGTTCAGGTCGACGGCGAGGACGCCGCCGTTGTCGCGGAAGACGCTCTCGAAGATGTACCAGCCGTCGGCGGTGACGTTGTAGTTGTTGAGGCTCGCCAGGTCGTGGCGGGGCGTGAAGCCGGAGTTGTTGGAGCCGGCGACGAGCAGGTCGCCGTTCTGCTGCACCGCGACGTGGAAGACGAAGTCGCGGCGGTGGTTGCCGTCGGCGCCGTTGGCGGCGCTCGAGAAATCAAAGCCGTTGTTGTTGGCGAAGGTCCACGTGCTGGGCGAGAGGTAGATCGCCGCGCTGGTGGTGAACCCGCCGGCGGGGAACATGTCGGTGTAGCCGCCCCAACGGGTGAAGGGCGAGCTGCCCGTGCCGGCCTGGCTGACCTCGGCGTAGAACGAGCCCTCGAAGGCCGTCAGCGGCGAGTTGACGCGGGTGATGTTGCCGTAGCCGGCGAAGTCGTCGTTGTCGAACCACCCGGAGGCGTCGGTCTCGAAGCCCTGGGACCAGGGCGCGGGGGTGGCGGCGAGGGCCGAGCCGGCCAGCAGGCCGACGGCGGCAAGAACGGAAGCAGCGCGCAATGACATAGTTCTCTCTCCCAAAGTCGGGCCGTTGGTTTATCGCGTGCGGCGGCCCGACCTTGCCGCACGCGCTGAGCCCGGACCAATCGGCCCGGCCGCTCCAAGTGACCTGCACACCCCTCTCCAGGTGGGTGTAGCCGTGGATGATAACAGTCTCTGAACAGAAGTCCGAGTAAAAACAAAATAATGTAGTCGCTTATAGGACGATCCGCAGTTTACGGTAAATCAAACAGATTCTGCTCAAGCGTTCGGAGCGCCGTTCGTTTTCTTGCTTGTATACTTGGTGGTGATGACGTTGGACCGAATCACGATCGATCCCGCCCGGGTGAACGGTCAGCCGAGCATCCGCGGCAGCCGGCTTACCGTCCGCCGTGTGGTGGAGGCGGTCGCCCTGTACCCCGACCGCGAAGAGCTTCGCCGGGAATACCCCGAGCTCGAAAACGAAGACATCCGGCAGGCGCTTCTCTTTGCGGCAATGAACATGCCTAGCCAGGTTCTCCCGGCTGTGGGCATGCAATGAAGCTGCTTATCATCTGATCGGCAATATACGAGACACGAAGCGTGAGCGAGCGTCTTCAGAGCCTTCGATTTTCGACTGCTTTTCTCGCACTCTTTGCTGTGGCCTCAAACGCCGGCCCGGCTTGAAGACACGCAAGCGAGCTTCCAGCGTGCCACGGGTTGGGGGAGTTGCAGAGCCCCCCCCCGGCGAACCCCCGCTGCAGAGCACGACACAGAGCACACCGTAAACTTACGACGCCGCCCGCATAGCCGCGGCCCGGATGAAGTCCGAGACGCTTCGATACCCTTCACGCCGCGAGGCTTCTTCGAGGGTGAGCTTCTCTTCGGCCGAGAGACGCAGATTCACCTGCTGCTCGCGCTTCCCCTCTCGGCTCGGCGCGGGTGGGCGTTCGCCGGCTTCCAGCATCGACGCCACCGCGAGCGTCTGCGATTCCAGCGTGCTCTTGACGCACTCCTCGACGGTCGGGCCATCGCCCATGGCCAAGGGCATCTCGATGGATCGGCCGAGGTAGCCGCAGTCCGGGTCAGCCTCGATGGTCAGGCGGTACTGCCGGGCGATCTCGCTGGCACGCCGCCAGAGTGCGGCGTCGAACGGCGCATCGACCGCCTTGCCGTGGGCGTGAGAAGACCGCGTGGTCGCGCCGGGCTTGCCGGCGGACTTACCGCGAGCCGCCTTAGTCTTTGAGGCCGGCGATCGCTTTGCGGATTTCTCGCTCGTAGACACCTTTTACCTTCCCCTTATGGACTGGTATAGAGATCGGCTCTCTCCCCGGCCGGGTGAAGTAGTGGTGCGAACCTTTGACACGATCGAGGTTCCAGCCGTTCTGTTCGAGGAGCTTGCGAATTTCAGCAAAACGAATGTCGGGTAGTGCCATAACGTTCTCCGAGACAACAAACACACAATCAACTGCCCTTTAGGCAGTTAATTGTTGATTGATGGTCCCGGAAACGCTTCTGATCTCAGCCCGTTTTGCAAAGCGAAACCAAGACTAAATGAGTCGGACCTCTCCTAAGAAAAAGTCCTCTCGGAGATCAGAACGAGAGGTACCTTTCTGCAATCAGTATAGCCCAAGCTATACGACAGTGCAAGTCTGCATTGGCTTACTCCCACCTCACCACGATCTTCCCGAACTGCTCGCCGGCATCGAGTTTCTTGAACGCCTCCTGCCCCTGCTCGGCGTTGAAGACGTGGTCCACCGTCGGCCGGTACGAGCCGTTGCGCAGCAGCGCCGCGATCTCTGAAAACTCGGCCGGCGTCCCCATCGTCGAGCCCATGATGCGGAGCTGGTTCCAGAAGACCCGGGCCAGGTCGGTCACGGCGTCGGGCCCGGACGTACAGCCCGGCGTGACGTACGCCCCGCCGCGGGCGAGTGATTTGATGCAGCGCAGGTGCGTCGCCTTGCCGGCCGAGTCGACCGCGACGTCGACGCCGCGTTTGCGCGACCATTCGCGGACGTCCCTGGACCAGTCCTGCCCGACGTCGACGATGCCGTGGGCCGCGCCCAGCTCGCGGGCCTTGTCCACCTTCCACTGGTGGCGGCTGGTCACGACGACCGGGCAGCCGATGTGCCGGGCGATCGCCATGGCCGCGAGGGCGACGCCGCCGCCGATGCCGGTGATGAGGACGGTCTGCCCGGGGCGCAGGCAGGCCTTGCCCTTGAGCATGGAGTAGGCGGTGAGGAAGGTGAGCCCGAAGGCGGCGCAGTCGGCCGGGTCGAGGTTGTCGGGGGCGAGCGCGAGGTTGGCCGCGGGGGCGACGAACTTCTCGCGGTGCGTCCCGTTGCGGTGCTCGCCGAGGAGTTCGTACTCGGGCGCGAGCGTGCTGGTCGGCGGGTCGTCAGGGTGCGCGTTCTGCGGCATCGACAGCGAGGCGTTGAGGATCACCCGGCGGCCGACCCAGGCCTGATCGACGCCCTCGCCGACGGCCTCGACAATGCCGCAGGCGTCCGAGCCGGAGACGCGGGGGTAGTCGAGCTTCAGCCCCGGCACGCCGCGGCAGACCCAGAGGTCGAGGTGGTTGAGCGCCGAGGCGAGCGTCCTGACGAGCGCCTCGCCGGGCTTAAGGTCGGACGGCGTGAGGTCGGGCCAGTCGGTCGAGTACGAGACGTTGGCGGGGCCTTCGGGGCCGGCCTGCTTGACGACGAGTGCGCGCATGATCGATCTCCGGCAGTTCGAGAAAACGGTTGAACAGGCAGAGTGTACCGGGTTGTGCGGTTCAAAAAGAAAAGCACAGGCCGGGCGCCTGTGCCGCGAAAACCGCATCATGTTTGCCCACGCACCGGTCGGGAGCCCCCCCATCGGTGCCACCAAAGTCAGCCGACGGTCGGCTGGTCCTTGACGTGCTTCATGCCGCGGCGGCGGTCGCGGAGGCGACGGCTCTTGCCGATGCGGTCACGCAGGAAGTACAGCTTGGCGCGCCGTGCGTCGCCGCGGCGGACGACCTCGATCTTCGCCACCTTCGGCGAGTTGATCGGGAAGACCCGCTCGACGCCCATGTTGTCGACGATGCGGCGGACGGTGAACATCTCGTTGATGCCGCGGCCCTTGCGCGAGATCAAGACGCCCTGGAAGACCTGCACGCGCTCCTTCGAGCCCTCGATGATGCGGCAGTGCACGTTCACGGTGTCGCCGATGTCCATGACGGGGATGTCCGTCTTGATCTGCGACTTGGTCACGCTCTCGACGATGGCGCCGATGTTCATGTCTTCACCTGGTGTTCTAAGGACGTTCAGTTGGGTACTGTTTTTCGGGTCTGAATACTAGGCGCGAACTTGGGTGAGTTCTACGTCTGCTTTGCCGTGGCCTCAAGCGCCGGCCCGGCTTGAAGACACGCAAGCGAGGTGGGAAATGTCCCGTGAGGCGGGGCGTTTCGCCCCGTCGAGGCACACAAGCCTGAAGGCCGAGGGGCTAAGCCCCTCGGTTCGGAGGCGAGCCCGGTGTCGAAACGCTCCCGAGTTCTCGCAACTCCTCGGGCAACAAATCCGGCCTTCGTTCGCGCGTGCGTTCCAGGCGTTGCGCCAGCCGCCAGGCCTCGACGGCCTTGTGGTCGCCGCTCATGAGCACCTCGGGGACCTCCATGCCCATCCACTCCCGCGGCCGGGTGTAGTGCGGGCAGTCGAGCAGTCTGGCCCGGGCGAGGACCTTGGAGCCGCCCTTCTTCCGCCCGTCGATGAGGCGGGCCGGGAGGCCGACGTCCGAGAAACTGTCCTGGAGAGCCGACTCGCCGTCCCCCAGCGCCCCCGGCAGGAGGCGGATGACGGCGTCCATGAGGACCATCGCGGCCAGCTCGCCGCCGCTGAGCACGTAGTCGCCCAGGCTCACCTCGATCGGGTCGAGTTTCTGGATCACCCGCTCGTCGATGCCTTCATAGTGGCCGGCGATGAGGACGATGTGCCGGCGGGTCGCGAGCTGCTCGACCGTCTTCTGCGTGAGCGGCCTGCCCTGCGGCGTCAGGAGCACACGGGTCGGCGTCGGCGCCACCGCGCCGGCCTCGCTGGCGGCGACGAACTGCTCGGCGGCCTCGGCCTCGACGGCCTGGACGGCGTCCCAGAGGGGCTGGCACATCATGACCATGCCCGGCCCGCCGCCGAAGGGGCGGTCGTCGGTTTTCTGGTGCTTGTCGTGGGTGAAGCCGCGGATGTTGGTGGCGTGCCACTCGACCAGCCCGGCCATCATCGCCCGCGCGGGGATCGACGAGTTGAGCACGCACCCCTCGCCCGAGCCGAACAGCTCCGGGAAGGTCGTAAGGATGTCGAAGCGGAGATGGGCCACATGCGGCGGGGGAGAGGATGCATCGGACGCGGCCCGCGCACGGCGCGGAGCACGGAAAGATGAGTCGTTGAGCATAGGAAAACGCGAAGAACCAATGAAAAAGAGAGGCGATTCGCCTCTCTCCATCATACGTGCACTCACGCGTTCGGGCGTGTTTTTCAGCAAAGGTCCGAAGCCCAGGGGTGCATCCCTGGGCCGCGCTCGATCGCTTATTCGCTCTTGGCCTCGGCGCTCTCAGCGGCCTTCGCGTCCGCCTCGGCCTTCGCCTTGGCCTCTTCGGCGGCCTTGGCCTTGGCCATCGCCTCGAGCTTGGGCTGGATGCGGGCCTGGCGCTCGGCCTTCCACGCCGCGGCGTCGATCAGGTTGCGCTTGGCCAGAATGTCCTTGACGGTGTCGGTGGCCTGCGCGCCGCTCTCGAGCCAGAACTTGACGCGCTCGTCGTTGAGGACGAGCTGCTTCTCGGCGTCCTTGGCGTTGGGGTCGTACCAGCCGAGGTTTTCCAGCACCTTGCCGTCGCGCTTGACGCGCTTCTCGATGGCGTTGATGCGGAAGAAGGACTTATGGGTGCGCCCCATGCGCTGCAAGCGAATTCGAACCACGATCGTTTCTCCATTTCCCCGCCCGGTCGTCTACCGATCGGTGGGACGGGAAGGATAGGCGGGATGTTTCCGGTTTGCCAACTCAAGAGAAGCCCAGGGATACATCCCTGGGCCTCACGGAGCGGGAAACTCCCACTCCCTCCCCGGCGTGTACCCGATCGCCTTGTACAGCTCCTCGCGGCTCTGCATCCCGTCCAGGAGCCGGAAGGCCGAGCCCTCCTGCTTGAGCGTCGCCAGGGCCCGCGTCACGGCCCCCATCGCCGCCCGCAGCAGCGTGACCGGGTAGATCACCACCGAGTACCCCATCGCGGCGAACTGCTGGTGCGGGATGATCGGCGTCTTGCCGAACTCGGTCATGTTGGCGAGCAGGTACGGCCCCCCACCCGCTCCCCGCCCCCGGCCCATGTTCGGGCGGACCTTGTCGGCGAACAGCTTGAACTCGTCGGCCGAGGCGAGCCCCTCGGGGAAGATCATCTCCGCCCCGGCCTGGGCGTACGCCTTGGCCCGCTGGACGGCCGCGTCGAAGCCCTCGACGCCGCGTGCGTCCGTCCGGGCGCAGACGATGAAGCCCTCACCCCCTCCGCCCGAACACTCCCGCGCCGCCTTGGCGGCCCGCGCGACTTTGTCCGCGGCCTGGTCGATCGGGATGAGCGCCTTGCCGTCGAGGTGGCCGCAGCGCTTGGGGAAGACCTGGTCCTCGATGTGCAGCCCGGCCGCCCCGGCCCGGTGGTACTCGATCACCGTCCGGCGGCACATCTCCCCCTCGCCGAAGCCCGTGTCCGCATCGACGATCACCGGCAGCCGCGTGCCGTCGTCTAAACGAGCGGCGTCGCAGACCTCGCGCGTCAGCTTCGCGAAGTGGTCGAGCGTCAAGAGGCCGATGTCCGGCACGCCGGCCGAGACGGTCGTCGCCGCCCCGGAGATGTAGCACCCCTCGAACCCGGCCTGCGCGATCGCCCGTGCGCACAGGGCGTTGAAGGCGCCCGGCATCATCACGCACCCGTCTACGCCGGGGCGGTTCATGAGCTGCCGGAGGCGCGTGCCGGGGTGGATGGAGGGTGTGCGCTGCGTCATGAACGGTCCCTGTTGAGCTGCGGCTCTGTCTGAGAACGCGGAGAAGCGGAGGAAAGCGGAGGACGCAGAGACAGAAGAGTTGGCTCTGATCTATACAGGCTGACTTGCTCCGCGTCCTCTGCTCTTCTCCGCTCCTCCGCGTTCTTGGGATTTCCGAAGGATCTCAGCCCGCGCTGTACGCGCTCATGGGCGGGCAGGTGCAGACGAGGTTGCGGTCGCCGTAGGGGTTGTCGACGCGCCCGACCGCCGGCCAGAACTTGTGCCCGCGCAGCCACGGGGCCGCCTTGGGGAAGGCCCCCTGCTCGCGCGAGTACGGCCGATCCCAGTTGTCGGCGCTCACGGCGTGGACCGTGTGCGGGGCGTGCTTGAGCGGGTTCGACGCCTTGTCGCTCTTGCCCTCTTCGATGAGGCGGATTTCTTCGCGGATCGCGATCATTGCGTCGCAGAAGCGGTCGAGCTCGGCCTTCGACTCGCTCTCGGTCGGCTCGACCATGAGCGTGCCGGCGACCGGCCACGACATCGTCGGGGCGTGGAAGCCGTAGTCCATGAGGCGCTTGGCGATGTCCTCGGGCTTGACGTCGGCCGAGTCGTCGAAGTGGCCAACGTCGATGATGAACTCGTGCGCACAGCGGCCGGGCCCGCCGCCGATCGCCGGGCCGCGGAAGAGCACGTCGTAGTGGCCTTCCAATCGCTTGGCCATGTAGTTGGCGTTGAGGATGGCGACCTCGGTGGCGCGGGTGAGCCCGTCGGAGCCCATGAGGGCGATATAGACCCAGGGGATGGTGAGGATGAGCGGGCTGCCCCACGGAGCCGCGGAGACGGCCCCGGAGGCCGAGCCGCCCGACTTGCCGTCGGTGAAGGGCGAGACGACCGGGTGCCCCGGCAGGTAGGGCGCAAGGTGCGCCGCGACGCCGATGGGCCCCATGCCGGGCCCGCCGCCGCCGTGGGGGATGCAGAAGGTCTTGTGGAGGTTGAGGTGGCAGACGTCGGCGCCGATCTCGCCGGGGGAGCAGAGGCCGACCTGGGCGTTCATGTTGGCCCCGTCCATGTAGACCTGGCCGCCGGCGTCGTGGACGAGCTTGATGACTTCTTTGATGTCGTCCTCGAAGACGCCGTAGGTCGAGGGGTAGGTGACCATGAGCGCGCCGAGGTGGTCTTTGTGCTCGGCGATCTTGGCCTTGAGGTCGGCGAGGTTGATGTTGCCGTTCTCCTCGTTGGCGACGCCGACGACTTTGAAGCCGGCGATGACGGCCGAGGCGGGGTTGGTGCCGTGCGCCGACTCGGGGATCAGGCAGATGTTGCGGCCCGCGTTCCCCTTGGCGTGGTGGTAGGCGCGGATCACGCAGAGCCCGGCGTACTCGCCCTGCGAACCGGCGTTGGGCTGGAGCGACACCGCTGCGAAACCAGTAATGTCGGCGAGCCACTTCTCCAGATCGCTGAACAGCCTGCGGTACCCCTTGGTCTGCTCGGCCGGGGCGAAGGGGTGGATGTCGGCGAACTCCGGCCAGGTCACCGGGACCATCTCGCTCGTCGCGTTGAGCTTCATCGTGCACGAGCCGAGCGGGATCATGCTGTGCGCCAGCGACAGGTCGCGCCCTTGCAGCGAGAAGATGTACCGCAGCAGCTCCGTCTCGGAGTGGTGCGTGTTGAAGATGTGGTGCGTCAGGAACGCCGAGGTGCGGGCAAAGCCGGCGACGTCCGCGCCAGTCTTCGCGGCAAGCTCGTCGAGGTTCTCCGTTCCTGAACCACCAAAGGCTTTCAAGATGTTCGCGAGGTCCGCACGGGTGACGGTCTCGTCGAGCGAGATGCCGACCGAGCCGTCGCCGAAGTCGCGGAGATTTATTTTGGCTGCGCGTGCCGCCTCAAGAATCTGGCCTGCGCCCCCCCCACTGCCCTTCGGCGTCACACGGATGGTGTCGAAGACGACGGCCTGTTCGTCGACGCCGTGCCCGAGCTTGGCGAGCGCGGCACGGAGCGTGCGGGTGGCGGTGTTGACGCGCTGCGCGATCGCCTTGACGCCCGCCGGCCCGTGATAGACGGCGTACATCCCCGCGATGATCGCCAGGAGCGCCTGGGCCGTGCAGATGTTGCTCGTCGCACGCTCGCGCTTGATGTGCTGCTCGCGCGTCTGGATCGCCATGCGGTAGGCCGGGTGGCCCTGGGCGTCGCGCGAGACGCCGATGATGCGCCCGGGCAGGCGGCGGGCGTACTCGCTCCGCGTCGCGATGAACGCCGCGTGCGGCCCGCCGAAGCCCATCGGCACGCCGAACCGCTGGCTCGAACCCACCGCGATATCGGCACCGTTGGCCCCGCCGCCGCCCCCCCCATTCCACTCGCCCGGCGGCGTCAGCAGCGCCAGCGCCAGGAGGTCCGTCGCGACAACCACCTTGGCCCCAGCCTCGTGCGCGGCCTTGGTGAGCGACTCGTAGCACTCCACGCGCCCGTCAGTCGTCGGATACTGCACGAGGATGCCGCAGGCCGAATCGCCCTGCTTCGACCAGTCGATCGACTTGGCGTCGACCTCGGCGATCTCGATGCCGAGCGTCTCGGCGCGGGTGCGCACCACCGCGATCGTCTGCGGGTGGCAATCCTTGGCGACGAGGAACGTGTTCTTCTTCCCCCCCGCAATGCCGTGGCACATCGCCATCGCCTCGGCGGCGGCGGTCCCCTCATCGAGCAAACTCGCGCCCGCCAGCGGCAGGCCGGTCAGGTCGCTGACCATCGTCTGGAAGTTGAGCAAGGCTTCGAGCCGCCCCTGCGCGATCTCGGCCTGGTACGGCGTGTACTGCGTGTACCAGCCGGGGTTCTCGAGGATGTTCCGCAGGATGACGCCCGGCGTGATCGTGCCGTGGTACCCCATGCCGATGAACGAGCGGAAGACCGTGTTCTGCTGCGCGATCTGCTTCAGCTCGGCGAGCAGCTCGGCCTCGCACTTGGGCTCGCCGATGGAGAGCGTGCGCTTGGCGCGGATCGACGCGGGGATCGTCTGCGCAACGAGCTGGTCGAGCGACGAGAGGCCGAGCGTCGAGAGCATCTCGCCGATCTCGTCCTCGCTGGGGCCGATGTGCCGGTTCCAGAACGAGTCGAGCGGGTCGAGCCCACCCGCCCCCTCCCGCTTCTTCGGCGTCAGGACGCCTTGGGCGCTTACCGTCCCGCAGCAGGCTTTATGGCCGCAGCAGGTCCCGGCGGCGTGGCCGTTGAGCTTGGTCTCGGTGGTCGGGAGCGGCGTGGACGGGGTGGTCGGGGGGGCGGTCGTCATACGGAGAAGCTCGCTTTTCAAAGCGGTGCGGCACAACATGGGCGCATGCGCCCGGCATACCCCATCGTAGCGCCGAGAAGCGATTTGTTAAGCACTTCAGAGGTGAGCCGGGGCGTGTCGCCCCGACTGATCTGACCGAGCACGGGGCGGTACGCCCCATCTCGCGATCGAGAAAACCGTACACTTGCTCCTGTGAACAGCTCCCGACCGCCCGCCAAGCCGCACGAAGACCGCTGGACCACCCGCCGGCTGCTGACGTGGATCGGGGACGCCTTCACCAAAAAGGGCCTCGACTCGCCCCGGCTGTGCGCCGAGATGCTCGTCTCCCACGTCCTCGGGTGCGACCGCCTCCGGCTCTACCTCGACGCCGACCGACCCGCGTCAGAACTCGAAAAGAGCACCCTCCGCGACCTCGTCGGGCGGGCCCTCAAGGACGAGCCCGTGCAGTACCTCGTCGGCGAGAAGTGGTTCTTCGGCCTGAGCTTCCACGTCGATCGGCGGGTGCTCGTGCCAAGGCCCGCGACGGAGACGATCGTCGAGCAGGTCCTGCTGCACTCGCGGGCCGAGCCGGGCTTCGGAGGCGGCGTGCCGGGCGGCGGCGAAGGGGTCATCTTCGCCGATGTCTGCACCGGCTCGGGGTGCATCGCGGTGGCGCTGCTGAAGAACCTGCAACGCGCCCGCGCGATCGCGACGGACGTCTCGGCGGACGCGCTGGAGGTCGCGCGGATGAACGCCGACAAGCACGGCGTGACGCCGCGCGTCGAGTTTGTGCAGGGGAGCCTGCTGGAGCCGATCGTCGAGCACCCGGCCGGGCGGAAGCTGCATTATCTGCTGGCGAACCCGCCGTATATCCCGGATGACGAGTGGGAAGCGGTGCCGGCCAATGTCAAGGGCTACGAGCCGACGCTCGCGCTCCGCGGCGGGGCCGACGGGCTGGACTTCGTGCGCCCCATTCTCAGCGGTGCGGCGGCGCTGCTCATCCCCGGCGGGCTGGTGATGGTCGAGGTGGCGGCGTCGCGGGCCGAGGAAGCCGCGGCGTATGCGAAAACGTGTGCGGGATTGGAGGCGGTGCGCATCGAGCCGGACTTTGAGGGACTGCCGCGGGTGATCGTGGCGAGACGGAAGGAATAGATCGTTTGGCGTATCTGTACGCCAAGTTTTACCACAGAGGCACAGAGCACACAGAGGTCACAGAGGAAGACAAAGAACAGTTGGTTTGAACCGCGGAGAACGCTGAGACCACGGAGATGTCGCGGAGACCCAATCAGCAATGCGTGCTGGAGAACCAGAACAAAACTCTCAAAGGGACTCTGGATCTCTCCGCGCAATCTCCGTGTGCTCCGCCCCCCATTCTCCGTGGTTCAAAATTCTTAAATGCCTTTCTCTGTGGCCTCTGTGTGCTCTGTGCCTCTGTGGTGAAACCAGTCGAACGTAATCTGGAGCGAATAGTTTCTATACTGAGCCATGAGCCCTTCACAGAATCCGCAGGTTGCCGATCAGTCCAACTCGCCGGCCGTCGAGCAGTTTCTTCCTGAGCCGTTGCCGGATGAGCCGTGGACGGTCTTCAAGGCGTGGTTCGACGAGGCGCACGCCAGGAAGGTGCAGCCCAACCCCAACGCGATGACGCTGGCGACGCTCGACACGCGCGAGCCCGCCGCCGGCGGGCCCGGGCGGCTCGAAGCGCGGATCGTGCTGGCCAAGCACGTCTCGGTCTCGCCGCCGTATCTGGTCTTTTACACCAACCGCGAGGGGGACAAGGGGCGGGCGCTGGCGTCGTGGCCCCGGGCCGCGGCGGTCTTCCACTGGGACGCGCTCGACAAGCAGGTCCGCATCGAGGGGCCGGTGACGCGGAGCCCGGAGGCGGAGAGCGACGCGTATTTCGCTTCGCGGCCGTGGCTGAGCCGTGCGGGGGCGTGGGCGAGCCACCAGAGCCGGCCGATCGGCTCGCGGGCCGAGATGGAGGGCCAGCTCACGGCCGTCTTCGACCGGTTCGGGATCAACCCGGCGGAGGTGGATAACAACGTGTGGATCCCCCGCCCGCCGCACTGGGGCGGCTACCGGCTCTGGCCCGAGCGGGTCGAGCTGTGGGTCGGCAGCAAGTTCCGCCTGCACGACCGGGCGGTGTGGGAACGGCGGCTGACGCCCGGCGAGGTGGACGGCGCGGACGGGTATGCCGCCGACCCCGCCGAACCGGGGTGGCGGTGCTCCCGCCTGCAGCCGTAACCGGGGCTCCCGTGGTTTCCCTGGGCGGGTGTCGGGGATGCCCTGCATTTGCTCGGCCGACGGCCTCCCCGGACGGATGAATGACGGGCAAAGTTCAGGGCGACGCCGAAACGGCCGATCCAAGCCGTGTCCGGGCGGTCGGTGCATCGATGTTTTCGGACGGGTTGTGCTCGCCTTTGTCCCCGTTCTTCCGACGCGTCCACCGGACCAAGGCGGTCGAATGAAGGCACGCTGCGAACTCAGGGCAGGCGATCTCGAGATGTTGTACGAGCGGATCGACCGTCTGCTGGACCGTGTCGGCCTGGAGACCCAGCCCAAGGTCGCCGCACGGATCCTGCAGCTCGTGCAGGACCCCGCGGCGGAGATCAACGAGTACGCCGGGGCGATCAAGACCGACTGGACGCTCACCGGGCGGATCCTCAAGCTGGCCAACTCGGCGTTTTACGCGCAGCGCTCGCCCGTGACGCGGCTTGACCGGGCGCTGGTGCTGCTGGGCATCGAGCGGACCAAGGCCGTCGCGATGGGCTTCTACCTCGGGCGATCCGCGGCGTCGGCGGGGCACAAAGAGCTGGTCCGCGAGGTGTGGGGGCAGTCGGTCTACCGCGCGGGGCTGTGCGCGGCGATGGCGAAGATCAAGCAGCCGGCGATGGCGGCCGAGGCGTTCATCATCGGGCTCTTGCTCGACTGCGGCGTGCCGTTGATGGCCAAGCTGGTGGGGCCGGAATATATCAACGTGTACAAGAGCGGCCTGTCGCCGCAGGAGTTGTTCGATTACGAGCAGGCGCACTACGAGTTCACGCACGTGGACGTGGCGGTGGCGCTGATGCGCCGCTGGCGGCTGCCGGACACGCTGTCGCGCCCGGTGATGTGGCACCACGTCCCCGCGCCTGCGCGCAAGGCGGCCGGGCCGGCGATCATGATGCAGCGGCTGGCGTATTACACCGGGTCGGTGCGGCTGAGCGCCGAGGTGCGGCAGGAAGAGGCCCTGCCGGCGATGGCCGGGGAGCTGTTCCAGATCACCGAGCAGGAGCTGGGAGAGATCATCCAGACGGCGACGCGGGAATATCAGGCGACGGCGGGGGCGTTCTCGGATTTCGCCAAGGCGCTGGACAACCCCGAAGCGATCAACGAGCAGGTCCACATACAGCTCGTCCAGGTGATGGACGACGAGCTGGCGCGGGCCGTGCGGGCGGAGGCGATCGGCGTCGGCGAACGGTTTGTCATCGGCGGCCAGCACGTCGAGATCGAACCCCGAAAAGACGGCGATGTGTTGGCTTACATCTCCGCGCCCACCGGCGAGCGGCTGATCTCGGTGTCGTTCAAGGCGGGGCGCGAGACGCCGGGGACGGTCGTGCGGCTGCTGGGCATCGACAACGCGCGCCCCGAAGAGATCGCCGAGCTGGTCAAGGTCATCAACGCGATGGCGGCGTGAAGGAGCAAAGTGAACAGTGAACAGTAAGCAGTCAACAGAAGACATCAGACCACACGCTTGCGTGCATCCTGTTCACTGTTCACTGCTCGCTGTTCACTCCTCCCGTCAGCACCCCGCCAGCCAGGCGGTGAGGAAGTCGAAGATATCCTGCACCGTGATGCCGTTGACGTGGTTGAAGTCGGCGGCGGGCTCGCCGGCCAACCAGGCGGTGAGGAAGTCGAAGATGTCCTGCACCGTGATGCCGTTGAGATGGTTGAAGTCGGCGGGGCAGCACCCCCCGCCTCCTGCGCCCCCGCCCATTCCGTTGCCGGCCGGGCAGATCGTCGAATCGCCCTGGTAGACGCCGCCGACGTGGGCGCAGCCGCTCGCCGTGGCGGGGGCGCACAGCTCGCCGAGCGAGCACGCGCCCGTCGGGAGCGCGGCCGCGGCGCAGCCGCTTCGAACCAGGGAGAAGTCGTCGACCGCGGCCTCGCAGACGGAGTTGTTGATCGCCGAATCGGCGGCGACGAAGCGCACCCGCACCGAGTCGGTCAGCGTGATGAACGACGCGAGGTTGAAGGACTTGAAGACCCAGCTGCCCGCGCTGATCGCGGGGGGCACGACCTGCTCGAGCGTCGTCCAGGTCTTGCCGTCGCTCGCCGAGACCTCGACGCGAAAGGAGCCGTCCCGCGTGACGCCGGAGGTGTTCTTGAACCACCGCCAGTAGGAGAGGGTCGCCGAGCCGGCGCCGCGCAGGTCGAAGCGCGGCGAAACGAGGGAGGTGAAGCCGGCGTCGACGTCGTGGGAGGTGGCCAGCGCCCCGGGGCCGGAGGCCTGCCCGGTGATCCAGCAGAGCTCGCCGAAGCCGGAGGTGTGGTCGGTCTCGATCTGCGACGGGCCGCCGATGGGCTCGACGCGGACCCACTGCCCGGCGGTCGCGGTGTCGCCCTTGCCGGTGCCGACGGTCCAGCCGCGGTCGAGCTCGAAGTCGTCGGCGAGGACGACGCCCGCCGCGCTGACGGGGATGTACGCGGGCAAGACTTCGCCGAGCACCGGCTCGGTGACGGCGCTGGCCGAGCAGGTCTGCGCCTCGATGAAGTACTCCGGCACGCTCGCGCACGCCGACGCGGCGATCAGGCCGCGGTAGAGCAGATCGCCGTGCGGGTTGACGCCGACCTGCTGCATCGGCGTGACGGTGTAACCGCCCGAGGCGAGGCGCGCGTGCAGCGACGGCATCCCGGCGGCGAGCGTCTGGCCGGGCTCGACACGCACCGCCGCGTCGATCACGATCGGCTCGCCGGGCACGGCGGTCGCCGGCGGGCTCGCCACGCACACCCGCACGCCCGGCGGGGCCGATGAATCCTCGGCGATCTCGCCCGTGACGACCAGCGCGTACCCCTGTGTGCCCACGTTGACGCCGGCGGCCTTCACCCGCACGCGCCACACGCCCGCGTCGACCGAGGATGGCAGGACCACCTGCTCGACGGTGTTGAGCCGATCGAACGCCGCGGCCGTCCCGACGGGCACGCTCACGCCCAGGCCGGTGTCCAGGGCGTTGCCGGCGTACACCTCGCCGGTCGGCGAGACGACCTCGAGGTCGAGGTTGTTGACGATCGCCGAGCCGGTGCCCCCCAGCCCGACGGCGGCGGGCGGATCGGTCCAGACGAGCGTGACGCGGAGATCGTCGGCGCCCGCGGTCCCGCCGGGGCCGTTGAGCTTGTCGATGCGGACCTCGGCGAAGTCGCCGGTGGAGAGGCCGTCGGCGTTCCGAACGTCGCGGACGACGAGCCCGCGCTGATCGCCGGCGAAGTACAGGCCTCGGTCGGCGAGCAGGCGGCCCCAGCCCTCCTTGTTGCCCGGGTAGCCGCTGAGGTTGGCGATGTCGACGCTCGCGTTGATGAGCACGCCCCGCAGCAGCGCGCCGCTGGGCGTGAAGGCGTCGGCGGCGGTGGGCGCGCCGGTGGGGTAAAAGCCGTCCATGAAATACTGGCGTGCGAGCGCACCGACGGCGGCGACGAGGGGCGTCGCCATCGACGTGCCGCTCATGATGTGGGTGTCGCAGGCGGTGCCGGCGCGGGCGGCGGAGATGCCGCAGCCGGGGGCGTAGACCTCGGGCTTTCGGCGGCCGTCGGCGGTGGGGCCCAGGCCCCCGGTGCACCACGAGTCTTGGTCGGGCGCGTCGGAGGTCGCGCCGACGGAGAGGACGTTCTTGGCGTTCTCGGGCGCGCGGAGGTACGTGAGATTCGTCGCGGCGACGACGACGAGGTCGTCCTCGTGGTCGTAGGCGAAGGCGTCCATGCCGCGGGTGAGCGCGGTGTATTCGAAGGTGGTCTCGTCGCCCCACGAGTTGGAGTGGATGCGTGCGCCCTGGGCGTGGTGGAGCGTGAGGGCCGCGGTGACGCCGGACTGGGTGTAGCTGGGGACGGCGGCGTAGGCGAAACGTGCGAGGTAGGCCGTGCCGCGGGTCGTGCCGGTGGCGCCCGCGTCGCCGACGGCGATGCAGGCGACGTGCGTGCCGTGCGGGCTGAGGCCGGGGTCGGGGGGCATCGGCAGGAAGGCCGAGGACGCGGGGGGCGTCGAGCCGTTGTACGCGACGATCTTGCGGTGCGACGGGCCGATCGCGTGCGCCGCATCGGCGAAGGAGCAGTGCGCAACGTCGATCGGATCATCGAGCAGGCCGATGATCTGCCCCGCGCCGGTGAGGCCGTGGGACCAGAGCGGCGTCATGTCGGGGATGTTGCTCTGCACCACCCAGCGCGACTCGCCGAGGCGGAGCGTCGGGGCGGGGGCCTCTTCGATGAAGCGGACGCACGAGAACGCGGCGAGGCGCTCGGCGAGCGCGGCGTCGATCTCGGCGCAGAGCGTCCACGAGCCGCCGACCGCGTCCATCCAGCGAAGACGCCCGGCCAGCAGCGCCCGCACGCCGAGCAGTTCGGCGTCGCTGGCGTTCTCGAAGAGCGTCGCGACACAGGGCACGCGCTCGTGTTGAGGGAGTTGGTCGAGCCGCCGGCTCAGCGCGGGGTCGAGCTTCCATGCGGGCTGGTACTCGCCGACCCAGCGGAGGCCGTCGAGCCGGGTGAGCGCGTCGGCGTCGGCCGCTTCGATATCGACGACGTAGGCGTTGGTCGGCAGGTACCCGACGAGTTTCAAGCCGGCCGCGCCGAGCTGTCCTGATCGCGCCGGCGTGAGCGGGCCGTCGAACTGCACGACAAGCCGTGCGGGGCGGTCTTCGGCGTTCCCTCTCCCGGCACCATTGCGCAGGGCCAGTCGGCGTGCGCGGGCGTGCTCGGCGAGCTGTCGCGCCGCCGCGTGCGTGTCGGTTCGATCGGGAACAGGCGTTTCGCCCGCGCGGAGGAGCAGGCCCCGTGGGGCCGGCGGGGCGGGCTCGTCGGCGAGGGCGACTCCGGCCGACAGGCACAGCGCCGCCGCGACCGAGAGACCGGCCAAGGTCCGCGCACGCGGGCGGGTTGTCGGGTACGTCGGTCTCTTCACGCCGCGGCTCGGAACAGGGAGCAAGGCCCACCGAGGCCTCACAAACACCCCTGTTTACGGTACCGCCAATGCCGAGCGAATCCAGCGGAAGAAACGATGGATTGATCCCTTATGGGACGCGCACGCGGTCGATCGCCCGTTTATCGGTGCTTGGGCTTGTCGGTGAGGTCGATGTCGAAGAAGTCGGAGTCGTCCGGGTCGCCATCGAGGAGCGAGCCGGGCTTGCCGGCCCCGCTGCCGCCGGTCTTGCTGCCGCTGCGGTCCTTGCTCCCGCCCCCCCCGCCGCCGCCGCCCCAGGTCGGCACGCCGCCGATATTGCCGGGCTGGCCGTCGGGGGACATCGAGCCGCCAGAGAAGGCGGCCTCGGCGTCGATCGACTGCGGGTGCCCGTCGATCCGCACGACGAAGACCATCGGCCCGATCGCCAGCAGGTCGCCCGGCGAGAGCTCGCGGCTGTCGACCTTTTCGCGGTTGACGAACGTGCCGTTGGACGAGCCCAGGTCGCGGATGACCAGCTCCTCGTCGTCGTCGAGCAGCTCACAGTGCTTGCGGGAGACGCTGGCGACGGGGACGCGGATGTCGCAGTCATCGCCGCGGCCGATCGTCGACGGCAGGCGTTTGACGGCAAACTCCTTCTTATCGCCCGAGGCGTTGACCATCACAAGCGAGACCTTCATGCTGAGCTATCCTTCCTTTGAGGAGCAATCGGACACCAACGGGCGAGCGGTGCCACGGCTGGAGGGGTGAGGGGGAGGCGGAGCCTAGGCAGGGCCGGTCACCGGGCAAGATATCCCTGTTTCTGTACGCGGGCAAACCGCCTCCGACCCCAATCGTCCCCGGCGGATCCCGCTTTTTGTATGAAAATGCCGCATCGTGGGACGGCGGATCGAGCGGAACGAGCGTTATGAGCGAGCACGGGCTGAGTCTGCCGCAGCGGAACACGGCGCGGACGGTCTCGGCCCGGGCCGCATTGGAGCAGGCGTCCGGCGTCCGCTCGCTGTACATCCATGTGCCGTTCTGCTTTCACAAGTGCCACTACTGCGACTTTTACTCCTTCGTTGATACGCGGGATCAGCAGGAGGCGTTCGTCGACCGGCTCGTCCGCGAGCTGGCGGCTCTTTCTCGCCACGCCGGGCCCCTCGAAACGATCTTCGTCGGCGGCGGGACGCCGAGCCTGCTCCGCGTCGACCTGTGGGAGCGACTGCTGCGCGAACTCGACGAACTGTTCGACCTGTCGCTGATCCGCCGAGGAGCGGGTGAGTGGACGGTCGAGTGCAACCCGGAGACGGTGACGCCGGCGTTGATGGAGGTGTTGTGCGCGGGGGGCGTTGATCGGGTGAGCGTCGGCGCGCAGTCGTTCGAGCCGCGGCATCTCCAGACGCTCGAACGCTGGCACGACCCGGCGAACGTGGAGAAGGCGGTGGAGATGGCGCACGCCGCGGGGATCGCACGGCGGTCGATCGATCTGATCTATGCGATCCCCGGGCAGACGCTCGGCGAGTGGGCGAAGGATCTCGACCGTGCCGCGGCGATGGTGGAGAAGGGCCTGGAGCATGTCTCGTGCTACGCGCTGACGTACGAACCGAACACGCCGATGGCGACGCGGCTGGCGCGCGGCGAGTTCGAACCGGCCGGCGAAGACCTCGACGTCGAGATGTTCACGCTCGCGGCGGAGAAACTGGGCCGGGCGGGCCTGCAACGCTACGAGGTGTCGAACTATGCGCGGCCCGGCAAAGAGAGCCGTCACAACCTCGCCTACTGGCGGCAGGGGCAGTGGCTCGCCGCCGGGCCGAGCGCGTCGGGGCACGCGTGGGCGGGCGATACGTGG
Organism: uncultured Phycisphaeraceae bacterium; assembly: GCA_964652945.1. Classification (GTDB taxonomy): domain Bacteria; phylum Planctomycetota; class Phycisphaerae; order Phycisphaerales; family UBA1924; genus CAZZDW01. The sequence continues at coordinate 23,719 of CAZZDW010000045.1, forward strand.
AGAGCCGGCAGCCATCGGTGGAAGAACGTGCCGCGGCTGGGGGATTATCTGGCGTTCGACGACGAGGGGTATGCGCCGATCGTGGACCACGAGCCGCCCGACCCGGCGAGGCTCGTGCGCGAGCGGATCATGATGGGCCTGCGGCTGGCCGAGGGACTGGATGCGCGGGCGATCGGTGAGGACGCGGGGCGTGTTGTGCCGGGCGCGTCGGAGCGGCTGCACCGTGCCGCCGAGCGATTGGTCGAACGCGGCTGGCTGGACGGGGCGTCGATGCGGGACGGCGTGTGGCGCGTGACCGATCAGGGATGGCTCTTTGCCGATGCGGCCGCGGGGGAGCTGATGGGGTGCGTTGAGCTGTAAGAAACTCTTTTCACCACAGAGGACACAGAGGGCACAGAGGAAGACATACGGTTTGTTTGAAAGACGGAGAACGCGGAGCACACGCGGAGAACCAAACTCAACAACTTGCTGGAGGACGTGAATGAAACTTCGAACAGCATATGGGAACTCTCTGTGTCATCTCCGTGTCCTCCGTGTTCTCAACAAGCTGCTTTGGTTTTCTCTGTGAACTCTGTGCCCTCTGTGTCTCTGTGGTAAAACAAGGCATCCGACCTACTCAGGCGTATCGGCATCGTTCAACGCGGCCTCTTTAAGGTCCGGGCGTTTGAGCCCGACAAACCGCAGCGTGCGGCGCAGGTCGTGCGGCCAGTCGGTGTCGACGCGGACGTCCTGGCCGGTCGCGGGGTGGCGGAAGGCGATCGCGTGGGCGTGCAGCGCCAGCCGGGGCGAGGCGGCGGTCGTGCGCTTGGGCCCGTAGAAGGGGTCGCCCAGCAGCGGGCAGCCGATCGCGTCGAGATGCACGCGCACCTGGTGCAGGCGGCCGGTGACGGGGCGGGCGTCGATCAGCGCAGCGTGCTCGGAGACGTCGAGCGTGCGGTAGGCCGTCACCGCCGGCTTGCCCATGCGCGAGACGTGCGCCGTTTTCACGTTCGTCTCGCCGCCGGGCGTTTCGGCGATGGGCAGGCGGATGACGCCGGCGAGCGGCTGCGGGGCCCTCGCGCAGATCGCCCAGTAGAACTTGCGGATCTCGCGCTTCTCGAACTGCTGGCGGAGGTCGTCGTACGCCGAGGGCTTGAGCGCGACGATCAGCAGGCCCGACGTGTCCTTATCGAGCCGGTGCAGGAGGCCGAAGTCGCGTTTGGCCCCGAGGTTCTGCAGCGACTGGCCCCACTTGGCGAAGAGGCCGTTGAGCAGCGTGTCGGATTGGTGCCCCTTGCCCGGCTGCGTGGCGCGGCGGGCGGGCTTTTCCACGACGGCGACGTGCTCGTCCTCGTAGGCGACGCCGAAGGTGATGTGCTCGTTGGGCGTGACGGACAGGTTCACCAGATTGCTCCGAGACACGCATGTGCCATTTTCAAAGCGTGGCGCAGGCGTCTGGCCTGTGCAGAATAGCTGAGACAAAGGCACAGGCGGGACGCCTGTGCCACGGTTCACTTCGCTGGGCACGCGGCATGGTCCAGGTACCACCGCAGCACGCCGCCCAGCGGCGAAAGGCCCAGCACGGGCAGCGACGCCGCGGTGTCGGGCGAGCTCGCTTCATCGAGGCCGGTCTTGCCGTGCGCGTGGGCCTTGGCGACGCGGCTCAGCGCCTCGCGCTTCGACTCCCCCACCACCATCAGCGCGAGGAACCGGCTGGCGTTCAAGAGCGGCAGGGTCATCGTCACCCGGTCGGGCGGCGTCACCGTCGGCCCCGCGTTGATGCGGACCAGGTGTTCGGCCGAGCCGTTGGCGTGGATCGATTCGACGAGTGCCGGCGAGTGCGGGAAGAGCGAGGCGGTGTGCCCGTCGCCGCCCATGCCGAGCAAAACGAAATCGAGCCGGTCGTGGCCTTTAGGCCGCCAGCCGAGCGTCTCGCGGAGGAGCGACTCGTACTCGGTGTCGGCCGTTTCGGACATCGCGAAGATCGGGTGGACCTGGGCCTGGGGGATGCCGGAGTGGTCGACGATCAGCTCGCTGATCGCCTTGAAGTTGGACTTGTCGTCGTCGAAAGGGACGCGGCGCTCGTCGACGATCCACAGGTGCGTCCTCGCCCACGGCAGGTCGCGGTAGTTGGGGTCGTACATGAGCCGTCGGTAGAGCGGCAGGGGCGTCGAGCCGCCGGAGAGGGCCAGGTGGAAGTCGCCGAACTCGCGGATGCAGTTGGTGGCGTGGGCGACGAGGTCGCCGGCGATCGCGTCCACGACCGAATCGGCGTCCTCCCGCATGACCACCGTCCCCGGCAGGTCGGGCGTCGAAGGCGTCGGCATCAGGTCGTACAACTCGGACATGGGCAAGTATACGAGACGCGAGCGGCAGCGAGCGCGTCTTTATGCAGGCGTCTGGCGTCAGGCGTGGGGCGTCGGTGTCATGACAATCACCGACGCACGCAGCCACTCCAGCTACAGACGCCTCACGCCCGACGCCTCACGCCTGTCTTTACCGCACCTCGTCGGCCTGCGGGTTGTGCCAGTGCCGGCGTGGGCAGCCCTGCGAGATGAGCCGGTCGGCCCCGGCCGGGCCCCACGAGCCGGGCGCGTACTCCTCGATGCCGCGGCGGAGCGTCTGGTCGTTGAGGAACGGCTGGCAGATCCGCCAGGAGGTCTCGACCTCGTCGCGGTGTTTATAGAGCGTGCGGTCGCCGCGCATCGCGTCGAGGATCAGCGGCCCGTACGCCTCGATCGCCTCGCCGCCGAACGCCTCGGCGTAGTCGAGATCGAGCTTGGCCGAGGCGATCTTGACGCCGGCCCCCGGCACCTTGCCGGCGATGCTCAGCGAGATCCCTTCCGACGGGGCGATGTTGATGACGATGCGGTTGCCGGGGCGGTGCTGCGGCGTGGGCGAGAGCCTGCGGAAGATGTCCGTCGGCGGCTCCTTGAACTGCACGACGATCTCCGTCAGCTTCGAGGCCATCTTCTTGCCCGAGCGGAGGAAGAACGGCACGCCGTTCCACCGCCAGTTGTCGAAGTTGAGCTGGATCGCCGCGAAGGTCTCGGTGTTCCGCGACGCCTCGACGCCCTTCTCCTCGATATACGCCGGCTCGCCGCCGCCCCCGCCTCCGCCCCCCCCATACCGCCCGAAGACG
>CAZZDW010000046.1:0-26207 GCA_964652945.1 uncultured Phycisphaeraceae bacterium
GGTCCCACCACCAAGCCAACAGGACAGACCGATCAACCGCCCCCCCCCCCCCCCCCCCCGCACCCTCCGGCCCCAGGCCCAAGACCCAAGACCCAAGACCCAAGACCCAAATAGTCTGATTTTGTTCGGCAATAACTTCCCCTGGACCTCGCACATCCACGGCCTTGCCCCAGCGTGTCCACAGATCGTCGAAAGAGTTGTCCTCAGAGCTTGCCTTACCCCCGCAGTTCATGTACATTGTGTGAAGCGGTGACCCGGCCGACACGCCGGGCCGACATGCTTCTGCGAATGCCTCTCCGGCCCCTTGGCCTAGGCCGAGCAACGGAGATGAGTGCGTTCCGCGTCCGCCGCGGCAGTTGGCAGGACGCAGCGGTATCCGACGGAACGGATACGCGGCAAGTATGTTCACCCAAACAGGTGCTTGATGTGTCCGTGACCCGCTCCCCCGCGGGTTGGTTCCGGATTGTCGCCCTCCAGGCCCCCCCAGGCCTCCCTCCTGGATCGCCCGCCGGTCGTGCCGGCCGGCCGACGCTCGCCGAAACGGTTGGTTGAAACGTCCGCACCCCACGCCCGTATACCTCACCGTGATGCCCACCCGCCGCTCCATCCCGACCCGCGTCCCCGCCGCCCCGGCACCGCGCCGAGGAACCGGACGGCCGCAACACGGAGTGTTCGGCGGCATCCAAGGCTTCGGCGCACCGCAGTGGCGCGGAGCGCGGCCGACCGGAGATCTCCCTGAAAAGGGGATCTGCTCGTCCCAGCCCGCACGAACGAACGCACCAACCGTCCAGAACGTACACACAACGTGTAAAACAGGGAAATTCTCATTGTAGGAAACTCGATCGGCGCGCACACTGAATACATCGCGGACGGCCTCGCCCCTTTGACCCCAGCAGCTTGTTCCACCGCCCCTTGCCCCGCCCCCCTCACCCCGCACCAACCGCCCGCCGACGTCAGGACGACGCACCACACCGTTCCCATGAAGGACAAGGCAGGACTCATGCTCAACACCACCCCCAGCCCTCTCGAACAGCACCGCCTCAAGACGCGGGTGCAGTTCACCACGGACACGACCGAAGGCCGCGCCTCACGCGGCATCGCCGGCCGCGCCAAGCGCGCCCTCTCCAAAGAGGACGAGCGCCTGCTGGCCGCATTGCTGAACCCCAATAACCCGCAGGACTACATCGACAGCCCCGTCTTCCGCGAGGAAGGGGCCGAGGGGGAGATCTACGCCCTCGGCGGCGACATCCAGAAGCCCGACACCACCTGGTACCACCCGGTGATGGACGACCTCTCCCCCGGGCGTTCGCGCACGGTCAAGAGCACCCAGCAGGTCATCCTGACGGGCGCTCAGGAGAAGGTGCTGTTCCACCAGTTCAACTACGCGCGGTTCCGCGTCTCGGAGCTGCAGAAGGACGTGTGGGCGAGCGCCAGCCGCAAGCCCACCGCCGAGCAGGCCGAGGAGATGCTCCGCTGGTACCGCAAGGCCGAGGTGATCCGCGAGCAGATCGCCGAGACCAACCTCGCGCTGGTGCTGGCGATGGCCAAGCGGACGCGCATGAGCGAGGTGGACTTCGCCGACCTGGTGAGCGAGGGGAACATGGCCCTGCTCCGCGCCGTCGACAAGTTCGACGCGGGGCGTGGGTACAAGTTCTCGACGTACGCCTGCCGGGCGATCCTCAAGGCCTTCAGCCGCCAGGGCATGAAGCTGTCGAAGTACCGCCAGCGGTTCCCGACGGACTTCGACCCCAAGCTGGAGAAGTCGAACTTCGTCGAGACCAAGCGTGCGGACTTCGAGAAGGACGCGGCCGAGGAGGTCAAGCGGATCGTCATCGAGAACCGCGCCCAGCTCACCGATGTCGAGCGCACGGTCATCGAGCACCGTTTCGGCCTGGAGACCAACGAGTCCGAGAAGCCGATGACCCTCGAGCAGGTCGGGCAGATCATCGGCGTCACCAAGGAGCGCGTCCGCCAGATCCAGAACAAGGCCATGGAGAAGATCCGCCTGGAGCTGGAGGCCAAGTTCCTCGGGACTCGCCCCAAGGTCGAAGTCCCCAGCGAGGCCGAGACCAACGGCACCGCGCCGCACGAGCTGGTCGGCTCCAACTGAGTCAGACGGCCATCACGCCTTCACCAAGCCCCGCGGCAGCCGCGGGGCTTTTTTTTCGTCGCTCAGCCGCCGCCTCGCACCATGGCAAGAAAACCATGGCGGTGTATCATGATAGAAGAAGGACCATGGCGCGCATAACGCTCAATCTCCCGCCGCACGTCGAAGCCGAGCTTCGACGGTTGGCGCTGCGAACCGGGACGGACCCCGCCGCGTTCGCGTCCGCATCGCTGGCCGCGCAGATCGAACGGCTCAAGCAATCGGTCACCGACTATCAGGCCGGCCGCCTGAGTCTCGGCGCCTTTGCGGAAGGCCTCGGCTTGAGCGTCATCGAAGCCGACGAGCTCCTGGGCCGGCTCGAGATCGCGCCGGCGTACGAGCCCGGCCAGGCCGCGCGCGACGCCGATCGCGTCGAGCAACTGCTGGGGTCCGAACGCCCATGATCGTTGTTTCGGACACGACCCCGATGAACTACTTGGCCATCATCGGGCATCTGGACATCCTGCCGTCGCTCTTCGGAACGGTGGTCATCCCGCCCAGCGTTGCCAGCGAGCTGCTGCACGTCCGCGCTCCCGAAGCCGTCCGTCGGTTCATGGCGAGCCCTCCGAGCTGGCTGCAGGTCCAGCTCCCGGACCGGCTGCTCATCGAGCTTGCTCCCCTTGGGGCCGGTGAACGAGAAGCGATCAGTCTTTCGCTGGAACTTCACGCCCATCTGCTTCTGACCGACGATCAGCAGGCTCGCAAAGCCGCGGAGTCGCACGGCCTGGTCGTGACCGGCACGCTGGGGCTCCTGAGGCTTGCGGGACGTCGGCGGCTCATCGACGTGCCGCGTGCGCTGACAAAGCTGCAGGGCAGCACCCTTCGGCTCCCCGCCGCCGGCGTCAAGGAGTTGCTGGACGAGTTCTCGACCTTGTAAAACCCGCCGGGGCAGACCCCGGAACCGGGGCGGCGTTCACGCCGATCCTGAAGCGGCTCTTATCGGTGGGCCGTTGGCGAGGCCGAAAACCGACCCATCACAATGAGCCCAGATTCACCGGTTTCTCACGGTCCCGTCAGGACCGCGAGCGATCATGTACATGTCAACCTGACGTTGGACTCGGTTCTTTACATGGTCCACGCGAGCCTATCACACAAGGAGTTTCATCATGAACTGGGATCAAGTCAAAGGCAACTGGAAAGAGTACCGCGGCAAGATCCAGGAGAAATGGGGCAAGCTCACCAACGACGACCTCGACGTCATCGACGGGCGTCGCGACCAGCTCGCCGGCCGCATCCAGAACCTCTACGGCAAGACCAAGGAAGAAGCGGAAAAAGAGATCGACGCCTTCAGCTCCAGCTGCGGCTGCGAGAACAAGGACCAGTCGCGCGTCGTGACCAAGGCCGGCGCTCCGGGCGCGGGCGCACGCAACCGCTGATCCCTCGCCGCTGTTCTTCGGCTTTCTTTACACGCTTCCTTCTTCTTCGTGTTCTACCGCTCGAACACGCCTCCACACAGGCGGGCACCGGCTCAGTTCGTTCACGCGACGCCGATGCCCGCCATTTGAAGAGTTACGACATCCGACGCTTTCAACACAAGGAGCACGCATCATGGCCACTGTTGTCACCGGTCTGTTCAACGCCCCCGTCCGCGCCCGCGAAGCGATCAGCGCCCTCGAACTCCGCGGCGTGCCCGACGGCGACATCAGCCTCGTCGCCGCCGAACACTTCAAGGCCGAGTCCTTCGGCATCGAGCACCACAGCAAGGTCGCCGAAGGAGCCGCCATCGGCGCGGGCGCCGGCGGCGCGATCGGCGCGCTGATCGCCGGCCTGACGCTGGTCGGCGCGATCGGCTCGGGCGGGCTGGGCCTCGTCGCCGCCGGCCCGATCATCGCCGCCCTCGCCGGCGCGGGCGCGGGAGCCGCCACCGGCGGGGCCGTCGGCACCGCGATCGGGCTGGCGATCCCCGAAGACGAGGTCAAGTTCTACGAGAACGCCTTCAAGAAGGGCGCGGTCCTCGTCGGCGTGCAGTGCGAGAACGACCAGACCCGCAAGCTCGTCGAGGACGTCCTCAAGGCCCACAAGGCCGACAAGATCTCCCGCGCCTGATCCCTTGAACACTCGGCCGCTCGAACACGGCTCCAGCGTCTTCACGGGTCTACAGAGCTGAAAAAGCCTCCTCCTCTTCCCGCTCGGCCCGCACGGCCGGGCGGGAGCTTCCCGTAACCATTTCTCGCACATCCTCATTCGGAGGGACGAACGTATGAAACTCGATCACCTGGAGAAACTCTTCATCGAGCAGCTCAACGACGCCTACAGCGCCGAGAAGCAGCTCGTCGTGGCCCTGCCCAAGATGGAGCGCAAGGCCAGCACGCCGGAGCTCAAGGAAGCCATCAACAACCACCTGGAAGAGACGCAGGGCCAGGTGGAGCGCATCGAGAAGATCTTTGAAACCATCGAGGGCAAGCCCGGCCGGCACAAGTGCAAGGCGATGGAGGGCCTCATCGAAGAGGCCCAGGAACTGCTCAAGGAAGACGCCGAGCCGATCGTTCGCGACGCGGCGATCATCTGCGCGGCTCAGAAGGTCGAGCACTACGAGATCGCGACCTACGGCTGCCTCCGCGCCTACGCCAAGCTGCTGGGCCACGACGAGGCCGTCCAGCTCATCGACGAAACGCTCGACCAGGAGAAGAACGCCGACAAGAAGCTCACGCAGCTCGCCGAGCAGTGGGTGAACACCCACGCCGCGCAGCCCGACGTGCAGACCCGGACCTCCTCGAAACCCGCCGCCGCCGGCCGCCATTGACCAGCGGGCGTCCTGAACACCGGGGCGATGTTCAGGACCACCGGCCGCGCCTCGTTTCGGGATTGCCGTGACAACCACGGCACGCACCCCGCCGAACCTCCCGACGCTCTCACGAGAGACACCGCGTCGGACACCTCGGCGGGGTTGCACTTTTTTTGAGCGGCCGCCGACACCAGCGCCGGCCCCGGCAACCGGGCCGGTTCATCACGAGAGCTGCGCCCGCAAGACCTCGACAAAGACCCGGATCTCGTCCCGCACCGTGCGGTAAAACGGCATTGCGTGCTCGTCGTCCGCCGCCCCGGCCGCCGCGGCCAGCTCCGGCGGGTCGGCGAACGGCACGTGCACCGTTTTCGCCGCGCCGGGGAACACCGGGCACGCCCCGGCCGCCGAATCGCAGACCGTTATCACCAGCTCGATCCCCTCGGCGATCAGCTCGTCGACGTGTTTCGATTCGTGCCCTGAGATATCGACGCCCGCCTCGGCCATCGCCGCGACGGCGAGCCGGTTCAAGCCCTGCGGCCTCGTCCCCGCCGAATACGCCTCCACCCGGTCGCTCAGCAGATGCCGCGCCCACCCCTCGGCCATCTGGCTCCGGCACGAGTTGCCCGTGCAGAGGAAGAGCACCTTCACCCGCGGCTTCTCGTCCATCGCCGTCCTCTCAACAACAAGCCCCTCTGTGCCCGCCGGGCGAACCGGAGAAGGCACACAGGGGCGCGGCTTGCCGTATCGCAAATGCTGAAAGTTGGGGATCTAGGATTCGAACCTAGACTAACTGAGTCAGAGTCAGTCGTGCTACCGTTACACCAATCCCCAAGCGGACAGGCACAATCGTACCCCCCTCAGCCTGCGGGACAACCCGACGATGGGCCCAGGGACGGAGTCCCTGGGCTCCCCGAAACATCGGTCCGCGACTCGCCTCCAGATACAGACGCCCGACGCCTGACGCCCCACGCCTGTCTTCTGTCATTCGAAGCTGTACTGGAAATCGTTGTCTTTCGCGGTGATCTTCACGCGGTTGACGGGCTTGCCCTCCATCAGGCATTTCAAAAACTCGCCGGAGACGGTGGGGAGGACGGTCTGGGTGAGGATAGCGTCGACCATGCGGCCGCCGCTCTCGTGCTCGGTGCAGCGCGACGCGATCACGTTCACCACCTCGTCGTCGTACTCGAACGGCACCTTGTGGTTGAGCATCACCCGCTTCTGCACACGGCTCAGCTGCAGCTTGATGATCGACTTGAGCATCTCGTCCGTCAGCGGGTAATACGGGATCGTCACCACGCGGCCGAGCAGGGCCGCCGGGAACACTTTCAGCAGCGGCTCGCGCAGCGCCTTGGCGATCCCCTCCGGATCGGGCAGCAGCTCCGGGTCCTTGCACATGCCGGCGATCAGGTCCGTGCCGGCGTTGGTCGTCAGCAGGATGATCGTGTTGCGGAAGTTAATATCGCGGCCTTCCGAGTCCTTCATCCACCCCTTGTCGAAGACCTGGAAGAAGACCTCGTGCACGTCCGAGTGCGCCTTCTCGACCTCGTCGAGGAGCACGATCGAATAGGGCTTGCGCCGCACGGCCTCGGTGAGCACGCCGCCCTTGCCGTAGCCGACGTAGCCGGGGGGCGAGCCCATGAGCGTGGCGACCTTGTGGGCCTCCTGGTACTCGCTCATGTTGATGGTGATGACGTTGTTCTCGCCGCCGTAGAGCGCCTCGGCGAGGGCGAGCGCCGTCTCGGTCTTGCCGACGCCCGACGTGCCGGCCAGCAGGAAGACGCCGATCGGCTTGTTGGGGTTCTCGAGCTGCGCCTTGGAGGTCTGGATGCGTTTGGCGATCGCGTCGAGGGCGTGCCGCTGGCCGATGATGCGCTGGTTGAGCGTGTCGGCGAGTTTCAGGATCGCCTCGATCTCGTTCTTGACCATGCGGCCGACAGGGATGCCCGTCCAGTCGGCGACGACGGCGGCGACAGCCTGGTCGTCGACGGCCGGCAGGATCAACGGATTCTCGCCCTGCATCTCGGCGAGCTTGGTCTGCAAACCCTTCAGCTCATCGAGCAACTTGGCGCGATCGGCGTCGCTGGTGGCCCGGCTCTCCGAGCCGGGCGTGGGCGTTCCTGACGCTTGCTTTTCTTCCGCCTTCGCCTCGGCCTCGATCGTCGTGCCGGTTTTTTCGACGCTGCCGGTGCCGACCGGGCCGCGCAGTTTCAGGCGGATGTCGAGGATCTTGTTGACGAGTTCGAGCTCGGCCTTCCATCGGCCTTGCAGCTCGCCGAGGCGTTTCTTCTCGCCCGTCAGGTTCTCGTTGATCTCCTTCCGTCGCGGGCCGTGCTCAAGCCCCACGGCCTCCTCGCGGCCGATGATCTCCAGCTCCGTCTCCCACGCCTGGATCCGCCGCGTCGCGTCCTCGACCTCCGCCGGCGTGGCGTGCTGGGCGACGGCCACGCGGGCGCACGCCGTGTCGAGCAGGCTCACCGCCTTGTCCGGCAGCTGCCGTGCGGGGATGTAGCGGTGGGACAGTTTGACCGCCGACTCGAGCGCCGAGTCGAGCACCTGCACGCGGTGGTGCTTTTCGAGTGCGCCCGCGAGCTTCCTCAACATCAGCAGCGCCTTCGCCTCGCTCGGTTCGTCGACTTTCACCTCTTGGAACCGCCGCGTGAGCGCGGGGTCTTCTTCGAAGTACTTCTTGTACTCGGCCCGTGTGGTTGCGCCGATGGTGCGAAGCGTGCCGCGTGCGAGGGCGGGTTTCAGGAGGTTGGCCGCGTCGTTCTGACCGGCGGCCCCGCCGGCCCCGATGAGCGTGTGCGCCTCGTCGATGAACAAAATGATCGGCTTGGGCGAGGCCTGCACCTCATCGATGACCTGCCGCAGTCGGTTCTCGAACTCGCCCTTCATGCTCGCCCCGGCCTGCAAAAGGCCGAGGTCCAGGGCCATCAGCGAGACGTCCTTCAGCATCGGCGGCACGTCCCCCTGCACGATCCGGTTCGCAAACCCCTCAACCACCGCCGTCTTGCCGACGCCGGCCTCGCCCGTCAGGATCGGGTTGTTCTGACGGCGGCGCATGAGGATGTCGACGATCTGCCGTATCTCCTCGTCGCGCCCGACGACCGGGTCGATCTCCCCCTTGCGCGCTTTCTCCGTCAGATCGACGGCAAATTTTTTCAACGCCTCGTTCTTGCCCATCTGCGCGGGGGCCACGGCCCCGCTCGCCTCGCCCGGCGAGACACCCCCCGCGAGGTTGCTCTGATCGCTCGCGCCCTGGCCGTCTTCGGGAGAGCCGCCGACGACTTTGCCGAAGTTCTCCGCGAAATCCTCCGGCTTGACCTTGGCGAACTCCATCGAGATGTTCAGCAGCATCCCCCGCAACTGCTGCGATTTCACGACCGCCAGGATGATGTGCCCCGTGCGCACGCTCGCCTGGTTGAACATCAGCGACGCGTACGTCCACGCCTCGCTCACCGCGTTCTGGATGTGCAGCGAGATGTCGCTGATCGACGTCGCGCCGCGCGGCAGGCGGTCAAGAGCCGCCGTCACGTCCGCGGCGAGCTTGGCCGGGTTGAGCTGGTAGTGCCGGACGATGTGGTGGATGTCCGAGTCTTCGAGCTGCAGGATGGTCTGCAGGAAGTGGACGAACTCGACGTAGGGGTTGCCGCGGAGCTTGCAGAAGACCGTGGCCGACTCCATCGACTTGTAGGCGAGGGTGTTGAGTTTGCCGAACAGGGCCGCACGGGAAATCTCGGGCATCGGGAGGACTCCTTCAGTCTGTTCTTTTTAGTGTAAAGCAAACCGCCCCTCCTTGTCGGCCCCCGTGTGCGAAGATGCGCGAAGAATTCTCACACATCACCCCGCCGCGTGCGCACGCAGCGCGGCGTACGCCGCCTTTTCCAATCGCACGGTCTTCGTTCGTGAGATCCCCAGCACCTCGGCCGTCTCGTCGAGCGTCCGCGGCTCCCCCCCGCCCCCACCCCCCGCCTCCCCGCTTTCCCCTGTGGACGGATCGGCCCAACCCATGCGACAGATCAGCACCCGCCGAGCGTCGTCCGCCAACTCATCCCAGGCCAATCCATCGGGGACCGGTGGCTCGAGCCACGCCTGCCACGGACAGACCCGGCGGGCCAGGTCGGAGCTGGGGCCGCCGCCGCGTGCCACCGCGTCGAGCGCGTCCGGCGAGCGGGGCACGGCGACCGCCCTGGTCCCGGTCGGCACGCTCTTGCCTTGTGCGTGGGCGCTGAGCCAGTGCGCGTGCGTCCGCCGCCAGGTCGTCGCGGCACGGGTCACCGCGAGCCCCACCGGCGCGGCGAGCCTGCCGCCCTTGGAGACGTCGAAGTGCTCCACCGCCTCGACCGCCTGCGCGAGCGCCTCGCCCATCACCTGCTCCGCCATCGCCGGCGGCAGCGACCGCAGTGTGATCGGCGCGAGCACGTTCTCCACCGTTCGCACGACCAGCGGCAGCTCCTGACGCACCAGCTCGACCTTCAGGCGAGCCGCCCAGCGCAGGTCGGTCTCGATGCGGTCGAGCCCGAGCCGTATGGAACCATCATCGAGTTGTTGATCTTGCACACGGGGTCGTTCACGCGGCAGCGCGAGGATCGCCGCGTGGGCGCGGGCCTTGAGGCAGGCGTACGCCTCGGCACGCGCCCGCTCGACCGCGCCGAGGATGACGCCGTGCGAAGCCGCGGCGTCGAGGATCGCGTCGACGCCGATCGGCAACGGTGCGCCCAGCCCACGCCGCGCCGGCTCGGCGGCGAGCACGCGGGCTTGTCGACGCAGCAGGTCGGCGACGAACGGCTCGTGCGTCTTGGCCGGCGCAAGCAGCGGCAGGATGGAGACCAGCCGATCGGCGCGGGCACTCAGCGCCAGCCGTTGCACGTTCGAACGCGATCGCGAGGTCTCGCGGGCGATCTCACTCAGCGAGACGCCGTCTTCGAGCTGGTCGAGCGCCTCGCGCGAGGACCGACGGCGACGCGGCGGCTGCGCAGACACATCCCCACTGCCTGTGCCGCGGCGCTCCGGCGCACGCCGCGTCTGCGCCGCTTCGAAGGCCCGCACGGTCTTTTCGCTAAAGAGCAGCCGGGCCCGGCCCTTGCCGACGAGCACGCGGCGAGCGATGAGGCCCGCGCGGCGGTGGCGCTCGATCGTCTTCCGCGTCACGCCCCAGCGCTCGCACAGCTCGGGAACGCCGAGCCATGCACCGGGGCCGCCCGTCGTGTCGCGAACGGTCAGCTTCGCCGCGACGCAGAGGCGTTCGACGAGCGCCGACAGGTCGGCGAGCAGGGCCTCGGCGGCGATGGTCTCCGGCTCGTCGTCGCCCGACGCGACGGCGACGCCGGTGAGCCCGGTGAGGCGGAAGAGGACCCACGGCCGGGGGTACGCCAGGACGCGCCCGCCGGCCAGGTCGCCCAGCACCTCCGCGGCCAGCTCCTCGGCGCGCACGAGGTGCTTCCGCGCGGCCTCAGGCGGGGCGAAGCGCAGCTCGTGCGCCAGCTCCTCCAGCACCCGCACTCGCAGCCGGCTCAGACGTGGCATAATCAAAGTGCCAAAGAGCAAAGGGCCAAATAGCCAAATTCAAACCACCGGGAGCGTTTTCTTTGGCCCTTTGGCAATTTGCTCATTTGGCTCTTTTTCTTCCGCCCACCGGATGCGCCCCTCGACCAGCCCCAGCTCGCTGGCCCAGCCGACGAACTTCTCCGCGGCGACCCGCTCCGGCTCGTCCACCTCGAAGCGCAGGTAATCCCGCAGGTACGTCAGCGCGGTGTCGGCGGGCCACTTCTTGTCGGCGGCTCGCGCGTGCGCGAGCCACGCGGTGCGCGTCGCGTTGTGCCGGCGTGTGCGGTCCAGCATCGCCGCGGCGGTGCGGAGGCGGCGGCCCGCTTCGCTCTCGGGCCCCGCGTACCAGTCTTCGGCGCGGCACGCCCACGCGGCGTAGACGAACGGCAGGCCGGTCAGCGACTTCCACGCCTCGCCGAGGTCGAGCTCGTGCAGAAACTCCTCGCGCATCGGCGGGTCGACCACGACCTTGTCGCCGATCAGCAGGATCGATTCGGGAGCGCACTGTTCATCTCGAACCGAGGGGCTGAGCCCCTCGGCTTTCATGGAGCCGCCGATCACCATCTGCTCGCGCGCGTTGTAGTCGAGCGTTTCAATCTTCCGGTTGTAGAGCTTCCAGAAGAGGACTTTCGCCAGGGCCACCGACGTGTGGCTGTCGGTGTCGGCGGCGATGCGGGTGACGCGCTCGATCGGCACCCGCGAGAAGAGGCGAACGGTCAGCGTCGGCCCGTCGCACCCGATCATCCCGACGGGCAGCGCGACCAGGCCGGGGTTTTTGGCGACGTCGATGATCGAGGGCAGGGCGATGTCGACCCGGCGGCTCACGAGCAGGTCGATGAGCCGCGACGGCACCGCGGCGGTCAGCTCGGCGTCACGCCACGCCGAGAGGCCCTCGATCAGCGGCAGCGTATTGAGATATTGCACGCACCCCAGGCGGAGAGTGGACATGCGGAATACTAGGTGAATCTCGGGGGAGACACTCGATGGGATCCACGCTCGCTCCCGCTCGCGTCTCGTATATTTACGCTGCGAACCTATGCCCACGCCCCCGCTCATCCCCGTCATCTGCGGCACCACCGCCGGGGGCAAGTCCGCGCTCGCCGTCGAAATCGCCCTGCAAACAACGGGCGAGATCGTCACCGCCGACGCCTTCCAGGTCTACCGCGGCCTCGACATCGGCACCGCCAAGCCAACGGTCGACGAACGCAAGGGCGTGCCGCACCATTTGATCGACATCGTCGAGCCGGGCGGCCAAGGCGCGGGCAATGCCAAGTTCACCGTGGACAGGTGGCTCACGCTCGCCGAAGAGACCATCGCCGACGTGCACCAGCGCGGCGGCCTCCCCATCGTCGTCGGCGGCACGCACCTCTACGTCAAGATGCTCCTCGAAGGGATGTTCGAAGGCCCGCCGGCCGACGAATCGCTGCGGGCCGAGCTGAACGCGCTCGACCCGGCCGTGCGGCGCGAAGAGCTGGAGCGCGTCGACCCCGCCGCCGCTCGGCGCATTCACCCCAACGACGTCCGCCGGACCGTGCGCGCGCTCGAAGTCTTTCGCCTCACCGGCGCGCCGATTTCGTCGTTCCAAACTCAATGGGATTCAGAAGGGAACGCCAAGACCTCGCCGTATCTTCTTGTGATCCTCGATTGGCCGACGGAGGCGATCAACCGGCGGATCAACGCGCGCGTCCGGCGGATGGTCGAGCTCGGCCTGGTCGACGAGGCGCGGGCGCTCTGGCAGGCCGGCAAGCTCCCGGGGGGGAGCGGCCCGCGCGAGGCCCTCGGCTATAAACAGCTCGTCGAGCATTTCGAGGGGAAGATCAAGAACCTCGACGACGCGATCGAGAAGATCAAGATCGAGACGCGGCGCTTCGCCAAGAACCAGCGGACCTGGCTCCGCCGCCTGGGCACGACGCGGGGGGCGGGGGGAGTGCGTCTGCCGATGGGCGAGATCGCGCTCGACGAAGCCACGCGCAAAGTCATCGAAGCGTGCCGATCGGAGCACGAGGGGGCGTAGAGGGGTGCGAAGCCGGACAAGCCGCCGCGGGATGTCGTGCGCGTCGGCGTCTGATCGTCGGCGACCGGGTCTGTGCCGAAAGACCTATGGTTCTTGGTGAGCGCGATCTCGCCGGAGCCTGTTGTGCCGCCCCGCCGCACGCCGCTGCGTGTGCTGGTGGTCTGCCCGTCGTGGGTGGGCGACGTGGTGATGGCCACGCCGGCGCTGCGGCTGATCCGCGCCAAGCTCCGCGGGGCCTACATCGGCCTGCTGGTAAGGCCGGGGCTCGACGAGGTGCTCGCGGGGAGCGACCTCTTCGACGAGATCCACGTCGACCGCGCACGCGGCCTGATGGGCCCCAAGCGCGTCGCGGCACGCATCCGCCCCCGCCGGTACGACGCGGCCCTGCTGTTCACCAACTCCTTCTCCACGGCGCTCATCACGCGGCTGGCGTTCATCCCGCGGCGGGTGGGGTACGACCGCGACGCACGCGGCATGCTGCTGACCGACCGCGTGCCGTTGCCCCGCGCGGCGGTGGGCGGCGTCAACTCGCCGGAGGGCTCGAGCGCGACGTACGCGCGGTGCGTGCCGATGGTCGACTACTACCTGCACGCCGCTCGGCGGCTGCTCGACATCGGCTACGAGCCGCACCTGGAGCCGACGCCGAAGCTGGAGCTCGCGGTGACCGACGAGCAGGACGCCGCGGCACGAGCGGTGCTCGATGCGTGCGGCGTGCCCATGCACGGCGATACCTACGAGCCCTTCGCCGTCGTGAACCCCGGCGCCAACAACGAGGCCAAGCGCTGGCCCGCCGAGCGGTTTGCGCGGCTCGCCGAGCACGTCGTCGAGCGCTTCGGCTGGCGCGTGCTCGTCAACGGCTCGCCCACCGAGCGCGAGCTGGTGGAGCGCGTCGTCGCGGGCGTGCAAGAAACACACCGCGAGCGCGTCGCGTCGCTCACCGAGGCCGGCGTGACGCTCTCGTCGCTCAAGGGCGTGCTCAAGCGCGCCGGGCTGATGGTGACCAACGACACCGGGCCGCGGCACATCGCGCTGGCCTTCGGCGTGCCGACCGTCTCGCTGTTCGGGCCGACCGACCCGCGGTGGACGACCCCGCCGCCTCCCCCTTCCCCCGCGGGCAAGCCGATCGAGCGCGTGATCGTGGCCGACCCGACGCTGCCGATGGGCGAGATCGCCGACGACCACCCGCAGCGGTGCGCGATCGACAAAATTGAGCTCGACCGCGTCGTCGCGAGCGTGGATGCGCTGGTGAGACTATAAAAAAGCCCAGGGATATTTCCCTGGGCTTCCGCTTCTCGTTCATGCTGTGTTTCGCACAGGCGGGACGCCTGTGCCACGAAGATTATTCCTTGGCGCGGGACATGTACGAGCCGTCGGTCGTGGAGACGCGGATCATCTCGCCCGTCGTGATGAACGGCGGCACGCGCGTCTGCAGGCCCGTCTCGCAGGTCGCCTCCTTGAGCTGGTTGGTCGCCGTCGCCCCCTTGATGCCGGGCGGCGTGTCGGTGACGGTCAGGTCCACCGCGCCGGGCAGCTCGATCGAGATCGGGTTGCCGTTGTAGCAGAGGACGGTCGTCGAGGCGTTGGGGCGGAGGTAGAGCAGCGCGTCGCCCAGCACGTCCTTGGGCATGACGAGCTGGTCGTAGGTCTCGGTGTCCATGAACGTCGCGCCGGTGTTGTCGGAGAAGAGGTACTCCATCTGCCGGCGGTCCAGGTCGATGACCTCCATCTCCTCGGAGGGCTGGAGGCGTTTTTCGATCTGCTGGCCGGTGACGACGTTCTTGAACTTGGCGCTGACGAACGCCCGGAGGTTGCCGGGGGTGCGGTGCTCGAAGAGGGTGACGACGAAGAGCTTGCCGTCCATTTTGACGCCGTAGCCGGGGCGGAGGTCGATGGCCTTCATGGGTGGGTCGGTCCTATGGGGGGTTAGTCCGGGGGGTTAATCGGGGGGGTTGGGAAAAACTGATGGAAACCGGGTATGCTCCGTGCGTTGGCGAGGGCGTCCGGGCCGTGCAGACGGCCGAACCCTCTCCCACGCAGGGGCCGCAATGGTAGGCGGAGGGACCGGACAAGACGCGGGATCGGTGTTTGGACCCTTGTGAACAGGAGGTTCTGCATGACGACAGAGCTGAGCCGACGGGCGTTCGTCGGGACCGTCACGGCGGGAGCGGCCGGGCTGGTCGGCGTGGTGGGTTCGGGGGCCAGCGGCCTGATGTACGCCCGCTCGGCACGGGCCGACGAGCCGGCGCACGACCACGCCAAGGGCTCGCCGAGTGGGGCCGGGACGGAGGGGGAGACGTACTACCACTGGACGCCCG
Organism: uncultured Phycisphaeraceae bacterium; assembly: GCA_964652945.1. GTDB lineage: Bacteria > Planctomycetota > Phycisphaerae > Phycisphaerales > UBA1924 > CAZZDW01. The sequence goes on from CAZZDW010000046.1 coordinate 14,748, forward strand.
TCAGCGAAGAAGAGCTGGCCGAGGCGCGGAAGAAGACGGGGGCGGTCGCCTTCGGCGACGGGGGGAACACGCTGCTGGTCCACACCGAGGCCGCGGCCGTCCTGATCGACACCAAGAACTCACCCTTCGGCGAGGTCCTCCGCAACGACGTGGGCGTCCTCAGCCCCGGCGAGGCCAACCGGCCCTGGTCGACCTACGCCGATCGGCTGGTCGTCAACACCCACCACCACCCCGATCACACGGGGGGCAACTTCGCCTTCACGCCGGTGGGCGCGGTGCTGGCCCACCCCAAGGCCGCCCCGAGGATCCGCGACACGATGGACCAGTTCCGTGCCGCGGCTCGGCAGGCGCTCGCCGACGAACAGCTCGCCCAGCTCAAACGCGAGGGGAAGACGCACGAGCGGATCGTCGAGGAGCATCTGGAGCCGCTCGCCGAGGCGATCATGAAGTGGAAGGACCGCGACTTCCTCCCCACGCGGATGTTCGCCCCCGAGGGGGGAAAGACCGATGTCGCGCTGCTCGGCAAGCCCGTCGTCGAGAAGACCCGCGTCGGCGACATCGAGTTCTCGCTGCACCACTTCGGCCCCGGACACACCGACAACGACCTGGTGGTGTACCTGCCGGAGTGGAACGTGCTGCACGTCGGGGATTTCGTCTTCCGCCGTCTGCACCCCTTCATCGACCGTGCGGCGGGGGCGACGATCCCCGGCTGGATCTACGGCCTCGAAGAGTCGCTCAAGCTCTGCGACGCCAAGACGGTCGTCATCCCCGGCCACGGCGAGGTCACCGGCCGCGAGGGGATCGAGGAACAGATCCGTTACATGCGCGCCGTGTGGGAGCAGGTGACGGCGTGGGTGAGCAAGGGCATGACCCGCGACGAGGTCATCAAGCAGCCGCTGGAGCAGTTCAAGGACTACGGCTTTGCGCAGTTCCGCCCGATCACCCTCGGCGGGATGTACGACGAGGCCGCCGAGCTGGCGGCCAAGGACAAGCTGCGCGAGAGCCTGCGCCAGTAACGACGCCTTCATGTCAAGCTGGAAAAACATGAAGCCCTTGCACGCATGAAACGGGTGTTTTCGGGCGTGGAGTGTGGTTGTTATCGGCGCCGCCGAGCCGCACGACCGTCAGAAAAGCCCGTCATTTCTCGGTTATCCGCGCGCCGAAAGTAGACATGAACGGGGCGGCGTGGAAAGCTTGGTGTGTCCCACGATGGTCCGGTCAGGAAGCCCGGATGGTCAGTGGTTGATGAGAGTTTGAGAGACGAGACCCGAAAGGACTCAGCAGAAATGACGACCGCCTTGTGCCGTGTGTGCGCCGGCGCGATCGGGCTTGCCGTGATGGCCGGCTCGACGCAGGCTGCCTATTTCTCGTTCGCATCGGATAACGACCACACCTCGTGGACGTTCCGCGGGCTGGCCGGCAACGCCGGCACCGCCGAACTGCACGACGGCGCCGACGCGAACGACCCCGTCACCCTCCTGATCGACGACGACAACGGCCCCCTGGCCGCCCTCGGGATCAGCGTGGACTTCAACGCCGATCTGGTGCTCACCCACTCGATGAGCACCAACCTCGGGCCCTTCTGGCTGCACTCGTACTTCGTCAACGGCTCGTTCAGCTTCGACGATCCGAACACCGGCAACGCCTGGCTCGTCTGCACCATCAACCCGCAGCAGGCGGGCGTCTTCACCGCCCCCGGCACCGCGACCTCGTGGAGCAGCACCGGGGCCGCCCTCGGCTCCGACGACTTCGGCGAGATCACCTGGACCGTCACCCTCGACTTCTTCCTCGCCCACCCGGAGATCGCGGCCTACGGCCTGGTCCCCGGCGCGACCGTCGGCCCGGACGACTTCGGCTTCGACCTCACGGTCGTCAACGCCGGGGACGAGGGCCCGGTGGTCGGCGGGAACGTCTCGCTGATCAACGGCCTGCCGGCCTCGACGTGGCGCTCCGAGGCGTCCTTCTCCGGGCGTGCGGGGACCATCCCGACCCCCGGGGCCGCGGCCCTGATGGGCATGGGCGGCCTGCTGATGGCCCGCCGCCGCCGCGCCTGAGGGCACGGCTGAGCCCGGCCGCCTGAATGTCCTCCAGAAATGGAGTTCTGAGACGTCTACAGAGAGAGAGTGCTACGCACGACGACGCACGCCCCGGCCGCCGAGCCGGGGCGTGTCTTTTTGGTGAACTCCGACCTGGTTCCGAACGATGGATGAACCCGGTGACGCGGCGAAGTCCCGAGCTGACCGGCGATTATGCACGCAACTGCCGACAACCGCCGGGGATTCTCCTTGAAATTGTTCGGAATATGCACGTAAGACATGAAACGATCATAATTTTGGCCACTCTGCTCGCATTAAGAGAAAAGCCGCGTTATGGTTGGGTCAGAGAGTTCTCATAACGCGGCTCCTCGGGGCGGCGGGGTGAGATGAGCGTGATCGAGAGAGAAGTTTCTACTTGGAGTGAGAGACATGATTCGCCAGATGCAACACGTCGCGTGCGCGGTGGTTTTTGCCGCGGCCGCCGGGGCTTCGCAGGGGGCCTTCTTCTCCTTTGCGTCCGACAACGACCACACCTCGTGGACGTTCAAGGGCACGCCGGGGGTGGGGGCCACGTCGCTGCTGCTCGACGGCAGCGATCCCAACGATCAGGTGACGCTGCTCATCGACGATGACAACGGCCCGCTGGCGGCGTTGCCGATCGCCGTCGAGTTCAACGCGGCGTTCACGCTCTCTCACGCCAGCAGCGTCAACGTCTTCGGCCCCACGTGGGTCCACTCGTACAACGTGACGGGCTCGTTCTCGTTCAACAACCCCGCCAACGGCGACGCCTGGCTGGTCGGCGCGATCAACCCGCCGTCGCAGGGCGTCTTCACCGCCCCGGGCGGCGCGACCTCGTGGAGCACCACGGGCGCGGCCCTCGGCTCGGACACCTTCGCCGACATCTCCTGGACGGTCACGCCCGAGTTCCTGACGGCCTTCCCCGGCCTGACGGCGTACGGCCTGACCAGCGGCGCGCAGATCGGGCCGGATGACTTCGCCTTCGCGCTGAGCGTCATCAACGTCGGCACCGACGGGCCCAGCATCGGCGGCCCGGTCCAGCTCGTCTCCGACTCGCAGAACGAGAACTACCTCCTCCCCACCGCCAACTGGCGAGCCGAGGCCTCGTTCACCGGCTCGACCGTCCCCGGCCCGGGCGCTTCGTTGCTCCTCGGCCTGAGCGGCGGCCTGCTCGCCGTCCGCCGTCGGCGCGCCTGAGCCTCTTCGTAAGTAAGGCTCGGCTTGCCGCGACACGATCTCCTCGCACAACTGGATAAAGGCGCACGCCCCGGGCCTTGGCTCGGGGCGTGTTTATGCGCACCTGTGGTCGACCGGCACGCCATGCCGCGACTCGGCTCGGAGAGCGCTCTGTAGAAATGGGTAAGCCGTGCTCCGGGTATCAGGGGCTGTTTGAACGTGGCACAGGCGTCCCGCCAGTGCCGTGGGCAAGCCTGAAATCAAGCGCGCGCGCTCGGCTCAGAGCGTCGAGCTATCGCGTGAGCGTGCGCAGCTCGTCGGCGAAGCGCCGTGCCGCGTCGCGCACCGCGGTGCGCCAGTCGGCGTCCGCCGGCGAGAAGGCGTAGAGCACGCTCCGGCTGGCGTTGACCAGAATGCCGAGGTCGCCAGCGCTCCCCCTCTCCCCCGTCCCCCCGGCCTGTCCGTCCGCAAATCGGACCATGCCGCGGAGGTCGTCGAGCGTGCCGCCCTGTGCGCCGTAGCCGGGGATGAGGAAGAACTGGTCGGGCATGCGCCTGCGCATCGCCGCGGCCTCGGCCGACTTGGTCGCGCCGACCACCGCGCCCACGCTCGACAGGCCGCGTGCGCCGACGCACTTCCCGCCGAGCTGAGCGACCTGATCGGCGACCATCTCGCCGACGGTGCGCCCATCGGCGAGCCGGACGGCCTGCACGCCGTCCGAGCCGGGGTTGCTCGTGCGGACGAGCACAAAGACGCCCCTCCCGCCGTCTGCGTACGGCTCGGCGAGGTACGGCTCGAGGGTGTCCATGCCGAGGTAGGGGTTGACGGTGAGCGCGTCGGCGCCCCTGCCCGCCGCACCTCGCTGGAACGCGCCCGCGGCGTAGTGCTCGGCGGAGACGCCGATGTCGCCGCGTTTGGCGTCGAGGATGACCAGCAGGCCGCGTGCGCGGGCGTGGGCGATGACTTTTTCGAGCGCGGCACACCCGGCCGAGCCGAAGCGTTCGAAACACGCCGATTGCGGCTTGACGGCGGGGACCACGTCGTAGACCTGGTCGATCACGTCGATGCAGAACGTCGCCAGCGCCTCGCCGGCCAGCGAGGTTTCGGCGCGGAACATCTCGGGCATCTTCTCGAAGACCGGGTCGAGCCCGACGCACGCCGGGGTGCCGAGGCGGTCGATCGCGGCGGCGAGGCGGTCGGCGAAGTTGGCGGTCCCTTCCGGTCGGCTCTGCTCACTCATCCGCGGAGCATAGCGCCGAACCGACGGCTGATGACCGTTCACAGAGATCGCATAATCTACTTTTGGTATCAGCAAGCAACGCCCGCGCGCCGGTCGGCCGCACGACCGGCACCACCAAAGGCCATGCGCCCGCGCACCGGTCAGGAGACCGGTGCCACCAAAGGCAAAGAGCCCCGGACCGCGAAGATTCCGCCAAACCGGTCGGGAAAAAGCCCCCGTACGACGCGGGAACGCGGGTCGGTCGGTGGATTGTTGAAGCGGGGCGGCTTGTCCACTACCCTTTTGGTGGCATAGTCCGTACGCGGCTGTGTTGGAAGGCCCGGCCGCGGGTTGTATGAGCAAGAAACGGTCCCATCACGGCGACCACGGGCAGGCCCGAAGGGGCAGGGGTGGCGGTATCGAGGAGGCCGCCGACCCCTCACACAGATCGGGTCACGACGCCGACGTTGCGAACGGCCTGGGCGGGGCCGGGAGGATCGGTCTTGGCGTGATGCCCGGCGGGGGGCTGGTGACGGCGCTCGACGCCAAGGTGCTCGTCCTCAATCGGCTGTACGTCGCGGTGCGGGTGGTCTCGGCGCGGCGGGCCTTCTCGCTGCTCTGCCGCGACATCGCCGAGGTGATCCACCTCGACGGGACGGCGTACCAGAACTTCGATTTCGAGTCGTGGGCCGAGCTGTCGGCGTACCGGCGCGAGTTCGAGCCGGACAAGTTCGACTGGGTTCGGACGATGCGGCACGAGATCGCCGTGCCGCGGGTCATCCGCCTGCTGGGCTACGACCGCCTGCCGGCGCAGATCGTCAAGCTCAACCGGCGGAACCTCTTCGCCCGCGACCGCAACCTCTGCCAGTATTGCGGCAGGCACTTCGCCACCAGCGAGCTGTCGATCGACCACGTGACGCCGCGGAGCCAGGGGGGCGGCGACACGTGGGAGAACCTGGTGTGCGCGTGCGTGAAGTGCAACGCCCGCAAGGGCGGCAGAACGCCGCAGCAGTCGGGGATGCACCTCATCAAAGAGCCGGTGCGGCCGAAGCGCAACCCGCTCATCTCGCTGCGCCTCGGCCAGGACCGCTACTCGTCGTGGAAGGCGTTCCTCGACGACGCGTACTGGCACGTCGAGCTGAAGTGAGCTGTGAAAGAGAAGCGGCATTCGGCAACCGGGATTCGACAACCGGGATTCGGCATTCGCAGAACTTGTCGCTCTTCTACGAGACGCGAAGCGTGAGCGAGCGTGTGTTTTCGTGAGCCGGGGCGTGCCGCCCGGGCTACTGAGAAAAAATGCGTCGAGTGACAAAGAGACCGAGGGGCTGAGCCCCTCGGCTTTCATGACAGCAGAAAACTGCATCATTGCAACGCTTATTTCACTGCGGTCTGCACATTCCTGAGCAGCGCCAGGCACGCCGTCTGACCGTGGACGAACGCTTCGTCGCCCACCGGCCCGATCTCGCCGGCGGCGAAGAAACCCGCCAACGGCAGCGGACCACGCGACATCGATGTTCCTGTTGGCGCAGACGACGGCTCGATCGGCGTGCCCCCCTTGGCCAGCTCCGTGCCCGCACGCGGCGGGGCGAACGCCCGCGAGACCGCCCGCGCGTCATGGTGCGGCTCGTCAAACAGCTTCGTCCCCCGCCCGTTGCAGGTAAAGAGCAGGCCGCCCGCGGGGCGCTCGTACAGCCGCTGCGCGTCGAGGAGCAGCGCCAGGTCTTCCGCGGCCGTCGCCTTGTCGCGCACGTGGAACTGCACCGTCTGCCCCACGCGCATCACGTCGGCCACCACGACCGCCTCGCTGGTCCGCTCGACGCCGATGACGTTGCGGATCAGGAAGTCGTCGCGCCCGAACCGCGGCTTGTACTCGTTCACCACGCGCCCGACAAAGAGCCCCTTGCGGAGGAACTCGCGGTCCTCCTCGCTCATCGCGTCGAGCATGTCCGAGAGGACGCGGACGGCCGGGCGGCCGCCGAGCGTGGTGATCATCTGCCCCCGCGCCCCGGTGACGACCATCGGCTGGCCGATGGGGCGGCAGCCCTGGCTGACGAGCACGTCCATCTGCACGTTGCCCGCCAGCGACACGCCCACGCCGCCGGAGCGGAGGACCGAATCGCCGAGGATCAGCACGTTCCCGCCCGGTTTGCTCGCGGCCGACGCCAGCCCGCCGAGGATCGGCGCACGCCCGGGCGCGGCGTCGCCGACCTGCCTGCGGCTCCACTTCCACGCGTGCGACATCGAGGGGAGGACGACGTTCATCGGCACGCTGTAGGGGTCGCAGAAGAGGATCGTGCCGCGGTAGCTGGGGACCGAGATGCCCGCGGCGTGCGCGAGGGCCGCGGCGTCGTGCTCCGAGCCGTCGCGCACCATCGGCACCTGGTCGACGCGGAAGGGGCGGAGCGTCACGCCGGGCAGGGACGCCGCAAAGAGCGACACGCCCGGCGAGCCCTCCAGTTCCGTCTCGCCGCCGAGGACCGACTCGCCCGAGACGCCCAGCAAGACGCCGGGGTTGAGCCGGCGGCGGATGGCGTACATGATCGCCCGCGTCGCGTCGACGTGATGCGGCGAGATGAAGACCATCGCCAGGTCCACCCGCCGCCCCCCGGCCCCGCCCGCTCCTCCTGCGCCCCCCGCCGAGGCGTGGTGGGCCGGCAGCGGGCCGTGCGGCTCGCGCGAAGGCTCGGCCAGCGCCCGCTCGGCGGACGGGCCGTCTTCGGCGTGAGGCGTCGGCTCGTCGATCGGCGCGAGGTGCAGCGATTCGGCGCACGTCTTGGCGACATATTCGGCGGCCTGCACCGGGTGCAGGTGGCCGGAGAGCGCACAGGCGACGCGGACGCCGCCTGCGTGGTGTGGTTGACCGATCGACTCCATCGAGGCGAGCATAGCCCGACGGCACGCGGGGCGTCAGCCGGCGTCGGGCGCTGCGCCGCGGTGTTCGTCTTCCGTCATCGGATGCACGACCTGCAGCATGCCGCTGAGCAGCGACGGGTGCGGGCGGACGACGATCCGTGCGGCGACGGTCTCCTGTTCGTGCGGCGCGGGCGGCGACAGGTCGACGTCGCGCGTCGAGACCGTCCGCTCGGCGACGCGCGCCATCAGCGAACAGGCGACGTTGAGCGCCTCGTCGCGGACGTCCTGGCGCGACGCCAGCAGCATCGCGGCGGCGCGGCGCTCGGCGTCGAGCGTGCCCGAAGACGGGCGGTGTTCTTCCGGCGGCTGGGCCAGCCGGAGGTCGGTACGAATCTGCTTCACTGAGTTCCCTTCCCCGGGTCGTTCGTTTCCCCCGGCCCATTCATTGTTCTGGCACTCGCCACGAAACACATGTGGTCGGCGACAGACCCGTGCACATTGGCTATCGGGCATCCGCGCCCGCGAGTCCATAAATATCCGCTCATCTTTGATACTTTGGCCACGGCGATTCAGTTGCGTTTTTTTCCTGCGTGCGCACGCGAATCGTGTGCATCCGGTCGGGTAAAACCCGCGAATATTTCTCTCGATTGTTTGTTCGCGGCGACTTCGCCGTGCATGATGCATACGCTGGCTGCGCTGATCTCCTCACCTCGCCAGGACGCGCGGGTTTCAAGGAAATCAGCCCTCGTTCAACCCGACTTTGTGTGTGCGGCGCATACACCGCGCTGTGTGTGCGCGCGGGCGGGGGTTCCCGCGCGTATGCGCCGCACATTTTTTCGTCCTTGCTCGCATCGATCACGCGATCGGTGCGCACACGCCTGTCAAAACAGAGGAGTTTGTCCCTCGGTTAAGCGAATGTGCCTTTGGTGGCACCGCTCTCCGAGCGGTGTGTGGGCGCACGTGAACAGGTATGCCCGCACCCCGGTCTGGCCCCCCCCACCACCGGGGCCACCATACGATTCGCCCATGCGCGTCCTCGGCATCGATCCCGGCACACGGCTCACCGGCTATGCGTGCATCGAGCCGTCGGCGCGTGCAACACGTTCGCGCACGTCGCGGCAGCCTGTTCTGGGGCACAACGGCGACGGATGTGAACGTGGGCGAGATGCCGACGTAATCGAGGGGGGCGTCATCCGGCTGAATGGAAAGATCGCCCTGGCCGACCGGCTCATCGAGCTGGAGGCCGACCTCATCGGCGTCATCGAACGGCTCAAGCCCGACATGCTCGCGATCGAGAAGCTGTACGCGCACTACGCGCACCCGACGACGGCGATCATCATGGGGCACGCGCGGGGCGTGGCGCTCCTGGCGGCGGCACGGGCCGGGCTGGCGATCGTCGAGCTGGGCGCGACCGAGGTGAAAAAGAGCCTCACCGGCAACGGGCACGCCTCCAAGCAGCAGATGCAGCGGGCGGTGCAGACGCAACTGCACCTGATCGAAACGCCCAAGCCGCCCGACGTGGCCGACGCGATCGCGATCGGGCTGTGCGCGATGAGGCGGGGAAAAGCACCTGGTAGCCCGGCTCTCCGAGCCGGGCGTGGGCCAACTTGAGACTGTGCGCCCGCGCTCGGCTCGGAGAGCCGAGCTACCGTTAGCCCCAATACCATCCTTCCATGCCCGAATCTCGATTCACGGACGACCGACTGGCCGCACAGGTGCTGATCGTCGAGGATGAAGAGGAGCACGCCGAGGTGATGGCCGAGGCACTGCGGCGGCCGGGGCACGTCTGCACCATCGTGCACGGCGTGAAAGCCGCACTCGACGAGCTGACGCACGGCTCCTTCGACATCGTCGTCACCGACCTGCGCATGCCCGCCTCGGCCGGCGAGCGCGGCGTGGGCAACGCGGTCGTCGGGGCGGGCGGGGGTGACGCGGGGCTCGTGGTCCTGCGGGCCGTCCGTCAGCTCCAGCCGACCGCCGAGACGGTCATGGTGACGGCCCACGGCGACGTCGCGACCGCCCGGGCGGCGTTCAAGGACGGCGTCTTCGACTTCGTCGAGAAGCCGCTCGACCTCGAAGTCTTCCGCGGCGTGGTCAACCGTGCCGCCGAGACCGTGCTGCTGCGCCACGCGGCCGGTGGAGAGGGCAACGACGAAAACCTGACCGAGCTGGTGCAGCACAACGGCTTCGAGGGGATCATCGCCGGCTCGGAGCCGATGCGCCGCATCCTCCAGACCGTCAAGACCGTCGCGGCCAGCAACCTGCCGGTGCTCATCACCGGGGAGAGCGGCACGGGCAAGGAGCTGATCGCCCAGGCCGTCCACCGCAACAGCCTGCGGGCCAAGCACAAGTTCGTCGCCTTCAACTGCGCCGGGCAGAGCGAGAGCCTGCTCGAAGACGCCCTCTTCGGGCACGTCCGCGGGGCGTTCACGGGGGCCGAGCGGGAACGCGAGGGCGTCTTCGAGTTCGCCGACAAGGGGACCGTCTTCCTCGACGAGATCGGCGACATGCCGATGACCATGCAGGCCAAGCTGCTGCGCGTTTTGGAAAGCGGCGAGGTCGTCCGCCTCGGCTCCAACGACCCGCGCAAGGCCGACGTGCGCTTCGTCAGCGCGACCAACAAGGACTTGCAGAAAGCCGTCAGCGACGGCACGTTCCGCCAGGATTTGTACTTCCGCATCAAGGGCGCGCACGTTCACCTGCCGCCCTTGCGCGAGCGGCGGGAGGACATCCCGCGGATCACGCGGCACGCGATCGCCAAATACGCCGCGGAGCTCAAGGCGCCCGAGACGCCCGACATCACCGACGCCGCGATGATGCGGCTGACCTCCTACGCATGGCCGGGCAACGTGCGGCAGCTCCTCAACGTCGTGCAGACGATGGTCGTGATGGCCCTGGGCGAAGGCCCCGGCACCGACGGCGTGGTGAAGATCGACGCGCGGCACGTCCCGGCCGAGATCGTCAGCGGCGACAGCGACGACCACGCCGAACCCGGCGCGGATGCTGCGATGGGCGCCTATCCCGCGGGGATGGGGGGGGCGGGGGGAGGGGGGCTCGCCGGGACGAGCCTCGAACAGATCGAGAAACGCGCGATCCGCGAGACCCTCCGCCTCACCGGCGGCAACCGCGAAAAAGCAGCCCAACTCCTCGGCATCGGCGAGCGGACGCTCTACCGGAAGCTCAAGGAGTATGGGCTGCGCTGAACGGAACGCCGGGCTGGGCCGTCTTTACTCGGCGGGCTTGTCGGCGTCGGCGGGCTTGCCGTTCTTCTCGGCCTTGTACTTCTCGGCCTGGTCCTTGAACATCGCCGCGTTGTCGGGGTTGGTCGCGATCGTCGCGGCCTTGTCTTCCAGCTCGATCGCCTTGTCGAGGTCGCCCTTGACGTAATACACCCGCGCCAGGGTGTGGTAGACCGCGCCGATCTTCCCCTCGCTCTGGTCGACGGCTTCCTGGGCTGCTTTCATCGCGATCTCGACGAGCGGGCCGTGCGACGCGGCCGTCCGGTCGGGCGCGACGATCCACCAGGCGATGTTGTTCAGCATCTGCAGGTCTTTGTCGGCGGCGGCCTTGGTGTAGAGCTTCTCGACGTGGATCTGCGCCTGGTCCCACTTCTCGGCAAGCACGAGCAACTGGGTGTACTGCGCCTCGTACAGCTCGGCCAGCTTGGGGTGCTCCTTGAACATCGTGTCGAGCGAATCGAGCGCGCCCGCGGGGTCGCTGGAGGCCAGCGTCATCGCGCTGCTGACGCCCTGGAACATCAGCTCGAGCGCGGCCGGGCCGTCTTTGGAGTTCCACTTCTCGCTGAGCACCTCGGGGAGGACGGCGTCGAGCATCATCGGGTGCCCGATCCAGGCGACGGTGCCGCCGCCGTCGACGACGAAGCAGGTGGGGATGCTGTTCATCCCGGCGGCCATGAGGTAGCTGGAGGCCAGGCCCTGCATGCCGGGGCCGTTGTAGGCGACGGTGTACCCCATGCGCTCGCCCTGCTCGTCGACGAAGGACTTGATCCGCTCCTGCGTGGCGTCGGTGTCCGGGGCCTGCTCGAGGACGTCGACGCCGATGAACGTGACCTTGTCCTTGTATTCCTTCTGGAGTTCGCTCATGTGCGGGAAGGCGGCGATGCACGGGCCGCACCACGTCGCCCAGAACTCGACGACG
>CAZZDW010000047.1:0-25235 GCA_964652945.1 uncultured Phycisphaeraceae bacterium
CCCCGCCCCCCCAACTCCATTCCCCGCGCCGTCGCCGTTGTCCGCGCCCTCTTCGTGCAGGTGATCGAGCAGCGAGCGGGTGAAGTCGGAATAGACGCCACCCGAGCCCTTGGTCTTCTCGCCCGGCGTGTTGGAGCAGAGCGCCCGCGCCTTGGCCGTATCGCCCTGGCGGAGCGTCTTGCCCAGGCGTCCCAGCCACGCCGAGCGCGACGGGCCGTGCGTGCCGAGCCAGAAGAAGAGCCGCTCGACGCAGAGCGTGATGGAGACGAGGCTCATGATGAGCAGCGGCCACATCACCCAGCCGCCGGCCTCGAAAACCCCCCAGACTCGATCGAACGTCGCGGTCATAGAGGAAATGCTAGGTGGCCGTTGCGTCCTGTCTTGGTCGTGCCGCCTCACGGTGAGGTGTGGCACAGGCGTCTCGCCTGTGCCACGCCAGTCCAACTTTCTATACTTCCTCTCCATGCCCCCCCCTGCCTCTGCCGCCCCCACGATGGACGAGACGACGATCCCCGAGGCCGTGCTCGCCCCCACCGCGGCGATCAACGACGCGCTCAAGCGGTTCGTCGAATCGCAGAAGCTGCCGTCCAACCTCCGCGAGGCGGTGCTCTATTCGTTGCTGGGCCCGGGCAAAAGGATGCGCCCGTTGCTGGCCTGGCACGCCGCCGCGGCCGTCGGTGCTTCCGGCGAAGACTCGCTCCCCGCGGGCGTGGCGATCGAGCTCATCCACGCCTTCAGCCTCGTCCACGACGACCTGCCGGGGCTCGACAACGACGACCTCCGCCGCGGCCGCCCCACGCTGCACAAGCACGCCGGGGAGGCGATGGCCGTCCTCGCGGGTGACGAGATGCTCACCCTCGCTTTCCTGGCGCTGACCGCCGAAGCGCCCGCGACGAACGCCGCGGTCGCCGCCCGGCTCGTGCGCGAGCTGGGGCAGGCGACCTCCGCGATGATCGTCGGGCAGGTGTACGACACCTTGCCCCCCCACGGCACGCCGAACAGCCCGACACCCGAAGAGTGCCTGGAACTCATCCACCGCAACAAGACGGGCGCGCTCATCCGCTGCGCCTGCCGCATGGGGGCGGTACTGGGCCTTGCCGCAACCGGCGACGACACCAACACGCAGGATCATCCATCACTGGCCGCGCTCAGCGAGTACGCCGACGCGATCGGGCTGATGTTCCAGATCGTCGACGACCTGCTCGACGTGACGCAGACCACGGCCCACCTCGGCAAGAAGGCCGGCAAGGACGCCGACGCCGGCAAGCTGACCTACCCCGGCGTCTTCGGCGTCGGCGAGTCTCGCCGCAAGGTCAACGAGCTGCACACCCGGGCGCTCGCCGCGCTCAAGCCCCTCGGCGATGCCGCCGAACCACTCCGGCAGCTCGCGTCGTACATGGCCGTGCGGACAAAGTAGCGAACAGGAAAGGGAGCAGGGAATAGGCAGCAGGGAGCAGGTCCCCCGTCAAACGACGAGGAGCGTGCTTGCCTTCTGTTGACTGCTGCCTGCTCCCTGCTCCCTGCGCGGTCCCGCCTACCATCGCTGCTCCGGTTCTCGGCCCGGTCCAAGCGGCGTAGCGGGGGGCAGCGGCCGAGCCAGCGAAGCGAAACACACGATGGTTTTGGTCTGGATCGCCTTCGTCGTCTTCATCCTCGGCATGCTGAGCATCGACCTGTTCGTGCTCAACCGCGGCGAAGGTGAAGTCCGTGCCAAAGACGCCCTGCGCTTCACCGGGCTGACCATCCTCCTGGCCCTCCTCTTCTCCGCCTGCGTCTATTTCATCTTCCAGCACCAGCTCTTCGGCTTCGCCGAGCCGGGCAGCTACTACCCCACCAAGTTCCCGAACGCCAAGGGCTGGGGGTGGCAGGCCACCACCGACTACCTCGGCGCGTGGCTGCTCGAATATTCCCTCAGCGTCGACAACATCTTCGTCTTCTCCGTGGTCTTCAGCGTCTTCGGCGTGCCGGCCAAATACCAGCACCGCGTGCTCTTCTGGGGCGTGCTGGGGGCGCTGGTGCTGCGGGCGCTGATGATCGGCGTCGGCGTCGCCGTGCTGCACTACTTCGACTGGGTGATCGCCTTCTTCGGCGTCTTCCTGCTCATCACCGCCGTCAAGATGCTCCGCATGGGCGACGACCACGTCGAGCCCAACAAGAACATCGCCGTGCGCATCGCCCGCAAGGTCTACCCGGTCTCCGACGGCTTCGACGGGCAGCGGTTCTTCACGCGCCTCGCCGACGGCACCCGCGCCGTCACCCCCCTGCTGCTGGTCCTCCTGGTCATCGAGACGACCGACGTCATCTTCGCCCTCGACTCGATCCCCGCGGTCATGGGCCTGACGCGCGACCCCTTCATCATCTTCACCTCCAACGTCTTCGCGATCCTCGGCCTGCGGTCGATGTACTTCGCCCTCGGCGCGTTCATGCAATCGTTCAAGTACCTCAAGTCGGCGCTGGTCTTCATCCTGGCGTTCATCGGCGTCAAGATGCTGCTCGAGGGCGTGCCGCACCTCATCAACGCGGTCACCAGGCTGACCACCGGCTGGGGCTGGACGCAGGGCGTCACCGACTATCACCCCATCGAGATCCCCAAGTTCGTCTCGCTCTCGGTGCTGGTGGGCATCCTCGCCGTCGGGGTGATCGCGTCGGTGCTCAGCGCCAGGCGGGAGAGCGCCAAACGGCACACGCCGCTGGAAGACCTCGCCGAAGCCGCCGACATCGCCTGGAAGAACGGGCGGCGGATCGCCATCCTCGTCATCGGCGTGACCATGCTGGTCTTCAGCGTGCCCATCGGCGTGCTGCTGCCCGGGCCGGGCGGGATCCCCGTGGCGATCCTCGGCCTGATGATCCTCGCGACCGAGTTCATCTGGGCGCAGCGCGTGCTCAAACGCCTGCGCGAAGAGGCCGACAACCTCAACAACCGCGCCGACCGCATGGCCAAGAAGACCAGCCCGTGGCTCGTGCCCCCCGTGCTCATCGGCTACATCGCCGCCGTCGTCTACCTGACCTTCTACGCGGAATGGATCCCCGACTGGCACTCACGCCACAAGACGCTGCTGTTCATCGGCGCGGGCGGCCTGATCCTCGTGGGCACGTGGGCGTACAAGATCATCGCGGCTCACTGGCTCTCCGCGAAGGACAAGCCCTCCTCCGCCACCGCGGCCAAGCTCCCCACCCGCGCCGGCACCGACCAGACCGACGCCGCGGCGTGACGCGCTAGCGCTCGCCGATCGACGCCCAGACCTCGCGCTCGGCCTGCTGCCAGTCGCCCTCGGCGCAGCCCTCTTCGCCGCGCTCGCACCGCCCGCGGTAGATCTCGAACGCGCGCCGCGCGATCGCCTCGTGCGTGTCGACCGACGCCGCCGCCGAAGCACCGGAGGACGCGGCAGCGGGCGGCTTGATCTCCTGGATCATCGCCGCCACCAGCGTCTTCTTCGCCGCCGCCTTCTTCCCGACCGGCGTGCGCGCCGAGGGTTTCTTGAGCGTCCCCGCGACGCCGTCGGGCGTGGCCCCCGCGGCGTCGTGCTTGTTCGTGCGTCTTGTCATGTGCGCGCCCCTCGATGCCCCGTCCCCGTTTCCCCTGATGAGTCATCCTAGCCGAGCGCCGATCTCGCCCGGCGGCGGTTTTCCGGCTTTCACGCCAACTTTGCCCTGTTTGGGTGGCGATTTCGCCGCGTATGCCGCCGGTGTGCTTCCCCTACACTGGCGTCGTGATCAGCGGCACCACACCAAACGGGGCGGTTTCCCACCACGACGGTTGCCGGCCGAGGCGCGACCTGTGGGCCGTGCTGGGCTGGGCCGTGTACCTGGCGTGCTCGTGGACGTGGTGCATCGGGATGTTCCTGCCGGTGCTGCTCGTGCGCGACTACGGCCTGCTCGGCTACATCGTCTTTGCCGTGCCCAACGTGGTCGGCGCGGCCGCGATGGGCTGGGTGATCCGCAACCGGAAGATCAGCCGCGCGGTGGTGTCGCGGCACCGCACGGCGTGCCGGGCGTTTTCCGAGGTCACCGCCGCGTTCCAGTTGTTCTTCCTCTTGTGCTTTACCTTCCCCTTGTGGAAATCGGACATTACGTGGGGCGATATGGCTCCTGAGATCGGCATCACTCTGGGTGTCGTGCTTATTCTCATGCCACTGAGGTTCGGCCGCACCGCGGCATGGTTGACGTGGTTTGTTTCGCTCGCGGTGTTTGTCGTGCTCATCATCATGACCGACACCGTGCGCTTCCCCGCCGCACTCTATTCGGCACACAACGACATCGGCCTGCTCTTTATGACGCCGGTCGTCGTCTTCGGTTTCTTACTGTGCCCGTATCTCGATCTCACGTTCCATCGTGCCGCTCGACGCACGCCCACCGGCACCACGCGGCAGACCTTTGCCGTCGGCTTCGGCGTCTTCTTCTTCGTGATGATCCTCGGCACACTGCTCTACGCCGCGGCAACGCTCGACGGGCCCGTGCACGGCGTGCTCGCGCGTCTGCCCATGTTCGCCGCGATCCCGCTGCTGATCCACTGGACTACACAGCTCATATTCACGATGGGGGCCCACGGACGCCAGTTCCGGCGGTCGACATCGTGGCGATGTGCTTCGCCGTGGGATCTCACCGCGGCGATGGTGCTCCTCGGCGTTATCGTTCTCTTGGTGATTGGCGGCTCACCCTCGAACCAAGACCCGTCATCGCACACGCCGCTTGTCGCGGGTCTGTACGCGCCAGAAGTCGTCTACCGCTGCTTCATGGGGTTCTACGGCCTGGTCTTCCCCGCCTACGTCTGGCTCTGCATGATCCCTACGCCGATCCGCTCGCCGCTGAGCAAGCCTTCACGGCGCACGCTCACCGTCTTCGCCGCGGCCGTCGCGCTGGCCACGCCGTTCTACTGGATGGGCTTCATCGAACGCCGCGAACTCTGGCTCGTGCCGGGCCTGGGCATCGTGCTGATCGCACGGCTGTTTGTTGATCGCAACGTCCTCTTACGAGACGCGAGCGGAAGCGAGCGTATATAGCGCCCAACTCCCGCAGGACGCTCGCTCACGAGGATTATGCAAGTCGAGTCATCACCAAGACCCCCATTTAGTGCGGAAAAACAGGCTTTGGGTGGGGCGGGCGTCCCGCCCGCCATAGGGAATGCTCAGAGATGACCGCAGGGCGGGCGCGACGCCCGCCCCACCCGCAACCGAGTTGAGTGTGTGCTTTCCGACAGCCGGAAGACTTGCATAATCCTCTCACGCTTCGCGTCTCATCTCAGAGCGCCAACTTACCCCTGCATCAGGTCGACGAGCACGTCGAGGCCGCGGAGGAGGTTGGCCTCGTCGGTCGCGTACGACAGGCGGAAGTGGGTGTCGCGTGAGGAGAAGACCGAGCCGGGGATGACCAGGAGCGACCGCTCGACGCACCGCGCGACGAAGTCCGACGCCGTCATGCCCAGGTGCTCGGGCACCTTGGGGAAGGCGTAGAACGCCCCGCCCGGCGTGGTGACCTCGGTGTACGGCCGCAGACGCTCGACGACCAGGTCGCGGCGTTTCTGGTACGCCTTGACCAGCGGCGAGATGTCGTACTCCATCGCCGCGATCGCGCCCCACTGCAGGGGCGTCGGGGCGCACACATACGTGTACTGCTGCAGCTTGTTCATCTCCTCGATGAGCCGTCTCGGCCCCGCGGCGTAGCCGAGCCGCCAGCCGGTCACGCCGTAGCTCTTGCCGAAGCCGCGGACGAGCAGGATGAACTCGTGCGAGTCCTTGATCCCGCGAGCCGGCGACGGGCACCGCCGCGCGCTCCCGTCGATCCCGTCGTACGACTCTTTGGCATCATCAAACGTGAACGCGTCGTAGATCTCGTCGGAGATGAGCAGCACGCCGCGCTCGCGGCACAGCTCGGCGACCTTGCGGCACTCCTCGGCCGTCGCCACCACCCCCGACGGGTTCCCCGGCGAGTTGAAGAGTACCGCCTTGGTCTTCTTCGTGATCAGCGGCTCGATCCGCTCGGCCGTCATCCGAAAGTCCGGGTACGTATCGCACTTGACCGCCTTGGCCCCCACCATCGTCGCCAAATGCGGGTACATCACAAAGTACGGGTCCGGGATAATCACCTCGTCCCCCGCGTCCAAGAGCGCCAAGAACGCCAGCACCAGCGCCCCCGACGTGCCGGACGTGATCGTCACCTGCGGCGGGGTCGGCGCCCCCCCTCCCCCATCCGCCTTGCCGGTCAGGTCCGCCTCCCACTGCAAATCGTGGTGCAGGTGCTCGGCGATGCGACGGCGGAGCGGCTCGATCCCCTGGGTCAGGGAATACCCGTTCGAGTTGGCATGGATCGCCCGGACCGCCGCCTGCTTGATCGGCTCGGGCACGGGGAAGTCGGGCTGGCCGATCGAGAGGTTGATGGGGTCCTTGAGCTTGGCCCCCAGTTCGAAGACGCGGCGGATGCCGCTGGCGTCGATCGCGCGGACGCGGGAGGAGAGACGGGTGTCGATCGGGAAACTCATCAGGGCACCTCGGAAAAAGCTGGTGGTCGTGCCCGAAAAGCGTAGGGCCCGAGCCAACGTCCGATAGCGGGGCCGGGTCGTGCGGGTCATGCCCGCATACCTGCGCGAGAGATGAAAGCGCCCCCGGCCCGGACAAAGCCGTGCGGTTACCCGGCCGATGAACACGATGAAACCTCTCTTATGAACGGAAAGCTTTGCTGGAGGTGGAGGCCGTGAGCTCACACGACGTGCAGCCGTTGATCCTTGTGGCGGACGACGAAGCCCACATCCGTCTGGTGGTGGCCGAACGCCTGCGGGCCGAGGGGTTCCGCGTCATCGAGGCCCAGGACGGCGAGGAGGCCTGGGAGATGGTGCAGGAGCAGATCCCCGCGGCGGTCGTCACCGACCTTCAGATGCCGTTCATGAACGGGCTCGAACTCTGCCAGAAGCTCCGCCAGCACCCGCCGACCGAGAACACGCCGGCCATCATGCTCACCGCGCGGGGGCACATCCTCGACAAGGCGCAGGTGGGCTCGACCAACATCCGTCAGGTCGTGGGCAAGCCCTTCGGCGTGCGCGACCTGGTCTCCAAAGTGAAAGATCTGCTCACCCCGCCCGAGGACCGGCAGGCCGCCGGGACTCTGTCCGACTCGACTCAACAAGCCGGAGCGCGAGAAGCTGCATGAGCACGATCCCCGAGCCACCGCGGCTACCGAGCCCTTCCACCCCTGGCGCGATCGCCGTTCTGCGTGAGCGGTGCTCGACGCTGGGCATGCCGACGTGGCGCTGCGACCGCGTGGGCAAGATCATCGCCGACCCGATCGAGTCGGGCACGGCGGGGCTGTGGCTCCGCTCAACGCCGATCGCGGGCGAGATCTCGCGGATCGCCGCCCGGTGGGCGAGGCAGAAAGAACTCCAGGTCGCCGAGATCGCGCCGGGCATGTGGGCGATCCCCTTCGCCGAGCGCCGCCGGCGTGAGCGCACGGGGATGATCATCGCGCTGGCGCTCTCGCCGGCCTCGCTGAGCTCGCCGCTCTTCGACGCCGCGTGCAACGCCGCCCAGATCGACCCGCAGGCGACCCGCCGCAGCCTGTCGCCCAAGGCGAGCTTCGACCCCGCCGCGGCGCACCGCCAGCAGAACAACATCGCGTGGATGGCCGCGGACCTGGAACGGATCGAGCGGCACGACCACACCGTCGCGGGCTTCACGCGGCAGCTCACCAACTGCTTCGAGACGATCGACCTGCTCTACGGGCTGGGCCGCTCGATGGGCGACCTGACGCGCCCGGACAACTTCCTCGAAGAGCTCGTCGCGTGCCTGCACCGCACGATGGCCTTCGGCTGGCTGGGGGCGTGGGTCTCGCCGGATGCGCGGCTGCCGCTGGACTTCTGCGACCGCGTCTTCGGCACCGGCGACGTGCCGCTGACCGGCTCGCAGCTCTCCAAGCTGGTGCTCGACACGCGCAGACTCATCGACGACCCCGGCTCGCGGATCCTGACGAGGATCGAGGGCGTGCACATGGGCCCGTGCGACCAGGTCGTCGTGCAGCCGATCATGATGGCCGGCGACAGCTGCGGCTACCTCGTCGCCGGCGACAAGGGCGGCGACGACCCGCAGGTGAGCAGCTACGACCTGCACCTGCTCGAAGCGGCCGCCGGGTATGTCGGGGCGTTCCTCGACAACGCCTCGCTCTACGCCGCGCAGCGCGCGACCTTCCTGGGCACCCTCGAGGCGCTCACCGCGGCGATCGACGCCAAGGACCGCTACACCTGCGGCCACTCCGACCGCGTCGCGCAGCTCTCCTGGCAGCTCGCCCTGGCGATGGGCATGAAGCAGGAAGAGGCCGACCGCGTCCGCATCGCCGGCATCGTCCACGACGTCGGCAAGATCGGCGTCCCCGAGGCCGTCTTGACCAAGCAGGGGCGGCTGACCGACGAGGAGTTCGACGCGATCAAGAAGCACCCGGAGATCGGGCACCGCATCCTGCGCGACATCCCGCAGATGGCCGACGTGCTGCCGGGCGTCCTGCACCACCACGAGCGCTGGGGCGGCGGGGGCTACCCGCACGGGCTGAGCGGCGAGCAGATCCCGCTGATGGCGCGGATCATCGCGCTGGCCGACACGTTCGACGCCATGAGCTCGACGCGCTCGTACCGTCAGGCGATGCCGCGGGAGAAAGTGCTGGCCGAGATCCGGCGCTGCGCCGGCTCGCAGTTCGACCCCGCGCTGGTCGAGCCGTTCCTCCGGCTCGACTTCAACGAGTACGACGAGATGACGCTGCGGGCCGTCGACGCGATGCACAAGGACCTCGGCACGCAGAAGAAGGCGGCGTGAGGCCGGGCCCGACGCCCTCACACGAGACGCGAGCGTAAGCGAGCGTGTAAAACGCTGGAGTACACATGACGCGCGCTCACGCTTCGCGTCTCATATAAACAATCATCGATGGGATCTGACAGATCCGCAGCCCTCCAGAGTCGCGGCTGTCTTTGATGACGCCGAACGCCTTTGCAGAAAGACGCCTGCGCTTCTCACCAGAGCAAAGAAGCATCAATGGTCGACGACCTGCGTCCACGACGAGGGGACGTACTGCATCGGGCTCGAGCTCGTGAAGCCGATCGGCGGCGTCTCCACGACCGCCGGGTCGTAGACCACCGTGGCGCTCGCGGCGATCTGCAGGGCGTAGCTGCTGGTGCTCGTTGAGGCGCAGATGATCGTGCCGACGACCTTGGCGTTGCCGGTGACCTGGACCTTGCCGGTGACGTAGATCAGGCCGTGGATCTCGCAGGGGTAGCCGTCGCTGGTGTCGGTGTCGGTCGAGTTGTTGTACGGCGCGCCCGACGGGTTCAGGTTGCCGGCGTCGCTCTCCACGAGCGAGTCGCTGGTGTTGCAGGCGATGACCAGGTCGCCGTCGACGATGAGGACGGGGTAGTCGGTCCGGGCGTTCTCCAAGAGGACGGAGTTGCTGATCGTGGTGGTGTTGCCGGGGTTGACGACGACGAGCGTGCCGCTGAGCCTCGCCCGGCGGATGGTCATCGAGCCGCTGGGCCGGACGACGTAGAGCCCGTCGGTGTGCGGCGTGCCCCAGGGGTTGTAGCCCGGCGCGAGCACCCACTTCTGCATGTTCGACTGCGCCGGCACCTCGATCGCCTTGGCGGCGTACATCGAGACGATGGAGGAGGGCATCGGCATCGCGGTGTTGAGGGTGGTCTTGCTGCCCGAGGCGAAGCCGTAGCCGCTGATGACGGGGGCAAGGAGGTCGCCGCCGATCGCGCCGTCGTCTTTGATGGCGTTGTTGGAGGAGATCGTGCCGCCGCTGAGCTGCAGCACCTTGCCGCTGGGCACCTCGGCGAGCCCGGCGACGTGGACGGCCGAGGAGAGGATGGCCAGGGGCTGCGGGTCGGCGTTCATCGTGACCTCGACCATCTGCTTGGCGGCGACGTTCTGCCCGCCGCCGGAGACCCGGCCCTGGCCGCGGATGACGACGGGGTCGCGGTCGTCGTCGGTGAGGTCGCCGTCGACCGGGTCGATGAACGTGACGCCGAAGGTGCCGTGGCCGAAGGCCAGGCCGGAGAACTCGGTGTGGTCGCCGATGTGCGACCGCCAATCCGGATCGGCGGCGATGAACTGCATGGCGGCCTCGACGGCGGAGCGGGCCAGCAGGCGCGCCTCGGCGGCGGCGGCGGCCGTGCGGGCCTGCCGCTCTTTGGCCTGCACCAGCGCCACGCCGCTCAGCCCGATCGTGGTGACGATGAGCACCGACATGAGGATGACGATGTACACCCCGCCCCGGCGGTGATGCCCGTAGCACAGGCGTCCCGCCTGTGTCGGCTGACCCAGGCGTTCATGCACAGGCCAGACGCCTGTGCCACGGCTCACTAAAGCCCGGAAAGATCGCGTCATTCGCCGGCCTCCGCTTGAGACGCGGCCCGCGAGCGCAGCGCCGTCAGCTCGGCGAGCTTGCGGTCGTCGCGGCCGGTGATGGTGACGGTGACCTTGAGCAGGCCGTTGTCGCTGCCGACCGCCTGCGAAAGGTCCACGAAGGAGACGTAGACGACCTTGACCGCCTCGCGCATCCCCGCGGCCTGCGTATACGGCGTGCCGCCGCGGTCCTTGGGTGGCGAGGCGGTCCAGCCGTCGTAATCGCGGACGTCGTCGAAGCCCGTTCGCCCCGCCGCGCCGCCCGAGCCGCCGCTGGCGCTCAGCTCGGCCGCGGTGGGGCCGAAGTCGGTGTCGGTCTCGCTGGGGTCGTCGTAAGGACGGGCGAGGATCTCGGCCATGAGGCGCTCGGCCAGCGCGTGCGCGACGGCGCGCTCGCTCATCATGCTCCGGCTCTTGACCGTCTGCGCGACCGCTTCGAGGGCGGCGACGAAGACCACCCCCACCAGCACGATCGAGACCACCGCCTCGATGAGGCTGAAGCCTGGTAGCCCGGCTCTCCGAGCCGGGAACGTGCATCGAGCTGCACGTTCGCCCACGCACCGTTCGGAGAACGGTGCCACCAACGCCCGGAACGATCCGTTCATGGCGCCTCCGGTTCGTTGAGGAGCTTGACGCCGGAGGTGATGGCGTTGAGCGCGCCGGCGGGCTTGAGCTCGACGCCGACTTCCTTGACGACCGTCCGGCGGGTGTCGGGCGTGGTGACCGAGACGACGGCCGTCGCGCGGACCTGCATCGCCAGGCGCTTGCCGGTGTCCTGCACCCACAGGGCGAGCACGCGGCTGTAGAGCGAGCCGTTGGCGGCCCCCTCCGAAGAGCTGATGTTCAGGTAGGCCATCGTCGCGGCGTCGCCGGAGGTGCTCGAACTCTGCGCACAGATCAGGACGTATTTCTTCGACGGGTCGAGGCCCTGCACGCGGCCGAGCGGGAGCGTGAACCAGCCGAAACTCGTGGGCATCGAGGTCTCGTCGATCGTGGCGACGGCGAGGGCCGAGCCGGTGGGGCTGCCCAGCAGGCCCAGCTCGTAGATGGCGACGATGAGCGAGGCGGAGCGCGAGCCGCTGGAGGTCATGTAGACGTCGATGCGTTCGATCGTCCAGGTCGTCGCGCCCGCGGGGAGGGCGGCCTTGAAGCCTTCCATGATCGGCGAGGAGCCGTTGACGGTGAACGCGTACGCCGAGCCGGCGTTGGCGGCGAAGACGGTCTGCTCGGCCGTCGACTGCTGGAGCGTGCGGGGCGCCTCGCCCTCGACCGTCGTGCCCAGCGAGAGGGCGAACCCGGAGGCGTCCGCGACCAGCTCGCCGGAGGAGCCGTTCACGCTGCGCGTCACGGGCGAGCCGGCGTGGCCGTCCCAGTCGTAGGCGATCCGCTCGTCGGCCGCGTCGCCGTCGCGGTCGGCGACGGTGAACTCGATGCCCTTGGTCGAAGCGCGGACGATCGACTTGGCGTGCGCCAGGTCGGCCGAGAGAAGACCGGCGGCCTGGACGCCCTCGGTGGTCGCCATCGCCGGGCTCGACTCCGGCAGGGCCTTGGAGGCCAGCACGATGGCGCTGGCGATCGCCAGCAGGAGGATGGTCGAGATCGCGGAGGCGACGGCCAGCTCGACGAGCGTGAAGCCACGCCGCCAGGGGGAGACGCGCACCGGGCTGTCGTCGTAGGTCAAAAACAACGTGCGCTCCCGAGTGCGGCTCAGAGCCCCAGCAGGTTCAGGATCCGGACCACCAGGCCGTCTTCGTCCTCGTCGTCGCCGCCGCTGCTCCCACCACCGCTGCCGCCGCTCCCGCTGCCGCCGCTCCCACCGCCGCTCGAGGCCGAGACGGCGTGGCCCGGGATGCCGCGGATGACGTCGACCTGACCGGTGGATCGGTCGAAGAGGAGCGTGCGGACCTCGTCGTTCTTTTTGAGCACGATCTCTCCGGAGCTGGTCGGCGAGCCAAAGCCGTCGATGGTGAGGGTGGAGGAGCCGCCGAAGTCGCAGATCGCCAGGGAGACGCCGGGGAACTCGGCGGCGAGGTTCCGCCGGTCGCTGCCGCCGCCCTGATCGGCGAGGGTCATGCCGGCGACCTGGTAGGTGTCGTGATCCGTGTCAAAGACGATCGTCACGGGGGCGCTGGTGCTGCGGGCCATGTCGACGGCACGCTGCACGTCGGCCGCGACCGCGCGGGCGGCGGCGTCGGCCCGCTGCGTGCTCAACGAGTTGGCGAACCGCGGCACCGCCACCGCCACCACCACGCCGATGATCACCACCACGATCGTCATCTCGATCAGGCTGAAGGCCCGGCGCCGCGCCGCGTCATGCGGTTTCGCCATACGCACAACCGCCCGTGGTCGGGCGGTTGAGGCAAAGCCGGAAGAGTTGGGCACGCTCGCTTCGAGCATCGTCGGCCTCCGCTGGATCGAAGGCGTTATCAATAATCGCTGTACAACGTGCCGCGGTCGTCCTTCTCGGTGGCGCTGGTGTTCGCGGTGATCTTGCCGCTGGCCTGAACGTAGATCCACCCGACATCGCTTGCGTCCGCGCCGGCAATCTTGGTGTTGCCCTTCCTGGCCCCCACGGGCAACGGCGGGATCTTCGCCAGATACGGGCCGAAGATCACCCCGCTGGTAGAATCCTTCGCCGCCGAAAAGCCGGCCCCGTTTTCGTCCGTGTACGTGGTGAGCGCGTCTTTGACATCGGTGAGCGCCGGGTACTTCCCGTTATGCTCGGCCTGGTACAGGTCGAGCGCCTTCCGCAGCGTCGCCAGGTTGCTCTGCAGCGCGGCGTCGGCGGCGCCGGAGACGCCGCGGCTCATCCGGGGGATCGCGATCGCGGCGATGATCCCGATGATCACCACCACAATCACAAGCTCGATCATGCTGAACGCACGACTACGAATCGATGGGGCCAGAGTCATGGGGGCGTCTCTCCCGTGGTTGTGCGTGGCCCGTGTGGCCATGCTCTACCCTTTTATCGAGCCGCGGGAAGCCGCAATTAAGAAGAACAATGCCGCAGGGGGTTCAACCCTGCGGCCTGTAACGACCGGCAAACCCTGAATCCGTACAAGACGCGACAACCGCGATGAAGCCTCACTACTTGCGCTTGATCTGCGGCGCCTCGGTCCGGGAAAGCGTCACCGTCACGCCCGCGGGCCCGACAAACCGCACTTCCTCCGGCGTGATCAGCTCCAGCGTGTACCCGTCGATCCGGTCGATCACCCGCAGGTCCGTCGTGCCGTCCAGCACCGCCACCGAATACGTGCTGACCAGCCGCCCCGCGGTGTTCGTCCGCTGCTCGACGCCCGTGAGCACGTGGCGGCTCACAAACTCCTCGGGGGCCATCGCGCTTGCCGCCGAGACACTCCCCGGGGCCTGCTGCGACCGGTCGGGGTTCCAGCTCGCCGGCAGCGCAAAGGCGTCCGACCGAGCCTCGGCCGGATCGACCTCGTCACGCAGCGTTTCGAGCACGCGTGACACCGAGATCATGTTGGCCTTGTTCTCGGACCCGGCGGCCGGCTTGGCCTGCTCGCCGGCGGCGGGGCCTTCCGCGGCGGACGCCGAGGCCGGGCCGGCGTCGAGCACGAAGAAGCGGTCGAAGCCGACCACGCCGCCGCCGAGGAGAAGAACCGCGATGAGGGTTTGCTGTTTGCGCGTCACGGCTTAACAAGAAGATCCGCCGTGCCGCGGTGCCACCTGTTTACGGCGATCCGTCGGGGACCGTAGCGATTGAGCCGTCACGAACCGCAAACCACACAAGGCCGAACTCGAAATCGGACGTTGCCGCGGCGGCCTTGCCCGTCTCGGCCCCGGTGTTCTCGGCGTCGGCCTCGCGGCTGCGCATGAGGCGGCACCTGACGACGCGGACGTCGCGAAACTCGGTGTGCAGCCGCTCAAGGAACGCCGTCACGCCCGCGAACGAGCCCCGCCCGCTGATGCGCAGCGGATAGGCCATGTGCTGGCCGAGCGATGAGGGCTCGGCCGGGTCCACCTGCAGCACGACCAGCCCCGTGTTGGCCGCCAGGTCGGAGAGCGCCTGCAGCCGCTCCAGGCGGTGCCGGGGGCCGCGGAGGGCAAAGTCGGTCTGCTGCTGCTCGCGCAGCACCTCGGCGTGCCGGCGTTCGGCCTCGAGGGCCATGTCGCTCATCTGATCGGCCTCGGTCTTGGTCTGCCGCAGCTCGGTGAACATGCGGATCTGCTGCGCCTTGGCCTGCAGGACGGGGCGCACGCCGGCGGCGAAGGCCCCCAGCGTGAGCGCCGCGCACGCCGCGATCCCCCCGGCGTCGATCCACCACGCGCGCGGGTCTTTCATCGCTGCCTCCTCGGCGCCAGTCGGCACTCGATCTCGAAGCCCACGCACTGCCGGCCGGCGAACTCCTCGCTGTAGGTGCGCTTGACGTCCACCGACGTGAAGACACCCGGCGCGGTGCTGCTCGCCTCGCGCCCCCACTGTTGCAGCTCGCCCGCGTACCCCAGCACGCGCTGCTGCGTGAGCCCGACCCCCGTCACGCGGATGTCGTACGCCTCGTCGCCGGTGCTGCCGGGGGGCGCTTTGTCGGCGTCGGGGCCCGAGGCGACCGAGGCCGACGCGGCGCTGGCCGTCGGGGCGACGGTGATCTCGATGCTCCGCAGCACCAGGTCGTCGCCGCGGTGCTCGGCGAGCAGCCGCAGCAGCAGGCTCCAGTCGGGGTGCTCGCCGACGGCGCGCGTCGCGGCCAGGGCCCGCTCGAGCTGCTCGGCCTGCTGGTTGTTGGTCTGTGCGCGGCGTTCGGCGTCGATCAGCCGCTGGGTCGCCCGCGCGATCTCGAAGCGCACGTCGTCGCTGGCGGCCTCGGCGTGCGTCCAACTGGCGAAGCACACCACGGCCATCAGCACGGCGTACGCCGCCACGCCGGCGATCCAGCGACGCAGGCGGCGTCGCAGCGCCGCGGCTCGAAGCCGCGGCTCGGGCATGAGGTTCACGCCGTTCATGCCGCCACCTCCTCCGGCGTCTGCTGCGCCGCGGCCGGCCTCCAGCACGCAAGGCCCATCGCCGGCACGATCGCCGGGTCCGCCGTCACCTCGGGCCGCCCGGCGAACTTCCGCTCCTCCACCCTCGCCACGTCGGCGGGGCGCACCACCCGCACCGCCAGGCCGAGCTGGTCGTTGAGCACGGCGTCGGCGCCGGCGATCTGCGCCCCCTCGCCCACGACCAGCAGCCGCGGCTCGTCGCTCGACGGGTACCGCCCCTGCGCATAGGCGAACGCCACGCGCACCTCGTCGGCAACGTGCCCGAGATGCTCGACGAGCACGGCGCGGGCGTGCCGTCGCATGAGCCCCTCGCCGGCCTCTTCGGTCACGGGCGGCTCGCCCTCGGGCCCGACCGAGACCTGCTTGAGCAGGTAGTCGGCCACGTCGGGGTCGACCGACAGCTCGCTCATGAGCCTTGCGTGCACGCGGCAGAGCCCGGCGTCGTCGAGCGGGCGCTCGTACATCGGCGTCGCGCCCACGAGCATCGTCAGCTCGCCCCGCGACCAGCCCAGCTCGAGCACCGCGCCGATCGCGCCCGGGTCGTGCCCGATCAAGGGCTCGCAGGCGCGGCTGGTCGCCACGCACCGCGCGTCGATCGCCAGTACCTCGGCGCGGCCGGTGCGGCTCATCGCGTCAAACGGCGAGACGAGCAGCTCCGCCGCGGCGTGCGTGCAGCCGACCGCCATCGCGCACGTCCCCGTCGACGCCCGCGCCGGCGCGGGCAGCTCCCACCAGGTCGATTCCATCGCCTCGGGCGTCGCCCGGTTGGCGCGGGCCAGCTCGGTGCGGGCGATCATCTCCAGCGGCGCGCCCGAGCCGCGCGGCGGCAGGTCGAGCACGCCCGACATCAGCATCGGCCTGGGCAGCCCGACGACCAGCCGCGTGCCGCGGAACCCCTGCCGCTGCAGCGTCGCCAGCACGCTCGCCGCCTCGTCGGCGTGCAGCTTCTCGCTGGTGGGCGCAAAGTGCTTGCCCCGCGGCAGGCGCGTCGCCGCGACGAGGCGGCGCTCGTCGCCGCGCGTCATCAGCTGCGCCGCGCACACGTGCCGCTCGCCCACGTCCAGCCCGATCGGCCCCAGTTTCCACGACGAGAAGATCACGGGGCACCTCCCCCGCCGCCCGAGCTGGCCGCCGCCAGATCGAAGAGCGGCATGAACATGCTCAGCGCCACCGCCCCCACCACCAACCCCAGCCCCACCAGGATGAGCGGCTCAAGAATCGACGTCAGGCTCTTCAAGGTCACCTCGTTGTCCTCGTCGAGATAATCGGCCAGCCCGCTGAGCACCGGGCCCATCTGCCCGGACTTCTCCCCCGAGCGCAGCGCCTCGCAGATCGACCGCTGCACCAGCCCCGAAGAGGCGAAGATCGACGAGATGTTCTCGCCCCGCGCCACCTCGGCCTCGGACTCCTCGATCATGTCCTGGTAGTGCACGTTGGGCACCGACTCGCGCGTCAGCGCCAGCGCGTCCAGCAGCGGCACACGCCCCTCCAGCAACACGCCCAGCACGCGGCAGACCCGCGCCGTCGCGAACGAGCGCGTCATCACGCCGAGGATCGGCAGGCGGATCACCGCGCGGTGCCACCACCGCCGCCCGTCGGCGCTGGCGAGCCACATCTTGATGAAGAAGCCCCCCACGCCGGCCCCCACCAGCAGCGCCCACCACCACTGCCGCATGAACGCGCCCGCGCCCATGAGCACCTTCGTCGACGCCGGCAGGTCGGCGCCCAGCGTCTCAAAGAGCCCCTGGAACCGCGGCATCACGAACACGATCATCGTGATCAGCACCGACACGCTCACCACGATCAGCACGCACGGGTACACCATCGCGCCGACGATCATCGAGCGGGTGTGCTGCTTCTGCCGCGTCAGCGCCGACAGACGTTGCAGCATCGACGGCAGCTGCCCGCCCGACTCGCCCGCGGCGATCAGGCTCCGGCAGACCGCGTCGAAGACCCGCCCGTGGTGCTCCATCGCGTCCGAGAGCGACGCGCCCTGCTCCACGCGGACCTTGATGTCGGCGAGCGTCTTCTGCCACCCGCTGCCGGGCAACGCCTGCCGCTCCAGCGAGCCCAGCGCCTCGACCACCGGCGTGCCGGTCGAGACGAGGATCGAGAGCTGGCGGAAGAAGCTGGTCAGGTCTTTGAGCGAGCCGCCCCGGCGCGAGACCAGCGCCAGCGCCCCGCCCCCCGCCGCGGCGCCGGCGGCCGTGCCGCCGCTTGCGCCCTGCTCGTGCGTCTCGGTGACGAAGTACCCCTTGCCGCGGAGCTGCTCGATCGCCTCGGCGACGGTGTCGGCCTCGACGAGCTGCTGCACGCGCTTGCCCGCGCGATCGAAGGCGATGCAGTTGACCTTCACGCCGCGGCCCTCCCTTCGCCTTCAGGCTCGGCAGACGCCGCCGCCGCGACGGCGGGCTTCTCGCCCGCCGCCCCGGCCCCCGCCTGCTTGGCCGTCTCCATTTCTTCGCTCTCGTCGTGCGTCACGCGGAGGACCTCTTCGAGGCTCGTCTTGCCTTCGAGCGCGAGCATGACGCCCTCTTCGCGGAGCGTGAGCACCCCGCTCTGCCGCATCTTCTCGCGCAGCTCGTGCGTCGGCCTCCCGGAGTGGATCATCTGCCGTATGCCCGGCGTCACCTCCATCACCTCGTAGATGCCCGTCCGCCCCTGGAAGCCCGAGTCGTGGCACTGGCGGCACCCCGCGCCCTTGCGGAACGGCCGACCCACCTGGTCGGAGAGCCCCGCGTCGGCCAGCGCCTCCTCCGAGGGGTAATACTTGCTGGCGCACGCGGGGCAGATCGTGCGGGCCAGGCGCTGGGCGACCACGCCGTCCATCGCCGACGAGAGCAGGTAGTTCTCGATCTTCATGTCCGACAGCCGCGCCACCGCGCCGGGGGCGTCGTTGGTGTGCAGCGTCGCGAGCACGAGGTGCCCGGTGAGGGCCGCCTGGACGGCGACGCGGGCCGTGTCCTGGTCGCGCACCTCGCCGACCATGATGATGTCCGGGTCCTGCCGCAGGATGCTGCGAAGCGCCCTCGCGAAGCTCATGCCGATCGCCTCGTTGACCTGGATCTGGTTCACGCCGTCGAGCTGGTACTCGACGGGGTCCTCGACGGTCAGGATGTTCACCTCCGGCGTGCGCAAGAGGTCGAGCGCCGAGTAGAGCGTCGTCGTCTTTCCCGAGCCGGTCGGCCCGGTGACGAGCACCAGCCCGTGCGGGCGGTGCAGGACGTCCATGAACGAGACCAGCGCCTCGGGACGGAAGCCCAGGTCCTGCAGGCGGACCTTGAGGTTCTGCTTGTCGAGGATGCGGACGACGACCTTCTCGCCCAGGAGCGTCGGCATCGACGAGATGCGCAGGTCGATGCCGCGTCCCTCGGCGACGATGCGCACGCGCCCCTCCTGCGGCAGGCGTTTCTCGGCGATGTCCATCTTGCCGATGACCTTGACGCGCGAGACGATCGCCGCGTGCATCCCCGCCGGGGGCTTCATCAGCTCGCGCAGCACCCCGTGCACGCGGTAGCGGACGCGCGTGCCGCTGCGCTCCGGCTCGATGTGGATGTCCGACGCCCGGTCGCGCACCGCCGTCAGGAACGCGATGTTGACCAGGTTGATGATCGGCGCGCCCTGGACCATCTTGTCCAGGTCCGTCGACGGGCCCTCGTCCACCGTCTCGCGCTCGACGACCTCGACGTCCTGCTCGGCCAGCGACGTCAGGAACGCGTCGACGTCGACGTTCTCGCCGGAGTATTTCTTGACAAACTCGGCGATGTTCGATTCGAGCGCCAGCACCGGGCGGATCTTGCACCCGGTGATGCCGCGGAGCCGGTCGATCGTCGGCAGACTCTGCGGCTCGGCCATCGCCACCGTCATCACGCCCCGCACGCGGAACATCGGGATCACCCGCAGCCGCTGGCACTCCTCGACGCCGACCTCCTTAAGCAACAGCGGGTCCATCAGCCCGTGGCGGAGCTGGCACCCCGGCACGTCCAGGCACCGCCCCAGCGAACGCACCAGCGCCGTCGCCGAGATGACGCCCTGGGCGACCAGCGTCTCGCCGATCGGCCGCGCGTCGGCCGAGCCCTTCTGCGCGGCGAGCGCCTCTTCGAGCTGCTCGCGCGTGATCGCGCCCTGCTCGATCAGCGCCTCGCCGACGCGCATCCGCCCCTTGGCGGGCCTGGCGCCGCCGGCGTTCTTGTCCGAGGGCGGTGGGGACGCGGGAGTGGAGCTCATAAGAAGCTCCTGACGGCCGAGCCGACGTCTTCGAAGTGTTCGAACTGCGTGGAGAGGTCGGTCAGCTCGAGCACCTCGCGCACGGTCTCGGTCGAGCCGCACAGCCGCAGCGCCTGCCCGGACTGGCTCAGCTCGTCGGTCGCCTCGACGAGCGCCTCGAGCCCCTTGGAATCGACGTACGGCACCCCCGACGCGTCCACCACGAACCGCCCCAGGCTCTTGGTCATCACCTCGCGCAGGCGCGTGCGGAACTGATCGGCGTCGCTCTGCACGAGCGGCCCCATCGGCTTCACCACCGTCACCGCGCCCTGCCTGGTCTCCGAGATCTCCAACGACGTGGTCTCCTGCCTCTTCGTGACTGCCTTCTGTTCACTGCTTGCTGTTCACTGTCCACTTCTTCTCTACACCGCCCCCTCCGGCACGGGCAGGCTGATGGTGAACGTGCTGCCCTTGTCGATCTCCGAGCGGAGCGTGATGTCGCCGCCGTGCAGGCGCGCGACCTCGCGCGCCAGCGCCAGGCCCAGCCCCGACCCCGTGATGCCGTTGATCCGCCGGTCCTGGGCGCGGTAGAAGCGGTCGAAGACGCGGTCGTGCTCCTCGGGCTTGATGCCGATGCCGGTGTCGGCCACCTCGACGCGCAGCTCGTGCGGGTCGACCATCACCTTCACCGTCACGTTCCCGCCCGTCGGGGTGTACTTGATCGCGTTGGAGACGAGGTTGTGCAGCGCCAGGACGATCTTGTCGCGGTCGCCGTGGATCACCGGCAGCTTGGGCGGCAGCACGAAGGCGAGGTCGACCTCCTTCTCCCTCGCCTGCGGCACAAACTCGGCCTCCAGCTCGGGAAACAGCGTCTCCAGCCGCACGTCGTCCTGCTTGAGCGAGAGCGAGCCCGCCTCAATCTCCGAGACCGAGAGCATGTCGCCGACGATCCGCTCCAGCCGGCGGACCTCCGAGTTCACCACGTTGAGGCTCTTGGCCCGCATCACCGGGTCGCCCGCCCCGTCCTCGCTTTCCAAGAGCGACTCGATGTAGAGCCGGATGTTGGTCAACGGCGAGCGCAGCTCGTGCGTCGCCTGCGCGACAAAGGCGTTGCGCGCCTCGTCGGCGATGCGCTGCTGCGTGACGTCCTCGATGACGACCAGCGCCGAGGCGCGGTCGTCGCGCCGCACCGCGCGGACCGAGTACCGCAGGACGCCGCCGCTGGCGTTCTCGCCGGGGGTCTCCCCCTCGGCCGGCTGGCGCTTGGACTCGATGGTGGTGCGTGTGCGGATGGTGCCCCCCGCCACGCCGCGGATCGCGTCGAGGACGCGCTGATCGTCGATGAACTTGGCGACCTCCTTGCCGGCGATCTGCTCGCGCGCCGCGCGGAGGAAGTTGGCCGCGGCCCCGTTGACGTAGGAGACGCGCTGCGCCTCGTCGATGAGCACCACGCCCTGCCACATCGCGTCGCACGCCGAGAGCAGGTCGCCGCCCCCGCGCCCGCCCCCGCCGCCGCCCGAGCCGCGGTCGCCCGCCCGCGTGCGCACCGCCGCTTCCTTGAGCTGCTCGCGCTCGGTGAGCAGCTTGTTCCACGCGCCCGCCTCGGGGCCGAGCTCGGGGGAGACGACGAGCGTCTCGGTCGCGTCGTTGCCGTTTTCCATCGAGACCAGCGCCTCGCGGATCGCGCCGATCGCCCGCAGCCGCGAGCGCATGCCGCGGTAGGTCAGCAGCATCATGCTCATCGCCGCGGCCCCGATCAGGGCCACGCCCGTGTGCACCGTCCACATCGACCACACCGACCCCGTGCCATGGTCAGCCACCAGCAACAGGCCCGTCGCCCCGCTCAGCCCCGCCGTCCCCGGCAGCTTGATCGGCCGGCTCACGCGGTTGGCGGTCTCGGGGACGCCCTCCCAATCCGCGGGCGTCGCTTCGAGGGCCGCGCCCCCGAACCGGCCCGGCTCGGCGTCCAGCAACGTCTGCCGCCAGCCGACCAGGACGGCCGGCGAAGTCAGGTTCCGCGTCTCGGCGTCGGCGAGGACCGCCCGCCTGCCGCCGGACTCGGGCGCATGCTCACCCGCGGCCGGGGCGAGCGGCACGATCACCCGGCAGATCGGCAGGCCGTTGGCGACCGCCGTGTTCATCACCAGCGCGCGCACGCTCGAGACCGAGCCCTGATCGGCCAGCAGGCTCTCGACCGAGCTGGCCAGCACGTCGGCGATGGCGGTGGTCTTCTCCCGCAGCGCCCGCTGCGCCTGCCGGTGGGCGCTGAACATCGTCCACCCCGCCGAGGCCCCCAGCCCCAGCAGCAGCACCGCCGCCGTCACCAGCCCGGCCGACGCCACCGCCGACTCCCCGGCGTACAACAGCCGGCTGGGAGCCCGCCCAAGCCGCCCCAGCCGCCTACCCCGCGCTCCAGGTTTCTTGGCGATGTGCTTCATGGCACCACTCCACCGACCCCTCGGCCGCGTGTCCAGACACATCCCAAATCGGACAACGATCGGGACGCCTCCTCATCGCCGATATCGGTCCGCCCGTGGAACGGCTTTTTTCCGGTCCATGAGTTTGCGAACAAGTTGAAGCCGAGTTGGGAAGATCACCCCATACCCCCCTCTTCCGGCGTGGTCCGAAAACCGCTGTGCGTCCCCGGCCTGCACGGATCGGCTCGGTCGGGTAGGCTCTTGTCCTTGCACCTATGGCACTGCTGGTCATCCTGCTCCTTATCCTGATCAACGGCGTGCTGGCGATGAGCGAGACCTCGCTCGTCGCCGCCCGGCGCGTCCGCCTGGAAACCGATGCCGCCCGCGGCAACCGCCGGGCCGCCGCCGCCCTGGACCTGACGGCCAACCCCACGCGGTTCCTCTCGACCGTGCAGATCGGGATCACCCTGGTGGGCATCCTCGCCGGCGCGTTCGGCGAGGCGGCGATCGCCGACGACCTGGCCGAGTGGTTCAAGGGCGTCCCCTGGCTGGCGGCCCACGCCCGCTGGCTCTCGCTGGGGATCACCGTGCTGGTCATCACCTACTTCTCGCTGGTCTTCGGCGAGCTGGTGCCCAAGCGGCTGGCCGTCGGACGCCCCGAACCGATCGCCAAGCTCGTCGCCCGCCCGATGCAGATCCTGGCCCGCGTGACCGCCCCGGCCGTCCACCTGCTGTCGTTCTCGACCGACCTCTTGGTGCGCCTCCTGGGGGGCTCGGGGGGGAACGGGCGCGACGATCAGCACGTCACCGACGAGGAGATCCAGGCCGTCATCCGCACCGCCACCGTCTCCGGCGTCATCCACGCCTCCGAACAGGACATGGTCGAGCGGGTCTTCCGCCTCGGCGACCAGCGCGCCCGCGCGCTCATGGTCCCCCGCACCGACATCGACTGGCTCGACGTCACCGACACGATGGACCGTGTGCGCCTGGCCGTCGCCACCGGCGGGCACTCGCACTACCCCGTCTGCAAGGGCTCGCTGGACGAGCTGGTCGGCGTGCTGCACGTCAAGGACCTCGTGCAGCACGGCCTGGTCTCGCAGAGCGTCAAGCTCGACGAGGTGATGCGCAAGCCGGTGTTCATCCCCGAGTCGACGCCGGCCCTCAAGGTGCTCGACATCTTCCGCCAGCAGGCGACGCACATCGTCTTCATCCTCGACGAATACGGCTCGCTGGAGGGGATGCTCACGCTCAACGACGTCGTCGAGCGGCTGGTCGGCGACATTCATAACACGCCGCATGACGAAGACCCCGAGATCGTCAAACGCGAGGACGGCTCGTACCTGCTCGACGGCGGGCTCGACGCCGACGAGTTGCGGGGCCTCCTGGGCGTCAGCGAGCTGCCGCGGCAGGACGAGGGGGCGTTCCACACGCTGGCCGGGTTCATCCTCACCCACCTCGGGCACATCCCCGCGATCGGCGAGTCGTTCGAATGGGAGCGCTTCCGCTTCGAGATCGTCGACATGGACCGGCAGCGGATCGACCGTGTGCTGGTTACCCCGAAGCCGGCGGAGCAGAACAGCGAAGCGGAACCGGCGATCTAAAAAGACATCCGATCAGATTTGAACCACAGAGCACACAGAGAGCACAGAGAAAGACATCAGATGTCTTTGAACGCGGAGCACGTAAAGGTCTCGAAAACATCCATACATTAGAATGGATTTCTTCGAGTCTTCGCGATCTTCGCGTTCAATACCTGTCTTTGCCTTCCTCTGTGCTCTCTGTGTGCTCTGTGGTTCAAAATATCTCGATTACTTGCTGAGCAGTTCGGCGATCTGGACGGCGTTGAGGGCCGCGCCTTTGCGGAGCTGGTCGCCGCAGATGAACAGGTCGAAGACGCGCGTCGGCGTCTCGTCGGGCTTCGTCGCCGGCGAGCTCTGCCCGAAGGTCGGCAGCATGCCGTGGTCGGGGCGGATGCGGCCCACGAGCACCTCGTCGCCGCCGCTGGCCTTGAGCGGCGTGGGGAACTGGTTGGCCTCGCGGTCATCCACGACGCGCACGCCGGGGGCCTTGCTGAGCACCTCGCGCACCTGGGCCGTCGTCGCCGGCTGCTTGAGCGTGATGTTGACGCTCTCGGCGTGGGCTCGGCGGACCGGCACGCGGATGCACGTGACGGCGATCCGCACCGAGTCGTCGCCCCAGATCTTGCGCGTCTCGGCGATGACCTTCATCTCCTCGCCGTTGAGCCCGGTGGCCGGGTCGATCGCGGTGTTGTGGCTGAAGAGGTTGAAGGCGTACGGCTCGGGGAACATGCTCTGCTGCCCCTCCCCCACCACCGCGTTTCCGGCTGCTCCATCCAGATCTCTCCGCGACTGGTATTCCAGTTCGAGCACGCCCTTGGCCCCCGCGCCCGAGGCGGCCTGGTAGGTGCTCACGACCATGCGCTCGACGCCGAAGGCGCGGCGCAGCGGCGTCGCGGCCATCAGCAGCATGATCGCCGTGCAGTTCGGATTCGCGATGATCCCGCCGCGCGATCCCTTGGCGCGCAGCGCATCCAGCGATTCCGGGTTCACCTCCGGCACGGTCAGCGGCACGTCCTTGACCATGCGGAAGGCCGACGAGTTGTCGATGACCAGCGTGCCGTGCTCGGCGGCGGCGGGGGCGAAATCTTTGGAGACGCCCGAGCCGGCGGAGAAGAGCGCGATGTCGACGCCGCGCAGCGCCTCCGGCGAGGCGGCCTCGATCGTCACTTCGTTGTCGCCGAAGGGGAGCTTCTGCCCGGCCGATTTGACCGACGCCAGCGCCCGCAGCGAAGAGAGGGGGAAGCGGCGCTCGGCGAGCAGGTCGAGCATCTCACGCCCGACCGCACCGGTCGCGCCCACAACAGCAACAGACGGCAAGTTCGACGATGGCATAGGGGAGGATATTAGGCGTGAGGCGTAGGGCGTCAGGCGTCGGTATCTGGAGTGTTTCCTGCCGGCGAAGAGCACCCGGCCGCCGCCTGAGCGCTCATGCCACCGACGCCCCACGTCTCACGCCCCACGCCTCCTAAAACACCCTCGTCACGACCTGGTCGGCCATCATGAGCAGCGCCCGCTTGGCCGGGGAGTCGGGGACGGGGTCGAGGGCGGCCTTGGCCTCTTCGACGAGCGACTCGGCCGCGGCGCGGGCGTGCTCGATCGAGCCGGTGGTCTGGAGCCGGGCCAGCAGGGCCGGGATGGCCCCCCCACCCCCACTCCCC